>JAAXHO010000097.1 GCA_012270795.1 Candidatus Poribacteria bacterium
GGTACGGTTTTGTTAATTCGTTATGCGTCCAGTTTTCATAAAGCTTCATGGGAGTTTTTGTAGTGTTTTTTTGGTAAAATTATTGTCGGATTTCGGTACGGTTTTTTTGTTGGTGTTTTTTGTTCGGTTTTTGATTTTGCATAACGTTCTTGTTGCGTGCTTATTTTTTGTATATATTATAAGTGATTTTTAATGCGTTTTGTAGTTTTTTGGGTGTCTGTTTATTGGGATTTCCAATATATATCCAATGGGTTTCAGCAGTCGGCTATCGGTTGATAGCGCGGATTTGGGTGCAGAATCGCGGAGGACACAGAAGACGCGGAGAAGACACCAACAATGGATTGTCTTGCTAAGTTAACGCATCATTGAAGTAATACGATGAATGACAGCGATCTTTTCCGCGTTCTCCGTGAAATCCGCGCATTCCGCGATTCCGTACACACGCCGCGCCCTCCGCGAAATCCGCGATTCTCACAAAGTATATGCCAAAACTTTACACACCCTTGACACAACTCCTAATTTCTGCGAAAATAGCGGTATGCCACGTAAAAACAAAATACTCAACATTGGTGATACTGCGCCCTCATTTTCACTGCCGTCACATCGACGGCAGGTTGTATCGCTTGAGGCTTTTCGTGATGTACAACACGTAGTTCTGACCTTTTTCCGAGGGACGTGGTGACCGAATAGTCGCCGCCAGTTGGCTGCAGTGCAAGACTATTCTGATGATTACGCGAAGTATCACGCGACTCCGATTGGTATTGCTGGTCAGTGGCCCCGAGAACTACGGGGGTTTGCTGAACGAAACGGTATCACTTTTCCACTTTTGGTTGACAAAGATAGAGGTGTCATCAAGAGTTATGGTGTATATCATTGGCTCAGTTTTGAGGCTTACAACATTGCAAGACCCGCAACTTTTATCATAGACAAACTTGGGACAATTCGGTATATGTATATTGGGACGCATCAGTTTGATCTGGTTGATCAAACTGATGTGCTTGAGTGTTTGAAATCGGTAGATGTTGACAAAAATGATTTTGATTTACCCTGAAATTGTGGTATACTTATATGTAAAGTACTGTGGGTGATACATTGCGATGAACAAGACGCATGAAGCGTTTATGAACCGTGCATTAGTTTTGGCAAAGCAGGGGAAGGGACGGACGAGTCCGAATCCACTTGTTGGTGCTGTGATTGTTAACGCTGGGGAAGTTGTCGGTGAAGGGTATCATCAGAAAGTGGGTGGTCCCCATGCAGAAATACACGGTTTGCGTGATGCAGGTATAAAGGCGAAAGGTGCGACCCTTTATGTGAACCTTGAGCCTTGTTGCCATTGGGGACGCACCCCGCCATGCACTGAGGCAATTATTGCTGCAGGTATTAAACATGTTTACGCTGCACATTTAGACCCGAATCCGAAGATAGCAGGCAAAGGCATCAAGCAGTTGGAGAAAGCTGGGATAGAAGTTAATGTAGGATTGTGTGCGGAAGCAGCGGAAAAACTGAATGAGGTATATATTAAACATGTAAAAACGGGTTACCCGTTTATTATATTGAAAATGGCGATGAGTCTGGATGGGAAGATCGCAACGTCAACAGGTGAATCGCAATGGATAACATCGGCGGCATCACGACAAAAGGGACATGAATTACGCGATGAGGTAGACGCGATTCTTGTTGGTGTCGGGACTATTACAAGCGATAATCCGGCTTTGACCACGAGATTGACACAGAAACAGGGAAAAGACGCAACGCGTATTGTATTAGATTCGCACGGACGAACACCTACATCTGCCAAGGTATTCAACTCAGAGAGCGATGCGAGGGTCATTATTGCTGTTACAACGCAAGCACCTGCTGAGAATATCGTTAAGTTGGAGAAGGTGGGAGCTGAAGTTGTAATAATACCCGCAAACAATGGACGGGTCTGTTTCAAAACATTGATGAAAGACTTAGGGACACGCGAGATAACAAGTGTTTTGGTAGAAGGTGGTGGTAAAGTCAATACCAGTGCACTGGCATCCGGACTTGTTGATAAAGTCATGTGTTTTGTTGCACCTAAATTTATCGGTGGAAACGACGCGCCGGGTGTCTTTGACGGTGAAGGGATAACGCGTTTGATTGATGCACCGGAATTGCAACGTTGGACTATCACCGAAATCGGTTGTGACCTATTGATTGAGGGGTATTTCTAATAGCATGTTTACTGGTATCATTGAAGAAGTTGGAACAATAACCGAAGTACATCCGAAATCCAGTGGTGTGACTGTCAGAATAAAGGCAGAAACGGTACTTGAAGATGCCAAAATAGGTGACAGTATTGCGGTTGATGGTCCGTGTTTGACTATAAGATCACTTGACTCTAATGGGTTCGTTGCAGATATAAGCGAAGAAACATGCCGTAAGACGACTTTTCGTTCATGTAAAGTTGGGACGCAAGTCAATCTTGAACGGTCACTACGTTTAGGAGATCGACTTGGGGGACACCTCGTATTAGGTCATGTAGACGAAACTGCTACCATCAGCGGTTGGAAAAACGAAGGCACTTCGGTAATCATGCGGGTCACAGTCAGTCCCAAGGTGAAACCCTATATTGCTTATAAAGGTTCCATTGCCGTTGATGGTGTGAGCTTAACTATCGCGAATGTGGCTAACAATAGATTTGAGGTGGCACTGATTCCACATACTTTAGAAGTCACAACCCTTGACAAAAAACGCAGTGGTGATATTGTGAACATTGAAGTGGATGTGATGGCACGTTACATTGAAACACTGATGCAAAATCAGACACCATCACAGCAAACAATAGACTTAGATTTTTTACAAAAACATGGATACGGATAAGGCGTATAAATAAAAAAATCATGGAATTTAGTACTATTCCTGAAGCCCTTTCTGCAATTAAAGCGGGTGAGATGATCATCGTTGTGGATGAACCCGACCGTGAGAATGAAGGTGATCTCATCATGGCAGCAGAAAAGGTGACAGCAGAATCAATCAACTTTATGGCGAAACACGGGCGCGGGTTGATCTGCCTTCCCACCTGTACAGAACGTCTCGCTGAACTGCAACTTAGCCCGATGGTGATGGACAACACCGCACAGATGCAGACTGCATTTACGGTGACGATTGACGCAAAGGAAGTCACTACTGGAATTTCTGCCCAAGAACGAGCGTATACCATTCGGAAATTTGTTGACGAAAACGCTGTTCCTTCCGATTTTGTGAGACCTGGACATATTTTCCCATTAGAAGCTAAACCTGGCGGGGTGCTGAGACGTGCTGGTCATACCGAAGCGACGGTGGATTTGGCAAAACTTGCAGGATTATATCCTGCGGGGGTTTTGTGTGAAGTGCTCAACGATGATGGCACGATGGCGCGTGTCCCAGAGTTACTTGAATTTGCCGAGCAACACAATCTGAAAATCATTACAATTCCTGACCTGATCGCTTATCGTCGCAGCACTGAAACGTTGATTAAGCGTGTTTCAACTGCGGAAATCCCGACTGATCACGGAGAATTCAAACTACACGCTTATGAGAGTAATGTTGATGGCGAACCGACACCCGGCGAACCCACTGATACACATATTGCATTAACGAAAGGACAGGTTGGAGATGGTAGCCCTATATTGGTGCGGGTACACTCACAATGTTTAACCGGCGATGTCTTCGGTTCTCTTCGGTGTGATTGTGGCGAGCAGCTGCAAATTGCCCTTCAAAACATAGAGAAAGAGGGACGAGGCGTTTTACTCTATATGCGTCAGGAAGGCAGGGGTATGGGACTAAAAGACAAAATTCGCGCTTACCAACTTCAAGACAATGAAGGTTTGGATACAGTTGAGGCGAATGAACGGCTTGGGTTTCCACCTGACTTACGCGATTATGGCATCGGTGCTCAGATTCTGGTAGATTTAGGTGTTAAAAAGATGCGGCTTATGACAAACAACCCGCAAAAAGTCAAAGGTTTATCGGGATATGGATTGGAGATTGTTGAACAGATTGGTTTGCAGACAACACCAAATCCGCATAACAGACGCTATCTACAGACAAAGCGAACAAAACTGGGACATCTCCTTTAAATTATAAGCGATTTTTCTTGTAGGAATAATAAATATGCCAAACATATACGAAGGTAACCTAAATAGCACCGGACTCAAATTCGGTATTGTTGTTAGTCGGTTTAACAGTTTCATCACGACAAAACTTCTGGATGGTGCACTTGATGCCATAAAACGTCACGGTGGTAACTTAGATGATGTTGATGTTGTATGGACTCCTGGTGCTTTTGAGACACCAGGTATTGCTAAACAACTTGCCGAAAGCGGTCGCTATGATGCACTTATCTGTATTGGTGCTGTGATACGCGGTGCTACGCCACATTTTGATTATGTTGCGGGGGAAAGTGCCAAAGGTATTGCACAGGTTTCATTACAGACCGCCCTTCCGATTATCAATGGTATTATTACCACAGATACGATTGAACAAGCGATTGAACGTGCGGGGACAAAAGCTGGCAATAAGGGGGCTGAAGCCGCTGCCACAGCAATTGAAATGGCAAATCTGCAAAAGCAGCTGCAGGAGTTGTAATGACTGTTATCCACAGAAAGGAAGATATTATGAGTATGAAATTACGTTTTTCCGAATCTGAAATAGTATTTTGGGAAAATGAATATATGAAAGACTTATCTGAAGGTGAGCGAAATATGGAGCAACGACTTATTGACCTAAAGGATAAGGTGCAAGAAAGAAAGTATTTGAAAAGAGAGGAATTATTTCAAATAGCAGAATGGAAATTACAAGCATTTGCCCGTTTCAATCAGGCAGAGTTAACTCTTAAAAATTGTGAGGAGGAAGTAATAGAAATTACAAAAAAGACGTTTACAGAGAAAAAAGATTCTTTAAAACTCAAATATTGTGTGGAGTTACATGGTGTAGGTGAACCAGTAGGTTCTGCGATCTTACATCTATTTGATATTAACAAATATCCTATCCTTGATAAACACGCCCTTTGGTCTGTGGGGTTACCGTGGGAAGATAGGACATCGTTTCCTTTCTGGTTGGATTATGTTAAGTTTTGCCGTGAAAAAGCAACTGAAAACAATGTATGTATGCGAACTCTTGATAGGGCATTATGGAAGTATTCAAAATCTATCCCGTCAAGAGATAAATGAACCTGATGGTAACTTCAAACTCCGTTAACTGAACGTATACTGCTATGAATACACATAAGATATACTTTGTGCGATCAACAGATAAGTATATAAAGATTGGTATTGTAAAAAAGACATCACTAAAGGAAAGACGTAGTTCCTTGCAAGAGGGTAACCCGATAATTTTGGAATGGTACGGTTATTTAGAGTGTGATTGCGACGCCCCTCCTCAAAAGTGTTACAAATTCTCACACGATAACCTCCCCATCCTGCGGGGGATAGACAGCGAGACCATTGATCTTATCTATCTTGACCCGCCGTTTAACTCTAACCGCAACTATGCCGCGCCGATCGGGAGCGAGGCAGCTGGGGCTGCATTCAAAGACACATGGACGCTTTCTGATGTAGACAACGCATGGCACGGTGAGATAGCTGACCGTGAACCAGCACTCTACCAAGCGATCCATGCAGCGGAGTTGGCACACGGCAAAGGTATGAAGTCTTACCTGATAATGATAGCAGTGCGGTTGTTAGAGATGAAGCGAGTGCTGAAAAAGACTGGGAGCATATACTTGCCCTGCGATCCAACTGCCAGCCACTATCTCAAAACGCTAATGGACGCGGTGTTCGGCACGAGCAACTTTCGGAATGAGGTTGTGTGGCAACGCACAAACACGCGTAGTCATGGTCAGCAGTTCGGCAGGGTTCACGATATGATACTGTTTTATAGCAAAAGCAGCCAAAAAGTATGGAATAATGTCTATACAGAACACAATCCGGAGTACGTAAAGAAAGCTTATCGTCATCGTGACGAGAGAGGACTGTACTGCGTCGGCGATTTAACGGCAGGAAGTGTGACAGAAAACGGTGAGTCTGGTCAACCGTGGCGGGGTGTAGATCCGAGTCTGGTTGGTAGAAATTGGAGCACACCACGCAGAGAAGCTTGGCCAGAGGGTGTTGAACCGCCTGACAATTATGAGGAACTTTCTGTTCACGAAAGACTGGAAGTTTTGGATACTGCCGGTTTGATATATTGGCCACCAAGGGGTAGGGTCCCAGGTTTCAAGCGTTACTTATCAATATCGCACGGAAGAAGAGTAAACGATGTGATTTCGGATATAAATCCGATTGCAAGTAAATCTAAAGAACGGGTCGGCTACCCCACACAGAAACCTGTCGCTTTATTAGAGCGCATTGTCAAAGCAAGTAGCAATAAAGACGATATCGTGTTAGATCCGTTCTGTGGGTGCGCGACTACGTGCGTTGCTGCCGAACGACTACAACGTCAATGGATCGGCATAGACATATCGCCGAAAACAGTTGACCTTGTGCGTGTGCGTCTGGAGAACGAAATCGGAATGTTCGGAGATGTTATCCATCGCACCGACATCCCGAAACGGAGTGAACAGCTCCCCAATTATCGCACCCACAAACACACCTTGTTCGGTAAGCAGGAGGGGTTATGTAATGGATGTCGGACTCAATTCCCGTTTCGGAACATGACGGTTGACCATATCGTGCCGCAATCGCAAGGCGGCACCGACCATGAGGATAACCTACAACTGCTCTGCGGTGCGTGTAATTCAACGAAAGGCACAGGTACGCAGGCACAACTTATCGCACGTTTGAAAGAACAAGGTGTATTGGACTAAATATATATGATTGCAATTATAGACTACAAAGCAGGAAACCTTACAAGTGTTGCCCGTGCTTTGGACCATCTCGGTTATGAAAATAAGATCACTGATGATGCCGATACCATTCTCAGTGCAGAAAGTGTGATTTTTCCAGGGGTCGGTGCTGCAAAAGCGACTATGGGAAACCTGCAAAACCTTTCACTTGACGAAGTTCTTGTCAAATACTACAAATCTGGCAAACCGATGTTAGGCATCTGCATCGGTATCCAAATTCTTTTTGAACATAGTGAGGAGGAGGATACTGAATGTCTCGGTTTGCTTTCGGGTAGTGTGAAAAAATATCCCGCAGATGCCCGTCTCAAAGTGCCACAGATTGGATGGAATGAAGTTTGTCAAGTCCGTCCGCATCCGATATTTGAAGGCGTTCCCAATCCTGCTCATTTTTACTTCGTCAACTCCTATTTTCCTGTTCCGAATAATGCTGAAACAATCATTAGTAATACGACTTACGGTCTTGAATTCTGCAGTGCTATTTCCCATAACAACTTAATTGCAACACAGTTCCATTTAGAAAAGAGTGGACGCGTAGGACTAAAAATGTTGGACAATTTCCTAAAGTTGTAAGAGCGTTAGATCCGTTTTGGTACACTATCAACTTGATCTTGACGCAAACTTCCCATGAGAACACTATTATTAGCATTCGGTGTGCTTGGTGTTAATATTGCTATCTATGCTACCGGTGCACATCAGTATTATTTTACCATTTCACATCTTTATTACGGTGTGATATTATTAGCAGCGATCTATGGGAATTTGCGTAATCAGAATGTTCTACTCGGACTGACAACAGTTGCCAATTGGGTATATGCATTACAAAATCCACTCCAGTTAGAGAGTTTTGCTGTTGCGTTTCTATATCCAATTGTAGCGTTTGTTCTTGTCAGGACGATACGTCAGTTACGAATTCAACGCTTAGATCGTGTAAAAGAGATTGATAGGGTTAGTAGCGAAAAGACAACTTTAGAGAAACGGGTGCGGGATCTGTCCATCGTTTTTGAGGTAAGCCAAGCAGCGAATGCTGCACTTGAGTTGGAAGAACTCTTTCACCGCATTATTGAAATCCTCTCTGAACGCCTCGGTATCTATCGCGGTGCATTGAAAATCTATGAAGACGATGAACTTGTGACATCCGTTGAGGTGAATCTGGGACTAACAGCAGCAGAGCAGAAACGCGGAACAGATGATCAGATAGGGGAAATTGAGAAGCAGGTGTTAGCAGAGGGTGAAGCGGTGGGTGTGCCGCAATATCGCATTCCCCGACCCTCTGTCAAATTGTTTCCACCTGAGATGGTTGAATCCAAAGATACTATTGGATTTTGGGTGCTACCTGTTTTTGTAGAGGAACGTGTTATCGGCACTTTGACGATTGACAAGGCAAAGGATGAACTTTCTGCTGCCGAAGACGAACAGGTATTAACAATCATAGCGTCAATCATTGCACAACGTGTCAAGATTAAACAGACGATTGAGGCATTGTTGCAATCAGAACGTCTTGCGGCACTCGGTAAGTTGGTGACGACAATTGCACATGAGGTGCGAAATCCGTTGGGTAGTATTCGGTTAGCAACACAGCTGCTGAGCGAATCCGATGATCACTTCGCACCGTTGTCGAAAGAGGAACGCACCGAAATTGACGAATATACCGCGATTATCATCAAAGAGGTAGATCGGTTAAATCGATCCATAGAACAATTGCTTGCGTTCGGTAAACCAGCAATCTCGGACACAGAACTCTGCAAGATTGACCAACTGCTGGATAACTGCATTGCAACGTATCAACCTGAATTGGATCGTAATGGCATTGAAGTGGTTCGTGATTATGCTGAATGCCCTTATGTGAATATCAATCAAGATGGGATTACACAAGTCATTTTCAACCTTTTTTCTAACGCAATTGAAGCAATGGACTTATGTGGAACGTTAACTATTAGAACCTACACGGAGAATGAAACGGAAACCTTGAACATTTGGATACAAGACACGGGGGCCGGTATTCCACCTAACGAAATTCCTCATCTTTTTGATGCTTTCTATACAACAAAACAGAAGGGAACAGGGCTTGGACTTTACATCAGTCAAAAGATATTGGGACTTCACGGAGGGAGCATAGAGGTTGATAAAAACCTATCTACTGGTACTGCATTTATTTTAACACTACCTTGTAACTTAGAACCTTGCATATAGGTGTATGGCATATAGGTGTATATTGTAAATTTGCTGATCAAAAGGAAACAAAATTCATGTCTTATTCAGTGCTAATTGCCGATGATGACCACAGTCTACGTTCAGTTTTGAGTTCTGCTCTTAATAAGGCAGGTTATGACACCGTCAAAGCACAAAACGGAGAAGAGGCGATTGATTGTGTTGAAAAGGATGAGTTTGATGTCATTCTACTTGACATCTTCTTAGGCGATACAGACGGGTTGGACTTGATAAAATCTATTCAGAAACTAAATCCTACAGCATCAATCATTATTATTACTGGACACGGCACTACACAAACTGCGATTGAAGCGTCCAAACGTCAAGCTTATAGTTACCTTACCAAACCTATAGACCTAATAAATCTATTGGACCTTGTATCGCGTGCTGCTGCTGCAACACACCAAACCAAAAATGTCCAAGTAGCCATTACATCTATTGACACAAACGGGCAAGGGAAGATGGTCGGACAAAGTCCTGCAATGCAAGCTGTTTATCAGATAATTGGTCGTGCTGCAGTCAGTGATGAAACGGTGCTTATTATGGGAGAAAGCGGTACGGGTAAAGAACTGGTGGCGGAACTGATACATCAAAACAGTCCGCGCTGTGATAATCCGTTTGTCGTTGTTGATTGCAGTGCCATACCTGTAAGTCTAATCGAGAGTACACTTTTCGGTCACGTCAAAGGTGCGTTTACGGATGCACATACTGATAGGAAAGGCAAGTTTGAACAGGCGGATAGTGGCACTATTTTCCTTGACGAAATCGGAGAGTTGCCGATTGAAATCCAAATGAAGTTACTGCGAGTTCTACAAGAACGCGAGATTGAACTTGTCGGTAGTAATGGGACACGTCCTATAAATGTGCGTATCATTGCTGCAACAAACCGACAACTTGATACTGCAGTTGCACAAAAAACATTTCGCGATGATCTATACTACCGGTTGAATGTGATTCCTATTTCGCTTCCGCCTCTCAGAGAACGTAAAGAGGATATCCCGGAAATGATAGATCTTTTCACAAATCAATTTGCCCAAGAGTATCAGCTGCCAAAAGTCGGGATTTCTTCTGAGACAATCAATCAACTGGCAGAATATCCTTGGCCCGGTAACGTTCGCGAGCTTGAGAATGCTATCAAACGCGCACTTGTTATGTGTTCCGGACAGATGTTACTCAAAGAGCATTTTTCACAAATATTCGATAAAACGCCAGATAGTACTTTAGACGATCAGGACCTGGATCAACAGATTTTTACGTTATTACAGGGAGAAGTGGTGCGTTATTTGGAATCCGATGCGGAAACAGGAGAATTACACGCTGCAATCCGAGCTATTTTTGAGAAACCGCTCTTTGAAATTGTGCTTGAGCATACGGAAGGCAACCGTAGCAAAGCGTCAGAGATACTTGGCATTAACCGAAACACACTTCACACTAAGTTAAATGAGTACGGCATAAAATAAAGTGAATTATTTCAAATTGAGAGAATACTAAATGGATATAGGTAAAGTTATTGGTACTGTTGTTGCAACGCGAAAGGATCCGAGTTTGGAAGGCACACGCCTTCTCATTGTGCAACCTTTAGATGAAAAACATAACCCTATTGCGGAACCGCTTGTCGCAGTGGATACACTGCAAGACGCTGGAGTCGGTGAAACTGTATACTTCGTTACCGGTGGGGATGCAGTCGGTGTACAACCCGGAAAACGGATGCCGGTAGATGTGGCGATTGTTGGGATAGTGGATTCTGTTACTCTGATTGAGGAACTGAACTAAACACTGTCCTAACACGTTGTGAGGAAAATCTTATTATGTACTTAGCAAAAGTCATTGGTAAAGTCGTTTCTGTAATTAAGCACCCTGCGTATCAGAATCGAACGCTGCTGTATGTGCAACCGTTGAGTCTCAGGTCAGAACTTGTTCGCACCCCTACGATTGCGGTTGATTATGTGGGGGCAGGCGAAGGCGATACGGTAATTGTAGGAGCCGGCCCGGGTGTTGCACAAGAGGTCTTTGGGATAGAATATGCACCGATCCGTGAACTCATCATGGGGATTGTTGACCACTTTGACGTGGAATTTTTGGAGGAAACAAAATGGGAAGAATAAATAAGAAAAACCTATTCTTTGTTATCTGTTTCTTTATTCTCTGTTTGAATCTGAGTGCCTGCCGTCTTGCGGAAGTATTGTCAACACAGTACAGTGAAAACATTGCACAAGCGAGTTTTGGTACTGAAGCGAACCATCCCGGTCTGAACGATGGAAACCCGCAAACTGTTGCCACACTTCCCGCAAAAAATGAACGTAACTTCATCATCCGCTTTGCTGAAATTCAGCCGGTACGTAAAATTATCATTCATAACGGTAACTTATTCCGTTTTCAGATGGACTATCTAAATTCCGACAGTGGCGAATGGGTGACATTCGAATCGGTCACGCAGCGACGCGACCTTGAAGGCAAACGCGCACAGCAAAAATTCATATTTGACAGATTGAACTTTCGGACGCGGATGATTAGGATTGCAGTAACTCGTACAGCAGACGATATCATAATCAACAAAGTTGTTACCGAACCGGGAGACAAAATCGTAAACCGTCGTACAACAATGGCGGGTCAATACTTTCCACATTATAGGGTGGTGCGTCCTTCAACTGCTCAAATTAGAGAAGTTGAGATTTATCATCTGGTTGATAAAAAGTGATATAATTCCGTTCCCTTAATACCCATACATAATTTCTTAAAAACTTAAAAACAATGAAAAACATTATTTTTCCCACAGTCATTTTGCTGCTTATTCAAATAGTGTCATTTTCTGCCGAAGTACAAACGGTTGCACCTCAAGATAGATTGTCTGCAACCGGAATATCCAACACCAGTCGAGATATTGAGTTAGTCAGTGCAACTCAGCACGGCGTAAAAATACAACTCAATATTCCGAAATCAGAATTAAAAATTGGCACACAAGAACGTGACGGCAAACTTTTTCAAACGCTTTCGTTCCCAGGATGTCGTTACACAACAGAACTTGGCATGCCACGGATCCCATTTCAGGCAACACTTATAGGAGTTCCACCTGATACCACTTTTACGGTGCAGGTTGTTGATAGGACCGACTTTAGCACATATAAATTGCAACACAAGATCGCAGACAATTACGTTGATTTTGGACGAGAGGAAACTGGCATAACTGCATTGAAATCAAACACCGAATCCGATGCGGTTTATACAACTCATCGCTTTTTTCCAGACAATCTCGCTAAAATCGGAACTGCTGGATGGATTAGAGAGAATCGAGTGTTGCCCATTCAACTAAACCCTGTTCAATATAACCCTGTCACTGGTGTTGTCAAACTCTATCATAGTTTGGTAGTAGAGGTGCAATTCAATCGGTTGGCGAATGCACCGTCTGCACTTCAAGGTTTTCCACGTCCAGAGTCTATAGTCTATGAAGATATGCTTGAAAATCTACTGGTTAATCCCCAAAGTGCAAAACATTGGCGTTCACCAGCCTCGGTGCCAATTCAAGTTCGTAATCGATCTCCAAATGCGTCCCTTACTGAGCCTAATCTCCATTTTTCACTACCCAGTGCTCCTGCACTATTTACACCGCAATATAAGATTATTATTAGGGAATCGGGTATGTACCGAATTACAGGTAGAGATTTGGTAGCAGCAGGGATAGATATATCAACGATTAGACCTGCGACTATTGCTATCTCTAACAAAGGTAATCAGGTGCCGATTTATGTTCGCAACGGTGGCAACGGAGGTTCAGAAACTGGCACATCGGGTTTTTCCACTGAAGGTGAAATCATCTTCTATGCACAACGTCTGAGTGGGAAAAAAACATATATTCACCCGTATTCTGATGATAATGTATATTGGCTTTCGTGGAATGATGGACCGGGGTTGCGTATGGAAACAAAACCACTTTCCACAGAAACCCCTGCAGTTCCTTTAGATGCTTTAGGATTTCCCATATACACTTCCGCACTCTATGAACCTAAGAGTTTCTTTACACGTGTCCATGTTGAAAAGGATAATCAGTTTCGACGTTTTAAAAACTTTGGATTAGACCTTGATGATGACTATCAAGAGTTCAGTAGTGGTCTCCAAGTACGGATTTTTACACTCGCATCGTTACCCGATTTACCAGATGACAGTTGGTTTTGGACACAGATAAGCGCACCAGAAACAAGAATATTTAATTTTTCATTAGATGGTGTGGCAGGCACTGGTCAAAAAGCAACAGTACGCACCGTATTACACGGTAGGTCGGAAGGTTCCCACTTCATAGAACTTTGGCTGAACAATGATATTGTAATTGGAACGCCTCGGTGGGAAGGGGAAACAGAGCTCATTTCTGAAAATCGACAGGTGGCACAATCTTACCTCAAAAACGGCAGAAATACAATCACCGCAGTTATGCCTTCTGAGGGACAAGAATTGGATCTTGTCATGATGAACTGGTTTGAAATAGATTATTGGCGGACTTATGAAGCACAAGACAATGTGTTACCGTTTTCTGTAACACCACTGCCCGATGACGAAACCGGGAACGTGAATCCTAATTTTAAGGTAGAATTATTGAACTTTACCGATCCCAACATCAATATATATAGTGTTGATGGGACACGGTATGTCGGTTTAGTACCTGTAGAAGATAAGGACAATCCAGGTGTGTATTCAGTTTCGTTTCAATCGTCGCGTATTAACGTGACACCACAATACAATCCTGATGGAACGCTCAAACTCAACACGGGTATTCAATATATTGCACTCACAAACGACCAATACCTAACACCTATAGAAATCATCAAAGATTTGCCTTCCGATTTACGCGGACAACATAACGGTGCAGATTATATCATTATCACAGACACAGAATTTGTGCGCGATGTACAACCACTTGCGAACTTCCGCAGCCAACAAGGGCTGCGGTCCAAAGTTGTGACAGTAGAAGATATATATGATGAATTCAATCATGGTATAAATAATCCGTATGCTCTGCGAGATTTCCTCAAGTATGCTTATGAAAACTGGCAGTCTCCAGCACCTACTTACGTGCTCTTGATGGGGGATGCAAACCCAAAAGAGAGAACCAGTTTTGTACCTACGATTCAGGTACAGGTACCTGGATATGGTTCTTCTGCAAGCGATCACCAGTTCGTTACCTTTAAAGGTAACGATAGTTTTCCAGAAATGCTTATCGGTAGAGTACCAGCGAATAATAGTGTTGATGTGCGAATATTTGTTGAACGTGCTATCGCTTATGAAACCACAAACGAAATCGGTCCCTGGCACAAACGCATCCTCATGCTTGCAGGTTCAGACTTTGATTTTCACTCACAGACAGACACACTTACAGAAGAGTATTATCTCAGTGAAAAGTATGAAGATGTACCTATCTATGCACCTGCAACTGTTGAAGAAGAAATTAACTTAGGGGAAGGAACGACACCTGTCGGGCGAATGGTGATAGATGGTTTCAACGATGGGGCGATTCTTGTGAACTATGTTGGACATGGGGCTGGTGGGGTTTTAGCCTCAAGCCGTATGATGGGTTTGCAGGACCCACACCAGAACTTAACGAATATTTCGCAGCTGCCGTTTGTGCTTAGTATGACCTGTTTTACCGGTGAATTTGATAGTCCATCAGGTTGTCTCGCGGAAGAGTTACTGCGATCAGAAAGTGGTGGTGCTATCGCTGTTGTCGGCGGCACAAGCATAGGCCTCTTACTGCAAGATCACATACTAAATAAAAAAATATTTGATGTTATCTTCAAAGAGAAAACTCAAAGGGTAGGTGCAATCCTTGCTCAGGCAAAATCACAGTTTCTGATTGACTTACCTGGATACCCCGATATTGCAGAAGTCTTTACGCTTTTTGGGGATCCCGCAACTCAGTTGAGATTACCGCATAAACAACATCAACTGCAGGTAGAGACAGACGAAATCCTACATCGAGACGTTTTTCAGTCTGGTACGTCATTGTCGGTTTCTGGTTCATTACCTAACCTTGATTTTAACGGTGAGGTAGAAATAACAGTACTTCCGAACCCGATCGACAGAAGAGTGAAGAAAAAACGCTCAGAATACCGTTCTTCCGATACCGTCCATGTCCGTGGTATGGACACAACACCACGTAAGGAAACTGTCTCAGTGGTTGATGGAAGGTTCAACGCTCAAATTGAAGTTCCTTATAACAGTGCTTTTGAAAGCTGGCATATAAGGACTTATGCTTGGAATGGTGAGGAGGATGCAATTGGTTATTCTGCGTACAATCCCTTATCTCAATACATAGACAATGTAAGGCATGAGCCTGCCCACGTTCCATCTGAGCAACCTGTCCATGTATTTGCCGATGTCGTCAATCAGAATACCATTGAAGAAATAGCACTCTATTGGAGTACGCAATATCTTGCAGATCGCCGAACTGAAGCTACAGTAATTCCAATCGTACCCCATGAGGGAAAAACCTATAGAACCGAGCAACCTATTCCTGGACATGGACTTGGCGAGCTGATAGATTATTATTTATTGGTTAGACCAAAGACTGGACGTGTGCTTCAAACCGAGGTTGTTACCTATAGAGTTGGCAGAGCGGACCTTGCTATTGCAGAAAGTACCCTTAATTGGGACACCAACCCACCTTACCACCTCTCAGTACAAGTCAGGAACTTTGGCACACTTGATGTCAAAAACGCACCTGTCCGCTTTTTTTATACATCAATGACAGAAGATTCGGAAATTCCAGAGGAGACAATAGAGTTACTTCAGAACGCTACACCTATCGGAGAAGTTCAAATCTTACCGCAAATTGAACCGGATGCGTCTGTGGGGGTAAGTGTCCCTTGGAAACCTGACCCCGGAAGATACCTTGTGACTGTCGTTGTAGATATGCCGACTGCACAAAATCCAAATGGCATGATAGCTGAAGAAAGAGAGTATAATAACATCGTGTCAAGGGAATTTGTAAATAGCAGAGTTTTCCTTGGTCCTGAAGACGAAAACAAGCCGATCCGGAGCGTTGACGGAATATTCAATATTACAATTCCACAAGGCAACCTTCAGACGCAAACAGAACTGACGATTGAGACAGAAGAATTGTCCTTAATAAATCAGCCAGATATCTCTTATGCTACGACAGGAGATGGACTGACTCCACCAGTTGCATACAGGCTAAACTTCACCGAACAACCTATTGGATTGACGGGAACAGCATCGTTTAAGAGAACTATAGAGGGAGGAGACCTATATATATATATGCGTGATGATGAAACAAAGAACTGGATTAGGATCGGAAAACAGGAAGATGATGGCGAACATATCTCAGCGAAGGTAGAATTGCCGGGAACTTATGCATTGCTTTCACACACAGATTTTCAACCCCCTTCTATAACAGTAACCGTTGAAAATCAAGGATTTATTGATGGTGATTACATCTCTGATACACCAACGATTTCTGCCAGAATAGAGGACGCAAACGGAATTGATCCTCGCTCAGAAAATATCATCCTTACAAAGAATGGTGAACGGATTCCGCAAGATGAGTACACTATATCCAAATCACCGGTGAATAGTAACACTCTTCTCATCACCTATTCACCTACTGATGCGTTGGAAGCAGGCGAGTACCGAATTCGGTTGCAAGCACATGATGCAAACGGGAATGAAGGGGATGCGGGAATAAATGCGAAAGTCGCTGGTGGTTTTCAGATAAAAAATATCGCGAACTTTCCTAATCCATTCCGACCTGGAACAGGTTCCGGTAAAGGCACAGATTTTGCTTATTATCTAACGGAAGGTGCTGATAAAGTGACACTGAAGATATATACACTGACCGGTAAACTTATCACGACTATTGATACACTTGACGCGTCAACGTCCTATAACGAATATCATTTTGACGGGTTAGATGCCGACGGTGATCCGCTTGCGAACGGCGTTTATATCTACAAATTCACTGCAACCAAAGGTGACGAGCGCGTGCAAAAGGTTGGTAAAATTGTGGTGTTGAAGTAAAAAACACAGTCTACCACTGCTATACCTCACGCCCATACACCAAAACATCGTAATCCTTTCCCCTATATTCAAAATGATTTTTAAACCTTCCTTCACAGACAAATCCTGCTGCTTCTAAAATTTCTGCCTTCTTCTCAGCAGTGTTATCAATATAACATTGAACTTTCAACTCAGGAAAGTTCAATGCAGAAAGCAAATTAGGAACAACATCGGCAAAGTTTGGATAAAAAAATAGGTCAAGGATTGCAATATTATTTTGCCAGTTCATATCTCTACACACTGTTGCCCAACCGACAATCGCTCCGTTCTCCGCCACTAACAATTTAGCGTCATCGCAGGCATCATCGGTTTCCAAAGTGTGCTTAAAACTCAAAAAACCGCCTTCAAAATTAGTCGCCCCATACATATTCCACACAAGACTACGTAACGTATCTGATCGAATAATTCCAGACAGTGCGGTCAACTTCGGCCAGTCGTGCCATTCAACAGATTTCGAATATGTCGTAGTGATAGCGAAGTATGTTTCCTCAAAATCTGCTTTCACATGATACTTCATAAAGCCCGAATTTGGTAGGACGCTTTCGAATCCAAAACTATGGTAGATATGATAGGGATGACTATCGTAGCCAGTTCCAAGGTAAAGTGCGCGCCCGTTGCGTTGCCGAAAATGTTCCATCTGATATGTCATAACACCTTTACATGCATGTTTCCTCCGCTGATCTGGCACTGTAAAAACGTGCCCTAAAATGCCGATTCCCTCATGTTCAACCGTCATGATGTTAGTGATTATCTTTCCATCAACTTTGCCCACATAGAAACGAGTTTCTAATTTGTCAAGTGATTCCACTACGCATCTGTCAATATGCCATTTGAAGTTCCCCGGTTTATGTACGAGAAATTGCTTTATCTCTTTAGCATGCGATTCATCAGGCGCATTAATTATGCCAACTTCCATGCGTTCACCTGATTTTAGTACTGTGCTTCCTAATGTGTCGTACATCTCTTCTTTACATCCAATAAATATTAATATTTGACAAAATATTTACATTATCATATACTTAAAACAGTTAGGTGTCAAGAACGGATATTGGCACTTTATAAGTTTATAGTAACATACTGGTAAGAACTGAAACGGAGTTGAAATGGATATAAAACAGACGCTGATTCTCGTGAAACCCGATGGTGTTCAACGGGGTCTTATTGGAGAGATCATCACCCGATATGAACGAAAAGGACTTAAACTGATTGGATTGAAATTATTGTTACTTCCACATGCGAAAGCGGAGGAACTGTATGCTATACATAAGGGACGACCGTATTACGATCGACTCATTGAATTCATGACCGAATCTCCTATTGTCGCGATAGCCGTTGAAGGCGAGAATGCAATTCAATTAGTCCGACTTATTAACGGGGCAACCGACCCGCTGAAATCTGCACCGGGTAGCATACGCGGGGATTTTTCAAACCATATTACATATAATCTTGTGCATGCATCGGATTGTTTAGAAAACGCTAAGCACGAATTAGGCATCCTGTTTTCGCCAGAAGAACTCTGTTAATACCGAAAAAATCTTGTTTTAAAAACTCAAAAGATTTATAATAATTAATCATTTTACCGATCCTGCTGCAGTTAATACAAAACTTGTGTTAACTGCAGCAGGTTTTTTCTTATAATTCATTTAATGCTTCCAAACAAAATAAACCCATTAAAGCAATTGAATTCCTGCACTTGTTGTGATAAAATAATACACATCTAATAATTTTATCAAGGAGTTAGCAAATGCCCCAAGACTCTCACAATCTATTCAATACGCGCCGAACCCTAAAAAGCGGTGTTTCTGAACATACGTACTATTCCCTTCCTGCTTTAGCAGAAGCATCTAAGAGTTCAATACAAACTCTGCCTGTCAGTATCCGTATTTTACTTGAATCGTTATTACGAAACTATGATGGACATCAAATTACCGAACAGGACGTTATCAATTTGGCAAAATGGGATGCGCAATCCCCGAAGACAGCGGAAATTCCATTCAAACCTGCCCGCGTGGTTGCCCAAGATTTTACGGGTGTTCCACTCGTCGTTGATATCGCTGCGATGCGGACTGCTGTGGCAGAACTCGGTGGTGATGCACAGATGATAGAGCCGCTTGTCCCTGTGGATTTGGTAATTGACCATTCTATACAAGTTGATGCTTACGGTACGGAGAACGCTTTTCAGTTTAACACCCGCAGAGAATTTGAACGCAACAAGGAACGTTATGAATTTCTGAAGTGGGGACAACAAGCGTTTGAAAAGTTCAATATCATTCCACCATCTATCGGGATTGTGCATCAGGTGAATCTGGAATACCTTGCACAAGTTGTGATGGCTGAGGAAGGGATTGCTTATCCAGATACCGTTGTCGGCACAGACTCCCATACAACCATGATTAACGGATTAGGTATTGTCGGTTGGGGTGTTGGTGGCATTGAAGCAGAAGCAGCGATGTTGGGGCAACCTGTGTACATTCTAACCCCTGAAGTACTTGGGGTACACATGACGGGACAGCTTCAAGAAGGTGTTACCGCCACAGATTTGGTTTTGACAGTAACCCAGAAACTCAGAGCAGCTGCAGTTGTCGGAAAATTTGTTGAGTTTTTCGGTGAAGGTGTTGAGGCACTTGCTTTACCTGATCGCGCGACACTCTCCAACATGTGTCCTGAATATGGTGCAACTATCGGCTTCTTCCCACCGGACGCTGAGACGATAAATTATCTTCGTCTGACTGGACGCGATGAAGCACATGTTGACTTTGTGGAGGCGTATCTGAAAGCACAAGAGTTGTTCGGTATTCCGAAGTCTGGGGAAGTAGAATACTCCGATGTGTTGGAGATTGATCTCAGCGAGATTGAACCGAGTATTGCAGGACCGAAACGTCCACAAGACAGAATCGCTTTATCAGATGTCAAAGGGACTTTTAATGAACTCCTTACGCGACCAGTAACAGAAGATGGATTTGGCGTAACTAAGGTCACAAGCGATAGCAGCATCAATCACGGGTCAGTTGTGATTTCAGCGATTACAAGTTGCACAAATACGAGTAATCCCCCTGTGATGATTGGTGCAGGACTGCTGGCGAAAAAAGCGGTTGAGAAAGGTTTGCGTGTTCCTGATTATGTCAAGACAAGTTTAGCACCGGGTTCGCGGGTTGTAACAGCATATTTACAGAATACGGGGTTGCTACCCTATTTGGAGAAGTTAGGTTATAATGTGGTAGGTTATGGTTGCACAACATGTATCGGAAACAGTGGTCCTCTGAACGAGGTTGTGCAAGAAGCGATTGACACGGAAAATCTCGTAACTGCAAGTGTGTTGAGCGGGAACAGGAATTTTGAGGCGCGTGTGCATCCAGAAATAAAAGCTAACTTCCTTATGTCACCACCGCTTGTCGTTGCTTATGGGCTTGCAGGACGTATTGATATTGATCTTGCTACGGAACCCATCGGGCACAACGATGCTGGCGATGCAGTTTACTTGCGGGATATTTGGCCCTCGCGCAAGGAAATCGCTGAGATGATTGGGGCTGCTGTTGACCGGAAGACATTCAAGGAGATGTATGAGTCAATCGGCAATCAAGCCCCTGAATGGGAAGAACTTGCTGGTGCAACAGGAGTGCTTTATCCTTGGAACGAAAGAAGCACCTATATACAGCATCCGCCCTTCTTTGAGGGTTTTGCACGTGAACCAGCACCGATTACAGACATCACAGATGCAAGAATACTTGGTATCTTCGGGGATTCTGTCACAACAGACCACATCTCTCCCGCAGGGGCAATCGCAGCGACGAGCCCAGCAGGTGCTTATCTGCAGGAACGTGGTGTTGATATTTTAGATTTCAATACCTACGGTGCAAGACGTGGTAATGACCGGGTCATGAGTCGGGGTACATTTGCGAACCGCCGCGTCCGTAACCTGATGACACCTGATATTGAAGGCGGATGGACGGTTCAATACCCTGATGGCACGCAGACAACAATTTACGAAGCAGCACTTCATTATCGTGAAAATAACGTTCCAACCGTTATCTTCGCTGGACAGGATTACGGTATGGGAAGTTCACGGGATTGGGCTGCAAAGGGACCGAAACTCCTTGGGGTCAAAGCAGTCGTCGTAGAAAGTTATGAACGTATACACCGTAGCAACCTCATCGGTATGGGGATTTTGCCCTTACAGTTTATGGATGGTGAAAATGTGAAGACACTCAAACTTGATGGTAGCGAGATTATCAGTATTACGGGATTTGCAGATGATTTGCAACCCAGCCAATCAGCAACGATGAAAATTGTCAGAGCAAACGGTGAGACACACACAACGGAATTGTTGATCCGAATTGATTCGCCAGTAGAGGTGGAATACTACAAAAACGGTGGGATTCTGGATTATGTAATTCGCAACTTCTTGTCTGCTTAGTTGTATCTAAATCTCTCAGAGATAACAGAGGTAATATCTGAACATGGCAGAAATAATCAATATTATAACCGCATGGTTAGATTCGGTTAGAAAACAGGAGTACTAAGATGAAACAACAAAAAATATCATTGTCCCAGTTACCTCTGATAGTGTTTGTAGTAATCCTTTTATTTATTTCAGCAGGCAGTGTGTTTGCTCAGAATATTCCAGAATTCGTTAAGAAAGCGGTAGATAGTACTGTGTACTTAGAGATGCAGGATAAAGAAGGAAATCCTGTTGGTACTGGTAATGGTTTCTTTGTTGCCCCTAATCTAATAGCAACCAACCCTCAAATTATTGAAGGTGCTGCATCTGGGACAGTGAAATTACTTGGTCGTCCATTGAAATATCAGATAGAAGGTATTACTGCGGCTGACGAGGAGAATAACCTTATTATACTAAAAACTGCTATTCCTCTCATCAATCCTCCCTCTATCAGTAATAGTGATGTCGTAAAAAGTAACGATATCGTTTACATCACTGGTAGTAAGAAAGGGGTGAGTGGTACGATGTCAGACAATGTGATTGTCAGCCTTAACAAAGGTAAAAATAACACATGGTTCCAGACAAAAAACCCAATTTTTCCGGGAAGCAGCGGTGGTCCTGTTTTAAACGCTAATGGTGAAGTAGTCGGTGTCTTTTTCTTATCACTTGAGATTAAACAGAGAGGTAATTTTGTCATACCTTCCAATTTTCTGAAGCAACTGATTGCACGATCCAAACAAGTCAGACCAATATCAAATTGGCAACAAATTATCTCCGCAGAAACCTACTTCAGATGGGGTTATATCAACGATGCACAGAGAGACTTTGAAGAAGCAATTGCGAATTATACAAAAGCTATTGAATTAAAACCCGATTATCTTAATGCCTATATCAATCGTGGTGTCGCGAGGGATCAGATAAAATTACATGTCGATGCAATTTCTGATTATGATACGGTTATTCGTTTAAATCCTGATGATTTAATTGCCTACAACAACCGTGGAATTTCTAAAGCTAACTTAGGACAATACGATTCTGCAATCAAGGATTATGATAAAGTAATTCAGATAGATGACAAATTTCTTGCTGCTTACGGCAACCGTGGGCGTGCTAAAACAGCGTTAGGACAGTTTTCAGACGCTTTGTCTGACTACAATACCGTACTTCGTTTGAAACCGGATGATGTCATAGTCTTTTACAATAGGGGAGATCTGTATTACAAAATGAAAAAATATGAGGAGGCTCTATCTGATTTTAGTAAAGCGATTTTGCTAAAACCGGGTTATATCATGGCATATTACGGACGAGGATTAACGAAAGAAGCTATGGGACGTACTTTAGAAGCGAAACTTGACTTCCAGTCTGCTTTGGAAATTGTAGATGATAAAGAAGGTGAACTTAAAGCCAAAATAGAGGAGGCATTACAACGCTTAGAAGAGTAGTGCTATGGAAACACACGTATCTAACAAAGCAAAAAAGAAAGAGGCTACTAAAATTATCAATTAAATAAACAAACACTTGAATTCCCTTATGAAACAATATTCATTAGAATTGGTATAATAATGCAATCTGAAGAAAATGTAACACAAAATCAACTAATACACAAAAAATAGTGAGGTAATAAAAATGCGAAAATTAACAGTTCTGTTATTTTTAATCACAATAATCCTCATTTCCCTCACCATCGGATGTGATAGAGATGAGGAGCACATAGAAACACTCATTATTGGCCCCTATAGAACTGAATGTCCAAGTTTTTCAGGATCAGATTGTTATCTTGAATTCAACGAAGAAGCAGGGAAATGGCATTTTTTCTATGAAGGTATTCAAGGGTTTGATTATGAAGAAGGGTTTATCTGGACACTCAAAGTCAGGCTGGAGGATCGAGGGACTGAAATACAAGATGTGGGCAGGTATGCCTATCATCTCATAGAGGTGCTAAGCAAAGAGGAAGCATCGGTTGATGAACGACCTCCGCGAAACCCTTTAGAAGATTAGGTATATTGTATTATCTACCGTGAATTGCTCTTAGGTCCAACCGTGCATTGACATTGTCAGACACGGCATTTGTCCAGTCCACATCGTCAGTGTTTTGCAGGCTCATCAAAGCGACATTCACCATTGGGTTTGATAGTGAATAGTTGAGTAGGAAACTATCTACATCCACGTTTGCCATTTCATTTGGAAAGCAGCGTTTCATGAGGTTTTGAAAGACATTGCTTGTGGTGGAACGCATGAGGACAATCCCCATATCTTGTGCGACAGCATCAGGGATTACGCCGCGCTTGCCGAATGTATCACATGTGCTTTGATATATCAGGTTGTAATGGATTTGCATCATGTCAAACTTCCCCGTTGCAATCAGTTGCTCTGTGCCGCCAGAAGGACCGTCTGCGGAAAATCCGATAAACCTAATCTTCCCTTCTTCCTTCAGTTTAAGGTAAGTGTCTAATCCACTACCGTTTATGATCTGGTCTGCTTCTTTTTCATAGAACCAACCCCCATGAAACTGGAGGATGTCAATATAATCGGTGTTGAGTCTGCGTAGGCTGCCTTCCAAATCAGCTGGGATGCCATCTGGGTGATATGCTTCTGTTTTCGTTGCCACGATACATGCCTCTCGGCGATCTGCGATTGCTTTGCCGATTACTGTTTCGCTGTAACCACTGCCATAGGTTGGGGCAGTATCTATGTAGTTGATTCCAACTTCTATAGCATAATGTATCATATTTGCAATTGATTTTTCATCATGTTCTGGACGTACCCTGCCGCCGCCGTATCCGATTTCTGAAACGCGGAGTCCGGTTTTACCGAGTGTTTGATATTGCATCGTTTGAGTATCTCCTCTGGCCCCTTGGGTTGAAAGTACTGAAGACGATCTATTTGCAACTAAGGTGAGTATTTAGACATAATCCATCCGAGAAAAGTTTCTTCCATTTTTGTTTTTTGTCTTAGTTCGATTGCTTCGTTTGATGCACCCCTCACCAAATAGGTCTTCTACCTTTTTGAACACGACATCCTCGTCAGCGATATTGTAGTTTGGTCCGCACCTTGCAATGACTTCACCGAAACGTGGACTCATGAGACGTAGGATCAGATGTAGTTTTCCCTTGTTGTTAAGTGCGATTTCTTTTAATGCTTTTATTTTTTCAAGATTGTTGATATCAGATTCTGGGATTGTTACTTCAGCGGCAGTTGTCTGTTCGATGGAAACGGTTTCTATGTCTAAAATTGTCTCTGCTTGAATCTGTCGTTCTTCTTCGGCTTCTGTTTCATCATCAGTGTTCCTATTTCTGCTATTTTGATTGATTTTGACATTTCCTTCAATCCACACGATTCTCCCTTCAAATAGGTCACCAGCTGTTTTGTATGCTTCAGGAAATACGACGATTTCTATAGAACCTTCAAGGTCTTCAAAACCGATGACCGCCATGGAGTCTCCTTTCTTTGTAGTAAGGTTTTTTACGTCAGTTATCATGCCGGCTACAGAGACTGCCGACTCAATCGGGTGTGCGCCGAGTGTGCGAGTGCTTGCTGTTGTATAGTATTCTATAATGTCTGTATATTCTTGGAGCGGGTGTCCGGATACATAGAATCCGAGTTGTTCCTTTTCACGTTTTAGTCGTTCCAAAGGATCATATTCAGTTGTTTCTGTAAGGATCATTTTTGAAGTTGATATATCAGCGGTGTCCTCAAATAGGTTCATCTGTCCGCGTTCTCGTTGTGCTTGTGCGGTTTGTGCGACTTTCAAAATACTTTCTAAGTTCGTGATAAGTTGGGCCCGGTGTCCATCAAGCGAGTCAAAAGCACCACACAGAATTAATGCTTCAACGGCACGTTTATTCACGACTTTTGTATCCACTCGTTCACAGAAATCTTGCAGTGATGTGAATGAACCGCCTTCTTCACGTGTTGTTACAATACCATCTATTGCTGCTTCACCGACACCTTTCACTGCGACAAGACCGAAGCAGATATCATTGCCATTTACAAGGAAGTTTTTATTGCTGCTGTTAACATCTGGTGGCAGCAGGTTGATCTCTACATTAAGGAAATCAGTAAGTCTGGCACACTCAGCTCGGTAACGTGTCATTTTATCTGAGTCGCTTGCTTCACCTGTCATCATAGCTGCCATGAATTCGTGTGGATAGTGTGCTTTGAGATACGCCATGCGATAAGCTAACATTGCATAAACGACAGAGTGTGATTTATTGAATGCATATCCACTGAAGGGTTCAAGTAAATCGTAAATTTCCTCAGCCGCATTTTTAGATATTTCATTTTTGAGTGCACCTTCAACAAATTTCTTACGCTGTGCTTGTAGTAGCTCCGGGTTTTTCTTACCCATTGCTGAACGGAGTACATCAGCTTCTCCAAGTGTGAAACCTGCCAAGTCCCGCACTATTTGCATCACCTGTTCCTGATAGACGCACACCCCATAAGTGTTTTTGAGTGCGTTTTCGAGCAATGGGTGCTTATATGTCACCTTTTCGACTCCATTTTTCCGATCGATGAATTGCTGTGCCATACCACTTTCTAAGGGACCCGGACGATATAGAGCGGGAATTGCACAGAAATCTTCAAAGTTATCTGCCTTCAGTTGGGTCACAACTCTATACATTCCTGGAGATGTTTCCAATTGGAACAACCCTGCCAGCAGCCCTTTACTGATGAGTGAGAAGGTTTTTTCATCGTCAAACGGTATATCTTCTAATTTGATTTCTTTTTTATAATTTATCTTAATCATTTGAAGGCAATCATATATTTCAGTAAGTGTGCGTAAACCGAGGAAATCAAATTTGACCATTCCAACATTTTCAACTGTTTTACCTTCATACTGCGTTGCGACTTGATCATGTTTATCCTTGAAAAGTGGTGCGAAATCGGTTAGGGGTCCGTTGGCAATAACAATTGCAGATGGATGACAAGACACGTGGCGTTTCATCCCTTCAACGGCTCTGCTAAGTTCAATCAACTCCTTGTATTCTGATTGTTCGGCGAGTTTTTGTAGTTCTGGTACCTGTTTCAATGACTCATCAATCGTAATGCCAAGTGTGCTTGGTATCAACTGTGTTAACTTATTGACACTATCAAGTGGGACATCAAGTGCACGACCAACATCTTTAATTGCCCCCTTTGCTTTCATAGTGGAATATGTAGCGACCTTACCGACAGATGCATGGCCATATTTATTTACGATATACTCAATAACGGGTGCCCGTGCGTGATCTACGAAATCTATATCAATATCAGGCGGACTGATTCGTTCCAGATTCAAAAACCGTTCAAAAATACAACCGTAATCCATTGGATTAAAGGTAATTACATCAAGGGCATACAGCACGAGGCTACCAGCAGCAGACCCCCGCGCGGAAAGGGGGTATCCCTGTTCATTTGCGTATTTCACATAGTCCCATACAATCAGGAAATAGCCGGGATACCCAGTTTTATTGATAATGTCAAGTTCATGTTCTAACCGTTGCTTAACTTCCGTGGAGAGTTCTCCTCCGATTTTCTCACGCAAACCTTGATAACAGAGTTCTTTGAGGTAACTCTCATTTGTATGTCCTTCTGGTACCTCGTATTTCGGCATCACGCTCTCGCCATAATCAAGTTGAAGATTACACCGTTTTGCAATTTCAAGAGTGTTGCTAATGGCTTCAGGAGGAAAACCTTTCAACACATCACGCATTTCATCTATGTTTTTAAAGTAGAAATGATTGTCAAATTGCAAACGGTCTTGATCGTTGACGGTTTTCTTTGTTTGGATACAGAGCAGCACATCATGCATCCTGTGGTCAGATTTGCGTAAATAGTGACAATCGTTTGTGCCAACAAGTGGTAGGTTAAATTCTTTTGCCAATTCTACCATTATGGGGTAAGCTTGGAGCTCTTTGTCAATATAGTGGTTCTGCACTTCAACATATAGGTTATTAGGTCCCATAATATCCATCAAAGTCTTGAAATTCTGGATGCCTTCTTCCCGTTTATCAGAGGATATGAGTTGCGGTACCTGTCCTTGGATACAACCTGTCAAAGCAATAATTCCCTCGCGGTATTCCCGTAGAATATCCATGTCAATACGGGGTTTACTATAGAAACCTTCTGTATAAGCTAATGAAACTAATTCAATAAGGTTTTTGTATCCAACGGCATTTTCTACCAATAGGGTTAAATGGTAAGGGGAACCTTGGTCTTTTCCACGTTTGCGTCTGTTCCCGGGGGCGACATATACTTCACATCCGACAATAGGATTTACACCTGCCTCTTTTGCTTTGGTATAAAATTCTAATGCGCCGAACATATTTCCGTGGTCAGTGAGTGCGACTGCTGGTGCGCTATTTTCAACTGCCCACGCAATCATATCGGAAATGGGACATGCGCCATCAAGCATGCTATATTCGCTGTGGTTGTGTAGATGGACAAATTCGGATGACATGAATGCTCCTAGTGGTATGTAATATTTCTAATGTATTTTACGAAGGAATAATGGTTCAGATTTCATTTATTTTTTAGATGTAATTATAACAGAACAACGGTAAATTTTCACTACGAAATATTAGGGTGTGCATAGGCATTCAATTGTCAAGTTGTGTATCCTGTTCTCATCGTGGAATTTTTAGTTGTTTTTTTGGGTTTTTTTCGATTTTTTCATAAGTGTTCTCGATCCCGTAGTGGTATGGGTTTATGAAGGTTTTATGAATTTACGAAATTTTGAAAAAAACAACTAAATGCGTTTTTTATCGTTTTTTTGTGTTGTGTTTTCTGTTTTGAGAACAATAGAAATCATGTATAATCTATTGGGATTCTATTGTTGAAATGTCTTCCAGCAAAGATGTTTTGTGACAATTGAATGTCTTTGCTATATTCATCAAGGTAATTTAGTTTTCCAACGATTTTCGTAGGATTATCTTGCGCGTGTTTGTGCGACCTTT
>JAAXHO010000007.1 GCA_012270795.1 Candidatus Poribacteria bacterium
GTTGTTTTCACTTGTCTGAACCAGGATTTACAGGATTTACAGATTTTCAGGATTAGAGTCTGATGCTGTTGAGTTCCATTCTAAATAGAGACTGCTTTGGCTGTATACAAAAGACGTTTCGCCTAAGTGTGGAACTTGATGATCAAACTCCAATCCTGAAAATCCTTGTTCAGACACATGCCAATAACTTTACACACCCCTTTCACAACATCTCACTTGTTTTTATTTGTGGGTCGTGCTATGATATAAGAACTATGTAGCAAGCTGGGCAATTCTGGTTAACGTACAATCATGGCAGGCAAAAAATGGGAAGGAGAATGAAAGGAATCGAACAGTGAAGCGAATAAGCACATTCTTAACAAGGTATATATACGCCGTATTCTCCTGCCTTTATCTGTTTGTAGTCGGTTTCCTTTTTGAGAAGCACCGTCTCTTTATTGACCAAATTTGTACCCATTTCGGTTATGTCAAGGAAACTCCAACCCCCATTGTCCCAACGATTGATCTGGCTGAGGTTGTCTCAGAAGATATACCTATTCAGGTTCGCGAACCTGTTGACATTGATGGCAACATCTCACTCACAGAAATCGCTGTTATGTCAAAATTGGTGAAGCGGTATAACCCGAAAAGACTTTTTGAGATCGGTACGTTTGATGGACGCACAACACTGAACTTAGCAGCGAACGCTTCAGCAGAAGCCGAAATCTACACTCTGGACCTACCGAAAAATAAACTGTCCGAGACAAACCTGCCTTTAGAAGTTGGAGAAGAAAAATATATTGATAAGGAAGAATCAGGCGTAAGATTCTTAGAAACAGATTGTATGCAGAAAATCACTCAATTGTATGGTGATTCCGCGACCTTTGATTTCTCACCATTTTTCAACACGGTAGATTTCATATTCATTGATGGTTCCCATTCTTACGAATATGTGTTGCATGATTCAAGATTAGCACTCAAATTATTGCGCGATGGACAAGGCGTGATTTTGTGGCACGACTACGGCAAACCGTGGTGGACAGGATTAACGACAGCATTAAATGAGATGTATTCAGCGGGAAAGGAATTCAAAAACATCCAACATATTCAGGGAACGTCTTTGGTGTATTTGGTCATTGACGATACCCATGGTTAACCTGAAAATTTTATACTTTGATTATGGCAAACGACACCACCAAGAAAACGATCCAACCGGCAGAGAGTTTTCGAGCATTACCCGTAGAAACTCCAGATAATCTTACGAACATACGGATCATCCTCTTTGAACCACGTGAACCGGGAAATATCGGTTCGGTTGCCAGAGTTGTAAAGGGCATGGGACTACCTCAACTTTACCTCGTCAATCCTGTTCAGTTTCAAAATGTAGACGCTGCATGGTATATGGCACACGGAGCAAAAGACGTGCTGGAAAACGCTATTGTTGTACCTGAACTCAAGAAGGCACTGGAAGGTGTTCAGTACCTTGTCGGCACAACACACCGTAGGCGTGATATGCGATTACCCCAACCTGTAACTGCACGCGAAGCTGCAGACACCATCGCTTCCATATCACAGGATAAACAGGTCGCCCTACTTTTTGGGCGAGAAGATTTCGGTTTATCTACAGATCAGATGAGTCTATGTCAGTTGACAGCAAGTGTGCCGATGGCAACCAAAAACCCATCTCTGAATTTGGCACAGGCTGTGCAAATATTCGCGTATGAGGTATTTATCGCGAGTTTAGAGGATCACCCCCTCACAGAAATTGACTATGCTGAAGTTAACGCTTTGGAGGAATTTTATGGACGGGTTACCCGTTTGTTAGATAAGGTCGGTATGTCTCCGTATAATGAGGAGTGGGAGACGTATCTGAAATCGTTACGGCGTGTATTTTCACGCGCGCCGCTTGAATCGCGAGACATCGCTACGCTTGATATGATATTTTCTACGACCTATCGACATATTGTTCGGTTGGAGGAAGAATAAGGATACTACGTCGTTTTTGATCATCGTGTCAAACCGGAGCCACGTGTCCAAACAGAAACGATAGATGGGGTGACTATAAGGTCTTATGTCATTCCTGTGGTACAGGAAGTCCCTTCACGCTTAGACTAAAGTAATCCTTCTTATGGTTCGCGTGCCCTTCTGGTTGAGACTTTTTTGTAAAACATTGTTGAAAAAATTTTATTTAACACGATTCGTAATTATTGATAGTCTATAATTGCTGCAGTAATATCATCCATCTGTGATGCAGTGAGTCTGCCGCGCTTTTCTTTAAAACGTTCTAAGTCTACTCCCTTGATTTGCATGGTATCAACTGCTGATTCCCAACTCAAGCCATTGAAATCGTTGGGTTTAATGTTTATGAACCAAATTTTGTTAGAATATTCTTTATTCCAACTTGTGATAGGTGCAATTAATCTTATCTTTAAGTGTTTGATGCTATTAATGTTTACTACCACGGCAGGGCGTATTTTCTGAATCTCAGTACCAATATATCCCCTGAAGTCTACGTCCCAAACTTCTCCCCGCCGTGGGTTATGTATGATGGTGCTCAACAACGGGTCCTCCTTCCCATTCCTGCCACTCTTTATTATTTTCGTAGAAATTTGCCATCTCCTTTGCTTGTTCGCTCAAGATACGGTGTCTTTCTTTCCTTGGCAGTGCTAAAAATTGACGACGTTCGCTAAGTGGCTTATCAGGGGTTGTCTGTCCCGTTCGATTAAGGAGGCGTTCTACATCCTTTTCGGTTATCAATCCATCGGAAAGGGCATGATGGACCTGTTGGCAAAACCGCTCCGGTTTTTCAGGAAATATGTCTATAGGTTCGCTCTTTTTCCAACCCCATTTGTTGATGTCAACACACCATTTCTTATAGTAGGTGTCAGTAATAATCTCCAAATCTTTGAGTCGATAAAGTATTGCTTGAATACTCATACCGTAGCGGTTCTTGAGATCAAAGAGTTGTTTTTTATAAAAACGTTTTCGCTGTTGACCGACATCCTTACGCAATTGCTCAGCGGGCGCAAGGAAAGCAGCACCGAATCGAAAAGCAGCTTTTTCAGTATCAACGTTTTGGTGTATATCTAAGATGAGGTGTCCAAGTTCATGAGTGATGTTAAGGCGTTGGCGATCGCCTGGAACATCACTACGGATCGCGATCACTGCTGCGATAATTTTATCATGTTCATCTCGTGCTACGGCAGAAATACCGTCAAAACTTTCACTGGCATTGACCTCAATAATGTAAATGCCATGGTCTTCAAGCACGCCTATAAGGTTTTCGATTGGAGCAATTCCCAAGTTCAGCATATTTCGTAGGGTATATGCGGCTTCTTCTGCATCATCAAGGTTTTTTACTGTGATACCCAAAATTGGAAGTTCAAGCGTGTTCTGTTCCGCTATTTGTTCCTGCAGCCAGATCCGTTTTTCGACCTCCTCCGCTACAAAGGCTTTTATCCGTTCTTGTTCCTTTTTCCCCAGCTGAGTCCGCTTTCGGAAAGCAATCAGTTCAACATCACAAGGCGGTTCACCCCACAATTGTGCCGACTTAATGCCGAGGGCGACAGCAATTCGATTGAGTGTCTTTGCTGATGGTTGTAGGGTTCCCTTTTCATATTTTGACAAAGTTGAGCTGCTAACTAAATGATCAATAGCAGTTTCAAGGTCAACAAGAGACATACCACGAGCGATTCTAAATCTTTTCAGGCGTTCACCTAACATGCTAAAATCCTTTTGAAGGGGTAGGGTGCGTTAATTCTTTCTTTTTCACAGTATAACAGATTTGTTCTTTGTTTTTCAATAGAAATTTTGGGACCGTTGGAAAATTCTACTTGAAAATTTGGGATAGATTCGGTATTATATGCAGTATTATCAAAGGAGGAATTTTCTAATGAGAATCGTCAGCGAAGTCATGACAATTAAATTCTTGCTAACTGCAACTAAATACCAAAAAGACTACTACCAGCGCGACTACAAGTGGCAGACTCAACATGTAACAGAACTAATTGATGACCTCACCAGAAATTTTTTTGAAAGTTATAAAAAAGGTGACGAATCTACTCAAGTCCCTGGCTATGGTCATTACTTTCTAGGCTCAATTATTGTTAGCAATAATGATAACCGAATGCACATTGTTGATGGGCAGCAGCGGCTCATTACCCTAACTCTTATACTCATCAGACTCTATCATTTGCTGGAAAACGATGCCGAGAAAGATATCATAAAACCGCTAATTCATTCCATAAGCGGAGGAAAAGAGGGGTTCAACTTGGATTTTGAAGACAACTTGGATTTTGCAGACTGGGAGTTAATCATGAACCATCTCTATCCAAAAGACAACCGAGAGGAAGAACCATTTGATTTCAGCAACAAATCGGAATCTATTCTTAATATTGCAGCGCGTTACAACGACATTGAAGAGCATTTGGAAATTCAAGAAGAAGCACTTTTACCATTTGTTTTTTGGCTGCTTGAGAATGTCTATTTGGTTAGAATCTCCGCCTTTAATACTAGAGATGCCTATTCAATATTTGAAACAGTGAATGACCGCGGATTATCACTTACACCAGCCGAGATGCTTAGAGGATCCTTACTATCAAGTATTGAAGATCTCAAACTTAAAAACCTGGCAAGTAAAACCTGGAGCAATGCTATTCAAACACTTAATCAGATTAGCAAAAATGAGGAATCGGAAGCTATTAAAGCATGGTTACGCAGTCAATATGCCCAGGATACTACAGATTTTGACGAAATCGGTTCAAAATTCCATCGTTGGGTTGAAGACCAAAGTGACGATTTAGGGCTTAAACTATCATCTGATTTTGCTGACTTTATTGAAGGCGATTTTAAATTTTATGTCAAATGGTACTGCCGTTTGCGAAATGCCGCCAATTCATATACAGTTGCCGTTAAAGATGGACTTGAACACATTTACTATAACGCACAACACAACAAATTTACGCTTCAGTACCCGCTTTTGTTAGCTGCATTGAATCGGGATGACGAAGAATCAGAAAGTTTGAAAAAGTTAAAAATTGTTGCTAAATATCTTGATATCTTAATCTATCGGCGGATATGGAATTCGCTTTCAATTGCCCAAAATACAATGGCTAATTTGATACCCCAGGTTATACCGGACATTCTGAGGTAAGAATTCAAGCGAGTTATCAGACGTTTTATACACTTGGGTTCAAGAAACAGTGCCACCTTTTACTAACAATAGGATGTTTCGTCTGCAGAGTGGTTACCGTCGTAAGATTTTCCTGACTCTCGCGCGTATAACAGACTATGTTGGTATTCAATCGGGAGATTCTTCTAATTATCAAGATTACATGAGAACTGGAAAAAATCCTTATGAAATTGAACATATTTGGGCAAGAGATTATACACCTCACGCAAATGAATTTGATGAACATGAGTTTAATGAATATCGTGATCGCATAGGCGGTTTACTTCTTCTACCTAAGAGTATAAATGCTGCTGTTGGTGACAAATCGTATACAGAGAAACGTCCTGTCTATAGTGGACAAAACTTGCTAGCAAAAAGTCTTCATGAAAATGCGTACTTAAACAATCCTCGTTTCCGCAGATTTATTGAAACAAACGATCTATCGTTTAAGGAACACAAAGAATTCATCAAAGAGGATCTTGATAAACGCCAAGAGTTGTACCTTCAACTTGCTGAACTGGTATGGAACCTAGACGGAATAAAAACAAATTTTGGCTCTGAAATTGAAGATGTAGAACTGGTTGCCCCTCCTGGATGTGAAGGCAAACTGCATCCAGAGAATTCAGTGTTAGTAGAAAACGAAGTTGGTAAATTGGATGAAGAGTGGACTAGTGAACGAATCAGGGATTTAGTGCCACAAGAACGTAAAGAACACTATGAAACTGCACATAGGAGTCGAGTAAACGATTTCTATAAGCGTGCTGCTGAACTACAGAATTTCGTTGATGCAAACGGATGGCAGTTGCCACTCAGATTTCAAAAAATCTACTGCAGTTTTTACATAGGAAGTAAACGTGTATTTGGTGTTCACATTGACTATTCTCCTCCCAAAATTGCTGTTTTCTTACCCGAAAAAGAGTTTGAATCTTTGAGTAACTATTGTGAACATGAAGATTATTGTGCTTCACGTAGATATGCCTTTTACCCCGTGGGGACGACAATAGAACAATTAAGACCAATTCTTGAATATGCTTATAAGAAACTCCGTGGAACTGATACGGTATCGTAGTAAACGCCATTTTGGAAGCAACCCTTAAAATGCGACACATAAAACTCCTCGTTTGGCTCATCTTTATTCTATCAGGTGCAAGTGCTCTTATCTATGAAGTGATCTGGATGCGGCAGCTAACACTTGTCTTCGGCAGTACTGTTTTTGCTACCAGCACCTTGCTGACCGCATTCATGGCAGGACTCGCACTCGGCAGCTTCTACTTCGGCAGAAAGATAGATGAAAGCAAAATGTCTCCGCTGAAACTTTATGCCATCCTTGAAGCAGGCATCGGTGCATTTTGTCTTATCTGGCCCCTGCTGCTTACCGTCTTAACTGCGATTTATGTCCTTATCAACCGACATATAACATCCGAATTCTATACCCTTTCACTTATCCGATTTATCCTGACATTTGGTATTTTACTCATTCCATCAACATTGATGGGTGGCACGTTACCTGTCCTGACAAGGTTTTTCGTCAAGAGATTGGAACAACTCGGCACAAACATCGGCATTTTGTATGCGTTGAATACGTTTGGAGCAGTGATAGGTACTGTCGCAGCAGGGTTTTTCCTCATAGAAGCATTCGGTATCACTTGGTCACTCCGAATAGCGATTGCAATTAATCTTGGTGTTGCTATAGTTGCGTTGGTGTTGGCACGGCTTACCCCCATGATTGAAGTAGATGAAGACGAAGAATTGGCAGAACAGGAGAATATCTATGCAGACGAACAGATTGCACAACCACCACAACCTGCTATCGAAGGATTGCAGATAAGAGAACATCAATTGGTATTGTGGGCAATAGGTATTTCAGGTTTCTGTGCTTTGGCTTATGAGGTGCTGTGGACACGTATTCTGGTTTTCTTTTTGGGTAGTACGTCCTATGCGTTTGCAACGATGCTCGCTGCATTCCTGTTCGGCATTGCTTTGGGCAGTATGGTCTTAGCACGATGGGTTGACCGTATCAAACAACCCGTTATTACTTTCGGTGTTTTCCAACTTGGCATCGGTTTATTTGCCCTAACCCTCTTACCTGCGTTTGAACGGTTATACGGAATGACCTACGCGCTGCAATCCACCTTTGGCGCGAGCAGATTCTGGGCGTTCTTTTCATGTTTCCTTGTGATGAGCCTTCCCACTTTTCTGATGGGGGCAAGTTTTCCGTTAGTAACGAAAATTTATACCGGCAACGCACGTCAACTTGGGAGAAGTATCGGCAACGTCTATGCTGTCAACACAGTCGGTAGTATATTAGGTGCGTTCTTTGCCGGGTTTATCCTAATACCACTCTTGAATATCCGCCCCAGCATTGTGCTGACGGTTGCGTTGAATACAGGTGTCGGATGTCTACTGGTTTTGACAGGATGGCGTGCATCTAAAGTTGGTCAAGAAAGCGGTGCGAAACCCGTTTTTCAAGGAATAGGTATCGGTATGCCAGTTCTTAATGTTGGGTTAGCAGTAATTGTCCTACTCACCTTGAATCAACCACTTTTCCTGAAAAGCACAATTTACAAAACACAACGCCCAGGTGATGAAGTTGTTGATTACAAGGAGGAGGTAGATGCGACGGTAACAACATTGAAGGATGATGAAGGTGTCTATCGTCTCTATGTAGATGCGAATCAAGCTGCAGATGCTTCGCGATGGGACTCTCCGTCACATCGCGTTATTGCACATCTACCTTTGCTATTGCACCCAAATCCGAAACGTGCTCTCGTCGTTGGTTTTGGCATGGGTTTAACCTCATATTCAATCACACAGCACGGTGTGCAAGTAGATGCGATTGAGTTATCCAAAGGTGTGCTTGATGCAGCACAGAAACACTTTAAACATGTAAACGGAAATATCTTTGAAAATCGTTTATTCAACTATAAATTAAATGATGGTCGTAATCATATCTTGATGACAGAGAAAAAATATGATATGATTTCTACAGGAATCATCCATCCGCTTGTGAGTGCAGGCAGTTCAAATATCTATACTGCAGATTTTTACCGCTTATGCCAAAGAATCCTCACTGAAGATGGTGTGATGTGTCAGTGGGTCCCCTTGCATCGGTTGCCAGAAAAGCACTATAAAATGATTGTCCGAACATTTTTTGAGGTTTTTCCAGAAACAACGGTTTGGTATAAATACACACCCGACTTTGTGATTCTAATAGGCACGTTGAAACCACTTACGATCAATTACAAAGATTTTATGGCACGTAGTCAGTTACCGGGTATTCGTGAAGGACTTGCCGATGACCTGGACGGTATGTCGTTGCTGGATTCATTTATGATGGGACCTGATGCGGTTCGAAAGTATGTTCATGAGGATGATGGGAATGAACCTATTCACACTGATGACAGACCCAGATTAGAATTCTTTAAAGGCACAGACCTGGTCAACTCTACAGCACAGAACATTATCGGAATGAAAAAATATCGGGAACGTATCACACCATATTTGAGAAACTACCGGACGACTTTGGAGGAGAAAAAATCGGTAGAGAAAAAGATTAACACCTATTTCAAGGCAACACAGAAATTGATTCTGGGGCAGATCGCTTATGCTAAAGCACAGATGGGCAATCCAAGTGAAGAACTTGAAACTGCAATGAATCTAATGAACCAAGCATGGAGACAAAACCGTGATGACAAAACGATCCTTTACAATTACGGTGTTGTCTTAGGCATAATTCGCGAGGATCAACTGAAAGAACTTACCGATTTTGAAGAAAGAACGAAAAAAAGCCTTCAGCAAAATCCGAATGCGATTCAAGAATATCTGAACTTAGCAATAGTCTATGAGAATTTAGCGGCAGATTATGAGAGGAACGGTGAATACGAAGAAGCTAAAAAAGTACTTGCAAAAGCTTCTGTACAACTTGAGGAATTACTTAAACGTGCCCCGAACAGGTTAGAAGTATATATTATTTTAGGACCTTTATATCAACGACAAGGACGTTACAAAGACGCATTACGGACTTATGAACGACTTGAAAGAAGAGATGCAAAATTACCTGTCCCCATTTTCGCTGCTATGGCAACTCTCCATTTAGAATTGGACAATATTGACACAGCGAAAGAGTACGCGCAAAAGGGGGTGGACGCAGATGCTAATTCATGGCGTTCACACTACATCCTCGGTAAGGTATACCACGCAATGAATCAACCCGATAAACAGGTCGAACACTATACAAAGGCATTGAAAGTCATAGAAGCAGAAATACCACAAACATCAGATCCAAATAGTCTATTATACGACAAAGAACAGATACAAAACGAACTGAAAGAGATACAAAAATAGGAGGAAAATACAGACTTATTATGTCCCAAGAAACTTCTTTAAAACGGACACATTATTGTGGTGACCTGCGTTTGAGTGATGCTGGCACCACTGCACATCTTAATGGGTGGGTGAGAAGACGGCGCGACCACGGCGGCGTGATATTCGTAGACCTACGCGATAGAACGGGAATCACACAGGTTGTCTTTGACCCACAGATTGACGAGAAAGCACACGAACTGGCTGATGCTGTCAGAAGTGAGTTTGTGCTAAACATAAGTGGTACTGTCCGAGAACGTGCACCCAGTGAACTACTTTTCACAGCTGACACATCATTGCAAGATGAACTTGCCGATAACACAACATTGTCATCCGAATTTCGTTCCCTCTTTTCGGATTTAGATACAAAATATACACTGTCTGATGAGATAAAAATTAGTGTTCGCGAAAATGACAAACATTGGCTTCTCACGGATATAGAAAACAACAGAACTTACGACATCGTGCGTGAAGCAGACTGTCTGAGTATCTATCAGGGCACTGTGAATCCAGAACTTGCAACTGGCGAAATAGAAGTAGCGGTAGATTCGTTGAAGATACTCAACACTGCCAAAACTCCACCGTTCCCAGTTGAAGACGATATTGAAGTAGCAGAAGATATCCGTATGCGGTATAGGTTCATTGATTTGCGGCGGCCTGAGATGCAGAAAACGCTTGAAATGCGACATAAAGCCGCACTCGCTGCACGAAACTATATGCATGAAAACGGCTTCTTTGAAATTGAGACACCTATTTTGATGAATAGTACGCCAGAAGGAGCTCGTGACGTACTGGTACCAAGTCGCTATTATCCGGGTAAATTCTACGCGCTCCCACAATCTCCGCAGCAGTTCAAACAGATTCTGATGATGAGCGGGGTTGATCGTTATTTTCAAATTGCGCGCTGTTTCCGAGATGAAGACACACGGTCGGATAGACAACTTGAGTTCACACAACTTGATATTGAGATGTCCTTTGCAGGTGTTGATGATGTGCTGGATGTCACCGAAGGATTGATGAAGCGAATTTTTGAAGATGCGGGAGACATCCCCGTTCAAACACCTTTCCTACGTCTTCCTTACCATGAATCTATGGCACGGTTTGGGAATGACAAACCGGACACGCGTTTTGGCATGGAACTCACAGACCTTTCAGATGTGATGGCAGACTGTGATTTTCAGGTTTTCACACGCGCACTGTCTTCTGGTGGACAGGTAAAAGGCATCGCTGTTCCAGGTGGCGCAGACTTTTCTCGAAAAGATATTGAAGACTTGACAGACTTCGTCGCTACATATCGCGCAAAGGGGTTGGCTTGGGTTAAGGTCACATCCGAAGGTTTTTCGTCTGGTATTGTCAAGTTTTTCAAAACAGAACAACTCGAAACAGCACAAGAACAGATAGGGGCGAAAGAAGGGGACATCATGTTCTTTGTCGCTGACCGACAAAAGGTCGTCGCGGACGCTCTCGGAAATCTACGCCTACATCTTGGACACAAACTAAATCTAATTGATGAAACGAAGTACAATTTCTTGTGGATCGTGGATTATCCCCTGTTTGAATGGAACGAAGATGAGAATCGTTACGAGCCTTTCCATCACCTGTTCACTGGTACAACAGAGGAGACTCTACCTCTGTTAGACACGGACCCAAGTAAGGTTCAAAGCCAACACTATGATCTGGTGTGCAACGGATCAGAAATATGTAGCGGGAGTGTCAGAATTCATCAGTGGGATGTCCAACAGAAGATATTTGATATATTGAAAATCAAACCTGAAGAGGTCAAAGAACGATTTGGTTACTTCATTGACGCTTTAGAATACGGCACACCTCCTCATGCGGGTATTGCACCCGGTCTTGACCGAATTGTGATGTTAATGCGTAATGAAGACAACATTCGCGAGGTAATTGCATTCCCTAAATCTCAACAAGGCATGTGCCTATTAACACATGCACCATCAAATGTGTCTGAGGAACAATTGGAAGAACTGTCAATTCGCGTAGATATTGACACATAAAAACAGGTAATAATTGATACTAAATCTATCATTCATCTATCATGTAATATCATTTCTAAAATATAATTTCTCATTAGCTGCGGAGTCTGGTAGAAGCGAACTCCTGGTCGCGACCGGGAGGTCGCTCCTACCGAAGAGAGACACCCCATCCAGCAATAACAGTGGAATTCCTTAATGAGATAATAGATTTAGAATTGGTATAACAATATTATTATGTAACGACTTGTGCTAATTACTATTC
>JAAXHO010000105.1 GCA_012270795.1 Candidatus Poribacteria bacterium
ATTGTCGGATTTCGGTACGGTTTTTTGTTTGTGTTTTTTTAGTGTTTTTTGTTTGGCATAACGTTCTTGTTGTGTGCTTATTTTTGTATATATTATAAGTGATTTTTAGTGCATTTTGTAGTTTTTTGTGTGTCTGTTTATTGGGATTTCCAATATATATCCAATGGGTTTCAGCAGTCGGCTGATGGCGTGGGTTTGGGTGGGGAATCGCGGAAGGCTCGGGGGACGCGGCGTGCGTTCCGCAAAAACTGACAATTGAAAACCTCTGCATAAAATTATTTGTCAATGCGTTCCATATATGATATACTTTTAATTGTGCAAATCAGTCACATCTCATTATTAAGGAGGAATTAAGACCATGGGACCGAGTGGGATTGAGATATTTATAATCCTTGTTATAGCTTTGGTAATATTTGGTCCAAAAAAGTTGCCTGAAATGGGAAAATCTTTGGGAAAAGCCATTCGGGAATTTAAAAGTGCAGGTGATGAAATAAAGGATGAAATTACTAAAGCTGCAGATGAGATGAATAAAGATGACGATGACGATAAAACTATTAAACCGCCAAAATCTACATAATATCTTGAGCAAATTCACTTATGAAATTTAATGATGTGGCAATGACATTCTGGGAGCATCTTGAGGAGTTAAGACGGCGTATCATCATCTCGTTGATTGCCTTAGGCGTATTTTCAGTTTTAGGTTTGATCTTTAGTAAACCGATTATATATGTGCTTGAACTCCCGTTGAAAAGTCCTATTACCAACATGGTAGCAAACGCGATTGAGTCCGGTGCTGGGACAGAAGGATCAACACTTGGGTTCTTAGCATTGGCACTGCGAATAGGTTCGTCTGGTGTTGAATCGGAACTTATTCTGACAGGCCCCTTTCAAGCAATTATGGCTTATCTGACAATAGGTATCACCATTGGTGTAGTATGTGCACTGCCGATTATCCTATATCAAATTTGGATGTTTGTTTTTCCTGCATTGAATAGGAAGGAACAACGTATAGCTGTACCCCTGTTTTTTACCATCATCTTCTTCTTTATACTCGGTGCGGCTTTTTCTTATTTTATAGTTGTTCCTGTTGTCCTTCAATTCGCAGCTGGGTTATTTCCAGATTTAAGAAACCTTTGGGATTTAAAATTTTATATGATCTTTGTAGTACAATTAATATTAGGGTTTGGTATTGCTTTTGAGCTGCCGATTGTAATGGCGTTTCTTGCTCGGATTGGTGTAATAGACTCACGCGGATTTCAAGGGAAACAACGATTTGCATTGATGGGTATCTGTGTAATGTCAGCTTTACTAACTCCCGCTGACCCAGGATCCATGCTTCTAATGGCAATCCCACTCTATATTTTATATCAACTCGGAATTTTCTTTGCGTTCCTCGTTGAAAAGGAGACTGAAACATAATGTCAAATGAAACCTTAAGACAACAGCTCGCTTTACTGTACAAACTTCAGGAACATGACAGAGAGTTGTTGTCAATCCATCGACGGTTTCAAGCGATTCCACGACACATTAAGCAGTTAGAAGCGAACGTAACACAACATAAGGATAGTTTAACCGCAAAATCCGGAGAACTTGCGGAAGTTGAAAAGTCTCTTCGATCTAAGAATGCTGATTTAGAAATGAATGAGGTACAGCGCGAGAAATTTAAATCAGAACAGCGGGAAGTCACCACGAATGAAGCATATTCTGCGCTTGAAAAGCAGATAGAATTTCTTGACGATAAAGATGCTGATACAGAGATAGAAATATTAGAACTCTTGGAAAAAGCGGATCAGTTGAAAGAAGAATTGCAAAAACTTGATTCAGAGGTAGCGAGTGAGAACGAGAAAATTAAAGAACAAACAGACCAGTTTCGTGAGGAACAGAAAGAATTAAAAGCAAGTCTTGATGCGAAAATGGAGCAGCGTGCCAAATTCTTACCTAAAATTGATAAGCAGCTCAGTATATTATACCGCAGATGGATAGAACGTCAGAAAGGGGATTTTATAGCGTTAGGTAAGAATGGCACATGTGGTAGTTGTCAGTTGACGATCCAACCCCAAAATCTTAAGGAAGCTCAAAAATATGAGAAATTAGTATATTGTGCAAGTTGTAAACGGGTTCTTTATGTTGAACCGCATTCACCAGAAATTCCATTTCCATAGCGCGCAGCCTTTTTAGCCAACCAAGGGAAGATTATATATCTTGAGTAATAATCTGTATTACGTTATCTCTGAGTTAACAGATACTGGATTGGTCAAAGCAGGGATCAGTCTGCGTTCAGGAGGAGTAAGTGTCCCACCCTATGATACACTAAACTTAGCAACCCATGTCGGAGATGATTCGAAAGCCGTTTGTCAAAATCAGATCATTTTTCAAAAAAGACTGATATCAAGTCAATAAAATTCTGTCAACAGATACACAGTGACACTGTATTAGATGCTGCTACAATTACACCCTCAGATTGGTGCCAAGAAAACCAGAATATTGAGCAATGGCTAAGAGATGCTTTAATTTCATCGATGCCTGATGAAACGTTAGGTATCTTTACTGCAGATTGCATTCCGATATTTGTTTTAGATACAAAGATACCTGCTATAGGCATTGCACATGCAGGTTGGCGTGGTACATTAGACTTAATAGCGACAAAAACCTTGTTGCAAATGGAAAGAATATTTCACACACTAAAGAAGAATTGTCTTATCCATTTAGGAGCGTCAATCAAAAAATGTTGTTATCAGGTAAGTTCTGACTTGAAACTAAAGTTTGAAGCGAAGTTCGGCCGCTCTGTTCAATATGGAGATAGTTTATGCTTACAAACCGCAAACAAAATTCAATTAGTTGATTTCGGTGTGTCTCCAAAAGCCATTGCAATTTCTCCTTATTGTACTGCTTGTAGCACAGATAAATTTTTTTCCTATCGTGCTGCGTCCGGACAGACAGGAAGAATGCTATCATTCATTCAACTTACACGAAATCAATAGTGCTTCCATCTTATGGTAGATTATGGAATTAATTACACACTTTCACAGGTAGGAGCGACCTCCCGGTCGCGACTAGTGGATTATCTACTCTTACATTGTAGGTCGGGTAGAGCGAAGCAAAACCCGACAGGATGCCACCTATTTGAATTAATGTCGGGTTTCGCTTCGCTCTACCCGACCTACAAAATAAGTCTGGACAGGACACTAGGGAATCAACGGTATGAATCATGACGAAGCATGTAGAATACCACACGGGGAATGCTCTATAGCATTCATACCGTTGATTTCTTGATTTGGCATATTCTACCAAGCGCATTCGCCGGGTCGCGACCGGCGGTCGCTCCTACAGAAGAGGTGTATAATTATTTTCATATTTCACCATAGTTATACTATCGCTCTTGACGTAAATTTACCATACTCCTACCTTCTAAACAAATTTGCATTGACGTGAAATAAATGGTATCATTTAATATGTAAGGTAATCACCTTGCATTGAGACGAAGTGAGAATAAAAATGCGTTCTCTATGTATAACATTATCAACTTTGGCAGCAATAATAGGTCTCATCTTTATAATTTGGGGATGTATACATCCAGCGAAATATCAAAAGGAATTATCAAAAGAAACTCCTACAGCAGTGCGGGTCACACAAATCTACACTGAGGCGACCTATTACGTTATTGTAGGTATAGGCATGGTGAGTTTAGGTCTACTCATTTCTCTTATCGGAATATTGATAACAACAAACAAGGAAACCAATCTGTTTTCACGATTTATCAATTATGTATTCATGAGTTCAGCAGAAAATGAAGAGGAACATCTACCTGATCCTGAGGAGAATTGTGATTGAATCAAATTGTTAAAAACTTTTTAAGAGTTAAGGAACAAATTGCTTCAGCTACTTATCGTTGTAATCGCACTCCAGATTCTGTAGAACTTGTGGCAGTTACAAAAGGAGTTTCCACAGCTGACATACAGACGGCACTTGAATCCGGTGCAGACATAATAGGTGAAAATCGCGTGCAGGAGGCGCGACAAAAATACGATAAAATAAATTCTTCAGGCATTACACAATTTTTTGAATGGCATCTAATTGGTCACTTGCAACGGAATAAAGTGAAATCTGCCCTACCGTTGTTTTCTTTAATCCATTCAGTGGATAGTTTGCGGCTTTTAAAGGAAATCTCCAAACGTTCAGAAGAGATAGGAAAATGTACTGATATATTGCTTCAAGTTAATACAACTGGTGAAACAAGTAAATTTGGCTTAGTACCAGAGGACACACTAAACTTCATAGAAACATCGTTGACATATCCAAATGTAAGAATTTTGGGATTTATGACAATGGGCAAACTGAGTGATACCCCCGATGAAAATCGTCCTGCTTTTGAGTTACTAAGGAACCTTGCTGAAAGAGTAAAAACACAAAATTATTCTGGTGTATCCATAAAGTACCTTTCTATGGGAATGTCAAACGATTATGAAGTTGCAATTGAAGAAGGTGCTAATCTGGTTAGAATTGGTAGGGCAATTTTCGGATAATAAATTTATAGTATCAATTTTTTGTTCAAGATTTTGATAGGAGATATAGAGTGGTAAAAGACATGAGATTGGGTGTAATTGGTGTGGGAAAAATGGGAGGGATTATTGTTCGGAGTATTGCTGACCGACTATTTCCGGCAGAACAGATATGGATTAGTGATATTGACGAGGACCTTGTAACACAACTCTGCAGTGAGAAGGGTGTAAATTCTTCCAATGATATATCGGATTTAGTCAAACAGACAGATGTGATTTTTTGTGCAGTTCCCCCAGTTGCCATTCCGCATATACTTCCCCAAGTTGCTCGTGAGTTGACAACACCCCAATGGATAATCAGTATCGCAGCAGGTGTTAGAACTGAATCACTTGAAACCTTCTTTGAGATTCCACCGCCGGTGGTGCGCGTGATGCCCAATTTAGCTGCTTCGGTACAAGCAGCAATTTCTGTATTAACACCTGGCAGTGCTGCAAATGAGGAACATCTCAACATAGCACAGCAGATATTTAATACGTGCGGTACGACATTAATTATGGATGAACGGCACTTAAATGCTGTTACAGCGGTCAGTGGTAGCGGACCTGCTTATGTAGCACTTTTCATAGAAGCATTAGCAGATGCAGGTGTGTATGCTGGTTTAGCACGAAAGGACGCACAGACATTAGCCACACATACAGTTTTGGGAGCAGCGACGTTGTTAGCACAATCTGAAGAACATCCTTCAGTGCTTAAAAACCGTGTTACAACTCCGGGTGGAACAACTGCTGCTGGTCTTCACGCATTAGAACAAGGTGGCATTCGTGCTACACTAACCGAGGCGATAATTGCTGTAACCGAACGTGCAAAGTTACTTGACACCGAAAAATAGGAAAGGGAAAAGACCGTCATGCCGACTATTGCACATATACTCAGTAGAGCAATTGATATTTACATGCTGATTGTTCTTGTAAATGTTCTACTTTCATGGGTGGTGTTTGGTATTCAGAATACAACCGTTCGACAAATCTATTGGATTACAGGACAAGTAGTGGATCCCGTACTGCAACCAATACGTAACATCCTTAATCCTGTTAGTCGAAATATCGGGATTGACTTTTCACCGATTGTGTTATTGTTTTTACTTCACGTCCTAAACAGGATGCTAATTTCATAGAGTACCATAGTTTTTCTGTTACTCCCCCAACCAGATAGTTTATTGATGCAAAAAACAAATTAACAGAAATGGCAGTTAGTATTATGAAACAGACAGAATCTTCAACCAATAAGGAAACTAATAAACGTTCAGGAATAAAGCCAAATAGTAAAAAGGGTAAAACAAATCCTTCAGACAACATTATACTCCCAAAAATGGAAGCAGATATAATGAATTTGTGGGCATCCAGGAATGTTTTTAAAGTCGCTGAAAAAACTAAAGAGTTACCTACTTATGTTATTAGAGAGATGCCGACCCCAGTGGATTCACTAAATGGCAATACTCTTAAGAGTAAAATATCGCAAGACATTTTTTTAAAGTACGAACTTATTCATGGGAACACAGTCGCTTATGCTCCGTTATGGGAGACCTTTCCTTTTAGTATTGAGGTAGATATTCTAAAAAAAGATATCCATACATCTTCGCGTAACATCGTAAGTTTTAGGAAACAGTGTCGTCTGTCGTATAGTAAACAGTTGAAAGCACAAATGCATCGCTTACAGAAGCTTGGTATTTTTGCAGATTGGACAACCGGTGAAAAAACATTAGAAGCACGTCATGAAACCAAACTCTTTAGTTTTTTTGATAGATTGCGAGACTCGAAATACTTACGGGATGAACTGAAGCTCAGTCATTGGTGTCCACAATGTATATCCCCTTTAGAAGCTGGCAAAACGGCAAAACCCGTAACTACGCACGCACAATATACTTATGTAAAATTCCCACTTAATAACGGTTTTGAAGAATTCGGTGTAGAAGTCTATTTTGCAATGGGGCTCCCATCTTCTCAATTATGGGAAATCGCTGGCACAATAGCAATTGGAATTTATGAAAATACCCAGTTCTATCTTACAGAATGTGAAGGTCAATATCTTATAATTGCGGAACCACAATTAAAGAAGTTTTTTGGTCAAAATGTAAAAGAGGATAAAAAGGCACAGGCAAGCAGCAAGCACTTATTAAAATTTAAAGCCTTGCTTTTAAAAGACTGCACGCTTTCACATCCTCTCTATTCATTAACCGATCTGCGATTTTTTATTATACCTGAGGATATAATTAACAACATTTCCAATTCCGCTGAACGCAAGGAATTAATGGATGGGATTGTTCCCCTAAACCCAGCACATCATTCCTTGAGTTATAATATCTGTAACACACTCCCTGAAATCAGTGAATCCATTCACACAAGGTTTGAGTCCTCGTCTTCTTCCACACCGATATTTGATGAAGCAGGTCGTTTCACTGAAGAAGCAGATACATTATGTGGATTAAAATTGAACAATGCAATGCAGTATATTACCGACGAATTGGAGGCACGTGAATGTTTGATTAAGATGAAAAAACAAGAGATTGAGCAGCTTCAATGCCAACATTGCAATGGTTTTACAGTCTCTCGTCCTTATCGGCATTGGGTTTTTACTGCAACCTCTACAGATATTGGAGAAGAGGTTACAACTTCACCCGAGTATTGGGAACACTACAGTGAGGACATACGCGATGAAATTAAAGACCAAGTATTGAATATTTCTGATATGCAGATTTCTTCTCAGCGACAGTGGGGTATTCCACTCCCTATTCTCCGCTGTGATAATTGTAACCATCTCATCACGGATAAGAAGATCCTCCGAGCTGTGAGAGGTTCCATCCGTAGAGGATCCGAACATTGGTTTAGACTGAGTGTAGAAGAACTACTACCAACAGATACGCAGTGTGATAACTGTCATTCAAAAGATTTCAGAAAAGAATCCACTTATATTGAGAGCCATTTCACAAACTTATTACAAACACTTGATATCTCAGACTTTAAAAAGTCTTCACTTGACACGACTACGAATGTTGTTTTTGCGCCACGAACTGCTTTTTTGAAATGGTTAGGGGAATTAAGTGTGTTATCCGCGTCACTTCAGCTGAGTCGGCCATCCAGAGAAAGTCATCCTTTTAAGCATCTGAAACTTTATGCTTTTGATGATAACACCTGGGCACCAAAAATTGAAGACAGATACTTTCAAGAATATCCAGCAGACGTTATCAGACTATTCTCTATTTCAACAGAAATCAGTAGAGTACCTGCTGATGTTGACGAGGCACAAAAACTTAAAGAGATAATAGATCAAACAAATAAGGAATACAATCAACTAAGAATCATTTTAGATCGGGTCGTTGCATACAAGAACAAACTAAATAAGAATTCAGATTCCAATAACGATCTAATTTTATCAAATATATCAGATGAAAATGCTGCAGACACCTTACCTGAGCATGACATACATATAATCTCCATGACAAATCAACTGCTTGGTGATATTCGGGAAGTTTACAAAAAAAGAGATTTCTTTGAGATGTGGCGAAAGATTTTTGACTTCTGTGAAAAAGATCTCCTATTGTATATTGACTTATACATAGAAAATGGTTCGAATTCTTCAAAGAGTGTTCTTACATCTGTATTCAAAGTAATTCTCCAGAACTTATCCCCCATACTTCCTTTTTTAGCAGAAGAGATGTACGCTAAAGGGTTCTCTGATTCAACTAGTATTTTTGAAGAAAAAATTGTTAGTTTACCACAAATCTTTGCTGATGAAGAATCAATAGAAAAGTGGGAACTGCTTAAGAAGACAAAAAACTCGTAAAAATAACTTAAATGGATAAGGATAAATTAAGGAATTGACTAATTTAACTCAATACTTTAAAAAGGCTTTACCACTGTTTGCTATAGCTGTACCAATGTTGTTGCTTGATATCCTAACTAAATGGATTGTACAAGTGAACATACAAGAGGGTGACAGCATATCAGTCATTACAGGTTTTTTTTACCTGAGTCATCATAGAAACTCAGGTGCAGCATTCGGCATTCTGGCTAATCAACGGATATTGCTTGTATTAGTAACTATCGCTGCTCTTATCTTTATTTTTGTGTATTCATACCGTTATAGAAACAGTAGATGGGTACAAACAGCTCTCGGTTTTGTTCTCGGAGGCGCAGTGGGTAACTTTATTGATAGACTATTTTTGGGAGAGGTCGTTGACTTTCTTCAGTTTGGGATTGAAAGTAAGAATCTGTTTTGGCCTACTTTTAACGTAGCCGATGTCAGCGTTTGCATAGGTGCAGGAATGCTGATCGTTTACCTTTTCCAATTTCAGAAAAGGAATGCAAATTGAACCACACCACCCATAGTTATTGAAATTCATATAAGTTTCAGGATTTACTTTATATCTGAAAAGAAACTATGATAGATTATACAATTAATTCTACATTTTGAGTTGTAGGAGCGACCTTTGGTCGCGACCAAAGGTCGCTCCTACAGAAGATATGTATAATTATTTCAATAATTATACATAATATTAAGGGAAAAAGATGTTATTACTTAGAAATTACTTGTTTATTCTGGCAATTCTTACTACTTTTATACTCACACCAACTATACAAGCACAAGAAACTCATAAGCATGAGGAAGAATACCATGAAAGTGCCTTGAGACGGTTTGAAATTGTTACGTTAAGTTCACTTCCATTTACAGCTATTCATAGTTATTTCGGGGTTCGGGGTGTAAGAATGATTCAGGACAGTAAAATTGCACCGGTTTTGTCACCGCAAAATTATCGTGTAATGGGTATTTGTGCTGTATCGTTGTCCCTGTTTATCGGTATTTGGGACTGGTATCATACGCGTGATGTTGACAGGTCTGCCCCGAGTATTCCTGAGTACAAACCCCCTACACCTCCTTCTGAGGATGAACTACCACCAGATGGTACAATTACAGGAATCGGGGGAAATGGACCAAATGCGAATGTCCACGCAAAATCGATATTCTATAGACGATCCTCACAACCACTGAGATTCACACAACTAAATGAGTGGACGACTGAAACTGTTGATAGTATTTATATTCCGTTCTTTCAAATACGTTTCTAATTCACATATAGATGCGGACAATAATTGGAGAAACATAGGTAGTTTACAAATATGCGTGTAATCTATATGGGCACAAGTGAATTTGCTATTCCTGCGCTAAACAAACTCATTGCCTATGACATTGAAATTTTATGTGTCGTCACACAACCTGACCGTCCCAGTGGGAGAGGAAGAAAATTAACACCTTCTCCTGTGAAAAAAGTTGCATTAGAAAATAACTTATCAATTTTCCAACCTGAGAAAGTCAGAAAACCGGAGTTTGTAAATGTTATTAAACAGTTGGAACCTGATGTTATTATTGTTGCAGCCTTCGGGCAGCTCTTACCCCAATCAGTGTTAGACATCCCCCTATGTGGTGTTATAAATCTGCATCCTTCCCTGTTACCGAAATATAGAGGGGCAGCCCCAATTCAATGGGCAATTATCAATGGGGAAATAGAAACGGGTATTACGCTTATGTTATTAGACGCTGGAGAAGATACTGGTGATATAATATGTGCAGAACGAATCCAAATCGGACTTGAGGATACAGCAGAAAATTTACAATTTCAACTGGCAGAAGTTGGAGGAAAATTACTAATTGATGTTTTGGAAAACATCCCAAATGGACAACCACCACCTGCAATACCTCAGAAGCACGATGAAGCAACACATGCACCACGATTGACAAAAGACATTGGACAAATTGATTGGAACGAATCCGCTATGAATATTCATAATCTTGTTAGGGGTACTTCTGGCTGGCCTGGGGCATTTACGAATTTTCGTCAAGGAACTCTACTTAAGATTATACAAACTCTTCCTCTGCTAAACACACAAAAAAAGGTTGTTAGCACAAGACAGGAAGAACCTGGTACTATTCAATTCACAACAGATGGAAAACTAATTGTTGTAACCAAAAACGGAGAAATTGAGTTAATTCATGTCCAACCTGCAACAAAAAAAGTAATGTCAGCAAAAGACTTCGTTAATGGTTATAGAATAAAATCAGGAGAACGTTTTGCAGAAATATGATATTTTTTGAGAGTATTATTCGGGGTATAAGAGATGGGACTGAATAAACTAAACAAAACATTGTGGGGTATGGTTAAAGTCGCTATCTATTGCTTAATAGTGATGGGTATTGTGGGTTCCTTGACTCTTTTTGTTGTTATTCCACAGTGGGTTAAGTCAACAGAAGTTCTGGTACCAAACATCGTCGGTAAAACTTTTTTCCAAGCAGTTCATGCGCTTAACACTGCTGGATTAAGCGTGGAGAAAATGATTCAAGAAGCAAGCAGCCCTAAACCGATAGGTAGTGTTGTGGATCAAGATCCACCTGCAAACTTTAGTATCAAACCAGATCACAAAGTCAGAATTACTGTGAGTGTTGGAGCAAAGTTAACTCATGTTCCATCCGTTATTGGAAAATCAGAGGATGCCGCACACGAAACCCTAAAAAACGCGGGGTACCTTCCAACTTCTGTAGCACATGTCCATTCGGACAATTATTTACCCGATACAGTAATTGCACAGAATCCTGCAGAAGGTCAACTTGCCGAACGCGATGCAAAAGTGAATCTATTGGTAAGTCTTGGTAGAAAACCCAAATACATACAATTGCCCGATTTACAGAACGAACCTATCAATGAGGTTTTACCTGTATTAGAAGCACTCGGTTTGTATGTAGAAATTAAAATTGGTCCTCATCCAATAGTACAATCAGGTAACATTATTACGCATGAAAAGCTCGTTAGAACAGGAGATGTGATTACGCTTGAAGTCAGTGGAAAAAACGATCAATCTGACAAAGTAGGTCGATTGTTAACGCACAAACACACTGTAAGTGACGAAGGCACACGTTCCTTGGCTGTGAAGATCGTAGTCGTTGATGACTATGGTAACCGTAAAGTCTTAGAGGGCTCTTACTCCCCTGGAACCGTAATTGATTTAGAAAATCGAAGAGTTAAAGTTTTCGGTCCAACTGTTGTGATTGTTTTTGAAGATAACAAGAAAATATATGAGCGGCATTATCAGTAGCTTATGGTGAAATATGGAAAGAATTATACACATCTTCTGTAGGAGCGACCTCTGGTCGCGACCGGGAGGTCGCTCCTACCTGCGAAAGTGTGTAATTAATTCCATAATCTACCATAGTTGTTATTTGCACAGGGACAAGTAAACCACAAAAATTAATGGATGAACAATCTATACAAGAATAGTCCAAAAATAGCACCTTCATTATTAGCAGCAGACTTTAGTCAAATGTCTAATGAGATAGAACGCGTTATTGACGCAGGTGCAGACTTACTTCATTTTGATGTTATGGATGGAGATTTTGTTCCAAACTTCGGAATAAGTCCACTCATGATCGCATCTGTTCGTAACAAAACAGATGTGCCATTTGATGTACATATTATGGTTAAACATCCGCTCCGCTATATCAATGCTTTAGTTGATGCTGGTTCAGACATGATTACCTTTCATGTTGAGAGTGATGACGAAACGGAAGCAGTAATTGCATCAATCAAAACACACAATATTGGAGTGGGTTTAGCCTTTTCGCCTAATACACAGACTCACGAAGTCATCCCGTATATTTCAGAATTAGACCTTGTTTTACCTATGAGTGTTGAACCAGGATTCGGAGGACAAACTTTCATATCAGATACCTATACCAAAATAAGTGAGATAAAGCAGGTTATAGATGATATGGACAATACCCCAGAAATTTCTGTTGATGGAGGCGTAACAACGGAAACTGCTCCGCTTGCTATTCAATCTGGCGCGTCTATCCTTGTTGCTGGTACAGCTATATTCCGTAGCGAAAATCCAAAGAAAGCTATCAACCAACTCCGAACAATAGAGTAAAGTGGTTTTCACAGACGCTTTTATAAATGCACACATTCTATGTTCCGAAATCCCAAATCAATGACCAAGTTTCTATTTCAGGTTCAGAACATCACCATTTACGTAATGGACTACGATTAAGACCAAATGAAAAAGTCAGAATTATTGACGGAGAAGGGAGTGTTTGTATTGCGAAAGTGATTCGTATAGGCTCTGAATCTTCGCATGCAAGAGTTCTCAGTCACAAATTTCATGAGAGAAAAACACCCCTAATTACCCTTTTTCAAGGTGTGCCGAAGAATGATAAAATGACACAAATTTTGCAGAAAACAACCGAACTCGGTGTGACAGAGATTGTGCCAATATCAACAGAACGGTCATTACAAGAACCGAGTAAGAATAGAATTGAACGATGGGAACGGATAGTGATTTCCGCAACAAAGCAATGTAAACGGGTCTGGTTGCCGAGATTATGTGATATAAAGCCCCTTGGAGAATGTCTAAACAATTTTCAAACCTATAATCTTAGTTTGCTTTTGTGGGAAAACGAGACAGAACAACATATAAAATCGGTTTTACAACGGGCAACAAATTTAGAATCAATCGCAATTTTAGTTGGTCCAGAAGGTGGTTTAACTGATAAAGAAGCAAATGATGTAATAAAATGTGGATGTGTCCCTGTTTCACTTGGTACAAATATCTTGAGAACCGAAACCGCAGCGATTGCAAGCATTGTAATCGTTGCTTATGAATGCCAAATATAATCTGAAGAAAACATGAAAACTGCAAAACTTATTACGATGGGTTGTAAAGTCAATCAATACGACACACAATCAATGCGTGAAACTCTTCTCAGCAATGGATATACGGTTGTTGATGAAGCTCAACCCGCTGACTTATATCTCATTAACACATGCACGGTTACAAATGCTGCTGACCAAAAGGCAAGACAGACTATCCGGAAGGCTATTCGTCAAAATCCGAACGCGGATATCTTTGTCACCGGTTGTTATGCTGAAAGTGATAGGAAAACAATAGAGCAAATCCCGGGTGTGACGTTTGTGTTTGGTAACCGTGAGAAAGCCGATATTCAAATCTATCTTGACAAGTTACGTGCTAAATCACTCCTTCAGATAGCACCTATCCAACATGATGCCATTCGGGAACATGCCCGTTTTAGCAGTGGTGTAAGCAATGCTGGCAAACGCACCCGCGCCCTCATCAAAGTTCAAGACGGTTGCAGTGCTTTCTGTACCTATTGCATCATACCTTATGTGCGTGGAAGAATGACAAGTCGTCCACTTGCTGATATAGAAGAAGAAGCACAACGTATTGCAGAGAGTGGGATAAAGGAAATTGTTATAACAGGTGTCCATCTTGGTGCTTACGGGCAAGACACAGGTAGAGATAAGAATATTGCCGACATAATAGAACACATACATGATATTGACGGTATTGAACGGATCCGCTTTAGTTCTATTGAACCGATGTATTTCCCAGATATTCTGGTAGAACGTATGTCTGCTCTCCCCAAGTGCATGCCACATTTTCATCTTCCAATTCAATCTGGCTCTGATAGAGTGCTACGCAGTATGCAAAGACGTTACACAACTCAGCAGTTTGCCCAACTTGTTGATAAACTGCGCACTCAATTTACTGACGATGTTGGTATTACAACCGACATTATGGTTGGCTTCCCAGGGGAAACTAATTCCGATTTTCATGATTCACTTCAGTTCGTCAAGAAGATAGGTTTTAGCCAGCTACATGTTTTTCGTTATTCCCCCAGAAAAGGCACACCTGCAGCGTCATATCCCGATCAAGTTCCTCCCCATATTTTATCATCACGTAGTAGTGAAATGATCCAATTGGGTAAAGAACTTAGTACTACATTTCGTCAACGGATGCTGGGTAAATATAAACGCATATTAGTTGAGGATAATAAGGACGGTGAGAATCAACTACTTGCTGGTTTCACTGAAAACTATCTACGGGTTCTTGTTGACGTTCCAGAATCAGCGATCAATCACATTCTAAAGATCAAGTTAACTACCTTGGATAGTGAATATGTCTATGGTGAATGTGCATAAAGTCTATAACCCTTTTTCAGAAAGAAATTAATCACAATATATTTTGGAGGAACAATTTGTTAATGATGAGAAAATCGTTTTTGTTGTTTGTTTTGATTATAGCAATTTCTGGGTGTGAGACAATTACAGATACAGTGGTACTACCCCCCGATATGTCCGAACCAGAACCACTGAAAGTGATGACCTATAATGTATATGTTGGCAGCAGTGCCGACCCTCTCTTGTCCGTTGAGGACTTTTTCCAAGTGCCGGGTGAAGTCGCGAATATATATAATAATGTCATCGCAGCAGATTTTCCGGGTCGTGCTGCTGGAATTGCCAAAATTATAGGAACGCATCAACCACATCTGATCGGCTTGCAAGAGATTTCACTGATCCGATTACAAAACCCTGGAGATTTTCTTCCTGACAATCCGACACTTGCAGAAGAAGTTTTCATGGATTATCTCCAAATTTTGATGGATGCGCTTCGGAGTGAAGGATTAAGCTATCAGGTTGCTGCCCAAGTAGAAAACCTTGATATTGAAATGCCGATGATCTTGGACTCCGCTTTTGTTGATGTTAGACTGACTGATTATGATGTCATTCTCGCGCGTAGCGATGTTGAAATTTCACGACCAACAAGTGCAAACTATACAAATGCACTGACTATTGATATGTTCGGATTGGAGATACAAAGAGGATATGCTGCTGTAGATGCCACTGTTTCAGGTGTGACTTACCGTGTTGTTAACACACATTTAGAAGCAACTACTGAAGTGAATCGCGTTGCACAAACTCAGGAATTGATTGATATTCTTTCTAATGAAGACCTTCCTATCATTATGTTGGGTGACTTCAATACGAGGGCAACGGAAGGCACTGGTTATAACATGATTATTTCCGCAGGATATGTTGACCTTTGGCAAACAGATTCTGAAGGAACAGGAAATACCTGCTGTCAAGACAGCGACATTCTGAATCCTGTGAGTGATCTTACGGTTCGGATTGATCAAATATTCGTCCGTAATTTCCATCATCCATATACTGTCGTTACACAGACCGTAGGTGATAAGGCAGAAGATAAATTAGACTCTGGTTTGTGGCCCTCAAATCATGCCGGTGTTCTTGCTGCAATTACATTTGAGTAGCAATATTCAATCAAAGAAACCCGAGTTGCTCCCGATTATTTGTTGGAGGGGTTTCTAACCCCGATTTCTTGAGCAAAAATCTGTCCAATCGGGGTTAGAAACCCCTCCAACAAATAATCGGGGTTGGAAACCCCTCCAACAAATAATCGGGGTTAGAAACCCCTCCAACAATGATGCTTTGAGACAATTGAATGCCTCTGTTAAATTATGGTTGTGTAAAGTTTGGTTTCTTGTCTGAACCAGGATTAGCAGGATTTTCAAATCAAGAAATCCTGAAAATCCTGGTTCAGACACATGCCAAAAACTTTACACACCCCATGTCATTTTAAACCTTGACAACAAAATACAAAACAGGTATACTTAACCACGTAAGACAGAATCTTCAATTTTGAAAGGGTTAGGCAAATTGTTGCCTATTTTAGATAATATGAATCTTGGACTTACGGGTAAAATTGCAGTTGTAGGAGCATCTAGTAAAGGGCTTGGGAAAGCAATTGCACTCGGTCTTGCACAAGAAGGGGCAAAAGTTGCCATCTGTGCAAGAAACAGTGGGACACTTGAAGAAACTGCAACACATATTCGTAACGCCACGGGTTCCGAAGTGTTAGCAGTACCAACCGATGTCAGTAAATTAGATCAGGTAGAAACTCTAATAGGAAAAGTATTATCTCACTTTGGTGGAATTGATATTCTGGTTAACAACGCTGGCGGACCAAGAGCAGGCAGGTTTGATGATCTTTTAGAAGAAGACTATCACACTGCAGTGCATCTAAATTTGATGAGTACCATCAATTTATGTCGGTCTGTTGTTCCAATTATGCGTCGACGAGGAAGCGGCAGGATAATCAATCTCACTTCAGTCTCAGTTAAACAGCCCGTTGATGGCCTCATGCTGTCAAATATGGCACGAACAGGTGTCATTGGATTCGCAAAAACGCTTGCAACAGAACTTGCACCAGATAATATTCTGGTCAACAACGTATGTCCTGGTATCATCTTCACCGACAGAATAAAGCAGTTGGCAACAGTTCGTGCAGAAGAAGCGGGGATTTCTTACGAAGCTACGCTTGAAAAAATGACAGCAGATATACCTCTTGGGAGAATTGGGGATCCAGAAGAATTCGCAAACTTGGTCGTTTTTCTCGCTTCAGAAAAAGCGAGTTATATCACGGGAACTACTATTCAAGCAGACGGTGGTATGGTAAAATCGTTACTCTAATCAGTTGGTAGTTAGCACGTAAAGGAAGTAGACAAAATATTAAACTTCAGTTGCTAAGACTTAGCTACTGACTGCTAATAATATATGTATAATGTTAGTATCTGTTATAATTCCTGCGTACAACGAAGAGCAAACAATTCAACAGGTACTTGAAACTGTACAAGCCCTACCCCTTGATACACAAATCATCGTTGTCAATGATGGGTCAACGGATGGGACGCATGCGATCCTTGAAAACCTACATGAAAATGAAAACCTTACAATTGTTCATTGTGATGAAAATCGTGGTAAAGGATTCGCAATTCGTACCGGAATTCCATACATCAAAGGGGATGCTGTCGTCATTCAAGATGCAGATATGGAACTTTCTCCAAATGACTTATTACATCTCATCAAACCTTTGGAGAATGGGAAAGTAGATGTCGTTTACGGTTCTCGGTTTCTAAACGGTAGAGGAAATGCCAGCATTCATAATTATTTGGCAAACCGTATTCTTGCGATGTATACAAATATACTCTACGGGTGCAGAATCACCGATGAATCCACAGGATATAAATTGTTTACTACAAATCTAATCAAACAGATTGATTTAACTTGTGAAGGGTTTGAATTTTGTCCGGAGATAACAGCGAAAATATTGCGTTCTGGCTATCAGATACATGAAGTTCCGGTCTCTTATTTCCCACGTACGAAAAAGGAAGGTAAAAAACTCCGTTTTTGGTCGGATGGGTTTTTTGCTGCATGGACACTCTTGAAATATAGGTTTACTTCAAAGCAGAAGTTTTTCAACTATGTCACAGATAAAACAGAAGAACAACATCTGGAGGATAATTGCAAATAATGTATAGAAAGATCGTTTATTCCACGTTTATTTTACTATTTATAGTAGGTGTGTCGTTTATAGTATTCAGTCATGACAATGAATCAACCTTATTGGAAGATGTCAACAATGATGGCTCCGTAGATATACTTGACCTTGTGTTAGTCTCATCAGCATTCGGTGGTCCTGGGGATAGAACCTCAGATGAAAACCCGGATGTCAATCGTGATGGTATTGTGAATGTTCTTGATCTTGTTCGGGTATCAAACCGTTTCGGTGAAACTGAACATGATGATCACTCTACCTATCATGATATTCAAGACAATATTTTTGATAAAAGTTGTGCAAACGGCGCATGCCACGCACCTCCTGCTAACGCAGCGAATCTGAATTTAACTTATGGTCAATCATATCAAGATTTGGTTGACCGCGTGCCACGCAATCAAGCCGCAGCGGACGCAGGTATGAAGCTTGTTGACCCTAATAATCCTGATAACAGTTTTTTGTTAACGAAGTTGAAAGGACCAGAAGATGCAGCCATGGGGGGACGCATGCCCTTTGGGATGGGACCCGTTCACAAAGGCAAAATAGATGGTATCTGGACCTGGATAGCTGCAGGAGCACCACGCACTGGAAAAGTTGCTGGTGTCGGTGACCTCGGTATTTTACGTGATCCCGAAGAGGTATTTAATCCACCACCGCCACCCGCTCCCGGAGAAGGTTATCAGATACATTTACCGCCTTTCAAAATTGAACCCGGAACTGAAAGAGAGGTCTTCTATGCAACTCAGATTAAGGACGAAAACGGACAACCCGTTGAGGAAGATATATTCATCAACAGAGTTGAAATATTCTATCCGTCCGGCAGCCATCACTTTATTGTCTATCGTCTGACAAAGGAAGGACTTGCAAACGGTGTTCAAAATAGGGGAGTAGACCCTAGCATTGCTGTTAACCCAGAAGACCAATTCCGAGAACTTGATCCTGATGACCCGCAAGTTCTCGGAAATTTTGGTATTGATAGACTCTTTGTCGTTGGTACACAAACCGATGATACCTTATTTGAGTTTCCTGAAGGCGTAGGTTTGCGTTTACCGGGCGATACTGTGTTCGACCTCAATTCGCACTATATCAATCTTCTTGGCGATGAAATGTTGATCGGTGAAACTTATGTCAATATCTATACAATACCAGAGGAAGAGGTAAAGTACGAAGCAATTGAGATCTTTGTTTCAAACAGAAGCATTAACGTGCCTCCAAATACTACACGTGTCGCAAAATTGACATGGTATGTTGAAGATGAATTAGAACGTAGAGGACACGACCCAGATACCGAATTACATGTCTTCCTCCTCACTTCTCACATGCATAGACATGGGGAGTTGTTTGAAATATTCCAAGATTCTTCAGGCGATCTATTGCATCGGAGTATTGCTTATGACGATGCACCGATTACACTATTTCCATCCCCGCTTATCTTAAGTGTTGATGACGGATTGTCTTTTCAGTGTACACACAACAACTACGATAAGAATGTGCCACTCCAATTCGGACTTACCTCCGAAGACGAGATGTGCATTATCTTCGGCTATTACTTTATCCCAATAGAAAAAGCTGGAGAAACAATTGAATAACTTTCAATGAATTTGCTGAATTTCAATTCATTGCAATATACTTCAAGACATCCCCGTGCTTATATCGTAGGTACGGGGTCTACTATATAGTGGTTTGCAACGAACACCTTTAGAATGAATATGACCCTTTTAACTAAAGATACCTTCATAGAAGCCATCAAACACCGTATACTTGTTTGTGATGGTGCTATCGGAACAGAACTACGCAAACAGATACCAGCGAATCTTCCTTGTGTAGACGCATGTAACATTATTGAAGACTACGCTGACGAAGTTGTTAGAGTTCATCAAGGTTATGCAGATGCTGGTGCGGATGTTATCCAAACCAACACATATCAGGCAAATCGCGAAGCGTTAGCAATTCATGGGTTTGACAATCAAGTTGAAGAAATCAATCGTGCTGGAGTGAAATTAGCACGAAGGGCAGCTGGACAACGATGCTATGTTGCTGGGTCAGTTGGTCAAATTCCTTTCAACTCAGATGATATAAATGTTACGTCTGAAATACCCTCTACGAAAACAACACGTCAGCTTTTCAAAGAACAGATGGATGGGCTTGTTGATGAAGGTGTCGATCTACTGATTCTGGAGACATTCGTTTCTCAAAAACAGGCAGAAATCGCTACAAAACAGGCACTGACTTATGGAGTTCCAGTTGTTGTTGAGATTAGTGGGATTTCGGGGGGGACTGTTGGTACTGGTGTAGATGTCCGTGTGTTTGCACAGGAAATAGAGCAGCTTGGTGCACACGCTGTCGGCATCAATTGCAGAGGTCCGCACGATCTCGTTCAAGCAATGGAACTCCTCGCTCCTGTCATCAGGGTGCCACTCGTCGTGCAACCAAACGCTGGCAATCCAAGGGTGGAACAAGGTGAGATCGCTGTTTCATATACCGTTGGTGCGGATGTCTTTACCGACTATGTTCACAAATTAGTCGACCTCGGAGCAAACATGATCGGTGGGTGCTGCGGCACAACCCCACAGTACATTGCCAGAATACGTCAAGCAGTTGCTTCTATGAAACCGATTAGGCGGCAAACCCGCATCTTTGTCCTCCCGAAAAGTGTCCCAACACACAAGGAAAAAAGGGATAACCCTATCCAACAGGTTTTTGAAACACGAGAACGGATCGTAAGTGTAGAAGCACGTGCAAATACCTTTCCCCAATTACGGGCATTGCTGAAGGAAGCGAAAGTACTTGCTGCTATGGAGGTTGACCTATTTGATGTGACAGACAATTCTGGTGCTGCTGTGAACATAGGTGCAGTTGGTACTGCGTTTCGGCTTCAGCAAGTGACCCACATTCCGACCCTCATTCATTGGACAACGCGCTCCCGCAATCTCATCAGTATGCAATCCCATTTATTAGAAGCAGAGGCGTTAGGCATACGTGGAATCGTTGCTTTGTCAGGCGATCATCCGAAAGCTGGTCCGTATGAATCGGCAAGTCTTGTGCCTGATGTCAGGGGTGCTATCCAACTCATGAAACTCATCTCTCGTCTCAATCATGGTGAACTGGCGGATGGTTCGTCAATCGGTGACCCGTGTGGATTTTATTATGGGGGCGGATACACGATTGCAGAAAACCTTGACCCTCACGTTAAACATCTTGCCAACAAGGTTGCAGAAGGGGCAAAATTTGCTTATACTCAACCAGTATGGACTTTTGAAGACATTGAACGCGCGCATAAAGCTGCTGAACATCTCAACATAAAAATCCTTTTCGGTATCCTTCCTTTGACGAGTGCGCGCAGTACTTCTTATCTTCGTGACAATTTGGGGCTGTACATCCCACAGTTCATAGTGGACAAGTTCCGAGACCTTGGTGACACAGCAGGCAATGAACTCGGTATGCAGTTGACACTTGACTTTGTCCGGGAAATACGTAATCAAGAGACCATCCCAATTGATGGAATTTATCTCATACCTCCTGCCCGACTCAATTGGAAAAACAGACGAATTGTCATATCAGAAATAGTTAAAACCTACCGATAGTATTTCTTCACAATCCTCTACGGATCTTATGGTGAAGTTGCACCGCTGCGTAGCACCACTTTTTTTGGGATTATGTAATACCATTTCTATAAATTATTGTCTCATTAGAACGGTTGTTATGGTAGTCATTCTTTAGGCACAAACTGGAAGTTTATGCTACAAAAAAGAGACATTATCAATTAGAAATGGTATAATCGGTAGTACCTTGGTAATCATCGGGTCGGTTTCTGGCCGACGCACCTACAAAATCTTTATCTGAAATTATCCGTTGTTTTTATTTTTGTAATGAACATACCATTTTCCGCATCCCATACATGTAAGGTATCGCTCCAATCCATACTTAGAAGTGTAGATCCACCGTGAATAAACGCAAAAGCATCAAAATCCACATGTTTTTCTTTTATGGTATAACGGAGTGTTCCAGTTTTCAGATTCCATACGTGAAAAGTTTCTCTGTCTTCCTGAGTAACCAAGGATCTCCCATGGGGTGAAATCACAATCTGTGAATATGCTTCTCTGTTTTTATTAAGAATAGTATGAATTGTCCCTGTTTTCATGTTCCACAATCGAACAGTGTTATCTCTACTACCGCTAACCAGCATTTGCCCATTAGGTGAAAAATCAAGGAAGTCAATAGAAGACGTATGTCCTTGAAGTGTAGCTTTGTTTTGACCCGTTTTTGTGTCCCACAGTCGTATTGTGTTATCACTGCTTCCACTTACGAGTGTTCCACTATTCGGAGAAAACATTAGCTGGTTAATCTGGTCAATATGACCTTTAAAGACTGCTTTAGGTTGACCTTTCTGTAATGTTGACTGCATGTCCCACAGAATAATCGTATTATCTTGACTTGTACTGGCAAACAATTTTCCATTTGGAGAAAAAACAATATACAGAATAATCGTATTATCTTGACTTGTACTGGCAAACAATTTTCCATTTGGAGAAAAAACAATATTATGAACTCTCTTTGTATGTGCTTTCAGAGTTACCTTATGTTCTCCAGTTTTTGGATTCCATACGCGCATCTTGCCGTTCCTGCTGCCACTCACCAAGAACTTTCCATCAGGTGAGTAGGCAAGTATATCTATCCATGTGTTATGTCCTTTAAGAGTTGTCTTAAGTTCACCGGTATGAGTATCCCACAAACGGACCTGATTGTTATTCCATCCATCGCCGGTTGCAAGTGTTCTGCTGTCAGGTGAGAAAGCAAGTGAGTAGAACTGCGCGGATGGGTCTTTTAATGTGGTTATATGTTTGCCTTTTTCAGCGTTCCACAAAGCAATTTCGTTATTACTAATACTTACCACTGTTTTACCATCTGGCGAGAACATTGTTGATTTTACGAGTTCTTTATGCGCTTCAGAGACTCGGGTTTCTACTGTTTTTAATGGTAAAATGGTGTGAATTTGCAATTGCGTTGGTTCAGTCGGAATCTGCCAGAATCTAATAACGTCAGACCTGTTATATTCACCTCTACCTGTTCGCATTATTCGCTTTGAGTCTGGAGAGACTTTGATTGAACGATTACCGTATATCTGAGTTCCACTAAAACTAAACTTATACTTCATTGCTCTTAGATCCCACAACATTATTGAATCACCAATACCACCTGTACCCACTAAGAATTGACTATCAGGAGAAAATGCGATTGAAGATATTCCTACTTTTATTTTTGTTCTGTTTGTTGAGGATTTTCCAAGGTCTGTCTTGGTTACGTCCCATAACTTTATTTCTTGATGTCCTGCACCAGCAAGTATTTTACCATCAGGAGAATACACAATTGATTTAACACTCCCTATGTATCCCGAAAATGTATATTGGTGTTGTCCAGTGTGTGCATCCCACAACAAAATTTTCTGATAGCCTGAACTTGCGATTGTCTTGCCATTTGGGGAGAAGGTCACGGCATAGACTAAATCTGTATGTCCTTTGAGTGTTTTTCGCAACTCACCGGTTTGAACGTCCCAAAGCATAATAATTTTGTCAAAGCTTCCACTTGCGAGTGTCCTACCATCCGGGGAGAAGGCAATGGAAGTGACTTTCTCTTTATGCCCAGTAAGTATTTTTATGTGTTTACCTGTGTGTATGTCCCATAGTAAGATAGATTTATCGTAGCTTCCACTTGCAAGTGTCCTACCATCCGGGGAGAACGCGACAGAAGTAATTCTCTCTGTATGTCCTTCAAATGTTGTTATTTTTTCTCCAGTCATAGGATTCCACAACTGTACCTCTTCGGGATTTGTCCCACCGCTTGCTAACATTTTCCCATCTGGCGAAAACACGACTATATTGGACTTTTTATCCCATTTGAGTGTAACTCTAAAATATAATCGCTTTTTATATGTATGTGTGTCATACATCTGTATTCCGCCCCAAGAAGTTGCTGCTGCTATCCGATTTCCATCTGGAGAATATGCGACCTGTGTTATATCTGGTGTCACATAAGTGTCAGCTTTAGCAATTCTGGCTAAATTCAATTGCGTATAAATACACAGTGATGTACATATAATTACCACATACCAAAATTTGGATAAAAACATATTATTCTTGAGTTTCTTCATCCGTGTTTATCTCCTTAAGTAGATTATTTTTTAAAAGGAAGAACATTACTTAATTCTCCATAGGAGTATTTCATTTCCAACGCTTGTGAAAGTTTTCCCATTTGGGGAAAATGCGACTGAAGTAACAGGTTTTGTATGTCCAACGAGAGTCAATTTGTGCTTTCCTGTATCTGCGTTCCATAGGCGAATCGTCAAGTCTTCACTTGTACTCAATAGTGTATTTCCATCTGGTGAATAGGTAACAGAAAGAACTCTGTCTTTATGTCCGACCAATGTTGTTTTACGTTTTCCGGTTGTTGTATCCCACAACCGGATTGTCTCGTCAAAACTTGCGGTTGCTATAGTTTTTCCATCGGGCGAAAATGCAATTGAAGAGATGTGATCTGTATGTGCAATCAATGTTGCGATCTGTTCCCGCGTTTTTGTGTTCCATAACCGAACGGTATCATCAGAATCACTTATTGCAAACATTCCTTCATCTGGAGAAAAAACGAAGTTAACTATATACATATTCCAATCAAATTTCACATGTGTCTGTTCTCCCGTTTTCGTATTCAAGAAATAGATATTACTATTTCCTTTATAGACTAATTGATTATTATCAGCAGAAAATGTGATGGGATATACTCTATCTTTTTTAGATCCCTTTGTCAGTTTACATTCACCTGTTGTTGTATCCCACAAGTCATAAGTTTCAATACCTTTATCAGTTCTTCCACTACTTGCCAAGGTTTTACCGTCCGGTGAAAAAAAGAGATTGCTAATATCATGTCTGTAGTTTGTTGTAATAGTGTGTTTTAATTCGTGGGTTTTCACATTCCATATAAGAATTTGAGTGGTGTCATTCGTTCTTATGGTACTACTGGCAAGCGTCTCACCGTCTTCAGTAACTGCAAAACTACGGCCAGTAAAAGTTCCTTTATGTTTTCTTGTTTTTGTATCCCACAGTTGCAACGGGGGAACATCTCCCCAACCATCCCCTCCCAGTTCGCCAGCGTTTCTCCATTTTGGATGTACTTGACAACGGTGCCAACTGGCTGATGTTCATTATTGATTGCTTTGAATTTTCCACTATCTATATTCCAGATTCCAGATTCACTTGCGAGAAATTTACTGTTGGGAGAAAAAGTTAACCACTTCGGTTCCTCTTTATATCCTGTGAGTGTTTTTAACTGTTTTCCCGTTTTTGCATTCCATAATTGGATATTACCATATTTCTAACAAATAAATTCCAATCCAGAGAAATCGTTAAATATCCCTTGTATTCATCAATTTGTTTTCCCGTTTTTACATCCCACAAAACAGTCACACCGTAGTGTTGACTGATTAAAGTCTGTTGATCAGGAGAGAACTTTACAGAAGAAGCCTCATCCCCCGGTCCTGTAAATTTTTGTATCTGTTTTCCCGTGTTTACATCCCATAGAATGAGTATTCCATCATAAGTTGAACCTACAATCATATTACTATCCGAAGAAAATTCGATATTATAGATAGTGTGGTCATTTTTTTCAAGTGTGCGTATCTGTTTTCCAGTTTTTGTGTCCCATAACAGAATTGGACTATCAAAGCTGCAACTTGCCAACATTTTGTTATCTGGAGATAGGTCAATAGAAGTAATTTTACTTTTATGTTCTTTGATAGTCACTTTTTGTTCACCAGTGTGGGGGTTCCACAAAATCACATTTGTATCTTCGCTTGCGCTGGCAAGCGTTTTCCCATCCGACGAGAATTCTATAAAGTAGATCTCTGCCTTATGAGCAGTCAATGTTGCTTTATGTTTTCCAATAGCCTTTCTGTTTGAGAGGTCCCACAAACGGATAGTTTTGTCAGCCCATTCTGCTTTGCTGGCAAGTATCTTTCCGTTTGGAGAAAAAGTTACTTCCTCCACTGGTGCTGTATGTCCAGTTAATAATGAAATTTCTTTATAAGTTCGTGCATCATAGAGCCATATTCCGATTGAAGTTGGAATTGCAATGATTTTGTTATTTGGTGAAAACTCAATTTTACCTGTTACGCTGCCTTTGCCAAGGCGTGCAATTGCACCTTCGGGTAATCCCCATGTTGTATAGTCTGGATTTTGAGCGTCTGCTGGGTTTAATCCAACGGAGAAACAAAAAATAATTAGTATTTGAATCAATATTTTCATAGTTTTACCTTTGATCCCATAGGATTCATTTCGTTTTAGGATTGAAATTTGTAGATTTCGTCATTGGCAGCATCTGGGCAATCATTGGGCCTCTGTCCTGTTTGTGTACCTACAAAATTTTTATCTGATTTCGCGCTGCGTTTTGATTTTCATTTGGAATTCGCCTGTCTCCGCGTCCCATACGTGTAACGTGTTACTCCAATCCATACTGAGAAGTGTAGATCCACCGTGAATAAACGCAAAGGCATCAAAATTCTCAAATTTATCTTTGATGGTAGCGCGAAGTTTGCCAGTTTTTAAGTTCCATAAGTGAAACGTCTGACTGTCTTCTTGGGTAACTAAAGTTCTCCCATGAGGTGAAATTAGTATATGTGACCATCGTTCTCTATTCTTATCAAGGATAGCGCGGATTGTACCTGTTTTCATGTCCCACAAACGAACAGTGTTATCTCTACTGCCACTGATCAATGTCTGTCCATCAGGTGAAAAATCAAGGAAGTCAATATAAGATGTATGCCCTTGAAGTGTAGTCTTGTTTTGACCCGTTTTTGTGTCTCTCAGTCGTATTGTTTTATCATCCCCTCCACTCACGAGCGCGAGCGTTCTGCTATCCGGAGAAAATTTTAGGTGGTATGTACGGCGTGCTGTATTGCTTTTAAAGATTACTTTGGGTTGACCTTTCTGTATAGTTGACAGTATGTCCCACAAAATAATTATATTATCATGACTTGTACTGGCAAACAATTTTCCATTTGGAGAAAAAACAATTCTATGAATTATCTTTGTATGTCCTTCCAGAGTCACCTTATGTTCTCCTGTTTTTGGATTCCATACGCGCATCTTGCCGTCTCTGCTGCCACTCACCAAAAACTTTCTATCTGGAGAGTAGGCAAGCGAATCTATCCATGTGTTATGTCCTTTAAGTGTTGCCTTGAGTTTACCGGTATGAGTATCCCACAAACGGACCTGATTGTTATTCCATCCATCACCGGTTGCAAGCGTTTTGCTATCAGGTGAAAAAGCAAGGGAATAGAACTGTGTCGGTGGATCCTTCAGAATAGTCTTGGGTGTACCTTTTACAGTATCCCATAACACAATTACCCTATTACTTACACTTGCTACTGTTTTTCCATCCGGTGAGAAATGTATTGATTTTACGAGTTCTTTATGCATTTTAGAGAATCGAGTATTTACCATCTCTAATGTAAGTGTTGTGTGAATTGGCATCTGCAATTTATCGATCGGAATCTGCCAGAATCTAATCACGTCCACATTAAGCATATCACGGGTTGTACGTGCAATCCGTTTTCCATCCTGTGAAAATGAGGTTGAACGTTTAATATTTCTCTGAGGTTGGGAAATTATACCTTTGTATAGTCCCGTTTTTACATCAAAAAAATGAATGCTGGAATCTAACTCATCAAAGCTGGCCAATGTATTTCCATCAGGAGAAAATTCAATTTTTACATTACCTTTTACTAAATTTGTTGGAAATGGGGGAATTGCAATATTTGTGGAAGATGTTCGAAATTCATCATTTTCAATGTTCCAAAACTTAATTTCTTGATGAGTTCTTGCTGCAAACATTCCACCGTCAGCTGAAAACGTTATGGATTCAACACTATCTATAAGCTCAATAATGGTTTTAAGGTGTTGACCGGTATGTGTATCCCAAAACAGTATTTTTTCAAGTCCTGAACTTAAGAGTAGTTTTCCATCTGGGGAATACGCAACAGCATAGATAATCTCTTTATGTCCTTTTAGTGTTGTATGATGTGCTCCTGTAGGTAAATCCCACAATCGGATTGTTTTGTCATAACTTGCACTTGCAAGTGTTTTTCCATCAGGTGAGAATGCAATGGAAGATACTCTTTCGGTATGTCCTTTCAGTGTTTTCAATAGCTTTCCTGTGTCTATATCCCATAACATGATTGTTTTATCGTAGTTTCCGCTTGCAAGTGTTTTGGAATCGGGGGAGAAGGCTATGCATGATGCCTTGTCTTGAAGTCCTTTTAGTGTTGATATGAGTTCACCATTTTTGGGGTTAAACAGCTGAATTTCTTTCTGCTTCTCAATGTCAACTGCTAACATTTTCCCATCCGGTGAAAACATAACATTGTTGGGTGTATAATCATATCCTGAGCCAGCTTTGAAAACGATACGATTTTGAAAAGTCTGTGCATCATATAGCCAAATATAGTATGTAGACGTAGCTGCAATTCGTTTGTTATCTGGAGAATAGGTAACATCATTATAACGAGTAGTTGCATAAGAATCTGCTTTAGTCGTTTGGTATAAATAGAGATGGTGACAAATAAACAGTGAAGTACAGAAAACTATGAGGCACCAGGATTCGGACAATAGTGTTTTTATCGTGAATTTCCTCATTTGGTTTATCTCCTTACAGGTTTCCAGCGCGCTTACAAAGTACCAAATCACCTGTGTGAATGCGCGTATGGTAAATTGACAGTTATGGGTTTTGCAGGTTTAACCTATCCAACAAAAGATTCATTTAACGTTGTTGTGTTTCGATTTTCCTTTGGAGTTTGCCAGTATCCACATCCCACAGATGAAACGCTTTCCCTCTTCCTCTTGATCGAAAATCCTTGCCCATACAAATTAGACTTGTTCCATCTGGTAAAAACGCAAACCCTTCAAATTTCAGCCCATCTGTTTTCAAGGTTGTTCGGTGTTTACCACTTTTCAAATCCCATAAATGAAGTGTAAAACTATCTTCCTGAGTAACTAATGTTCTCCTATCAGGAGACAAGACAATCTGTGAGAATTCATCCCTAATTGTGTTTCGGAGTGTTCCTGTTTTCGTGTCCCATAAACGAATAGTTTTGTCCCAACTCCCACTGACCAATGTATGTCCATCAGCTGCAAACTCAAGGTAGTTAATCAAGGAAGTATGTCCTAACAATATAGTTTTGTGTTTACCGATTTCAGTATCCCACAAACGGATTGTGTTATCCCAACTTGCACTCGCCAATGTTTTTTCATCTGGAGAAAACTTGATGAGATTAATCCGATCTGTATGTCCTTCATATATGGCTTTGGGTTGATTGTTCTGTAATGTTGATGACATGTCCCATAACATAATTGTGTTATCTTGACTTGCACTTGCAAGCAGGTCTCCGTCAGATGAGAATTCAACAGTATGAACACCTGCGGTATGTCCTTTGAGTGTAGCCTTGTGGTTTCCAGTTTTCGCGTCCCACAAACAGATTGTGCTATCCCGGCTACCACTCACTAATGTCTGTCCATCAGGAGAAAATGCAAGTGCATCAATCCAAGATGTATGTCCCTTAAGTGTTGCTTTGAGTTTTCCGTTCCTTGTGTGCCACAAGCGAATATGACTGTTAGTCCAGCCGTTTCCGCTTGCGATCGTCTTGCCATCAGGTGATAGAGCTACAGAATAGACTTGTGCAGCTTCATCTTTAAGTGTTACGCTGTGTTTTCCAGTTTCTGCGTTCCATACAACAATATCATTTTTACTAATGCTTATAAGTAATTTGCTATCTCGGGAAAAATAGGTTGATTTAACAGGTGATTTATAATAGACTGGTGTTTCATGCACTTTACTGAGACGTGTCCCTGTACGTTGTATTTTCTTGATGTTGATATTACCAGATATCAGTTTATCTTTAGGCAGTTGCATGAAGACTAACACATATTCCCATCCACTAAATGAATCTTGAGCGATACAGATTACTGTACTCACATCTGGAGAAAAAATAATCGGTGGGTTATTATGCCGCCAATCTTCCTTTAACGTTAACTTATGCTTGCCAGTTTTGACATCCCATATTTGTATCAATGGAAAATGGCCCTCACTCATACCTGCTATTTTTTGTCCATCTGGTGAAAACGCGATAAAATTTACGCCTGCATGGTAGATATTTGGTTTTGAAAGCGTTTTAATGTGTTGTCCATTGCGCACGTCCCACAGTAAGATTTCTTGGTAACTACCACCAGCAAGCGTTCTACCGTCTGGTGAGAAATCCAGTGATTCAACACTTCCTCTATGTCCATCAAGCGTTTTTAGATGTTTACCTGTGTGAGGATTCCAAAGTAGTATTTCTTGGTATCCTGAACTTGCGAGTATCTCTCCATCAGGAGAAAACGTCACTGAAAACACAAAATCTGTGTGTCCTTTAAGTGTTTCGCGTAGTTGACCTGTGGGTACGTCCCATAATTGTATCTCTTGAAATCCTGAGGTCGCAATCGTTTTGCTATCAGGTGAAAAAGCAAAAGCTAACAGCATAGTTGAATCTATTTTGAGCATCTTTAGAAGTTGACCTGTGGTTACATCCCATAGTTTGATATTCTTGTCTGCGTCCTTACATGCGAGAATTTTCCCATCAGGAGAAAATGTAATAGAATTAATGCCTTCTGTTTGTCCTGGAAATGATAGTATGATTTCACCACTGATAGGATTCCAAATTTGGATCTCATCAATTCTCGAATTTACACTTGCTAACATTTTTCCATCAGGAGAAAATGCAAGTGTTTTATACCATCCACCAAGATCTGATGTGTCTTTTACAAGGGTAAGTCGTTTTTCATAGGTATGTGCATCATATAACCAGATTTCATCATTGGCTGCAATAGCAAGCCGGTTTCCATCAGGAGAATACGCGAAATCTTTTATTTCTGAAAAATCAATTATACTATGCGCATCAGCGGGTCCAGGCAAACAGAATAGGACGTGTAAAAATATGGACATCGTGAGGATGATCCCACTCCATAAATAGCGTGCTTCAAAGTTGTTCTTATATTTTCGCATTTGTGTTCAGTTCTCCTTAACTTATTACTTTCGATAGGTGTGTCATCAAATCAGTTAATTCCCATAGCAGAATAGTACTGCCAGTCCTCGCCATCGTTTTTCCATCTGGAGAGAACGCAACAGAATCGACTTTTCCAGAGTGTCCCTTAAGCGTCAACTTGGGCTCCCATGTTTTTGTATCCAAGAACTCAATTGTGTTCAACGTTATACCTACTAATGTTTTTCCATCTGGGAAAAATGCAATCGGTTGATGCTCTGGCAGTGTTTTCTTGAGTTTTCCAGTCTTTGTGTCCCACAACCGAGTTACTCCAACATAACTCACGGTTGCTACGGTTTTACCATCTGGAAAAAAGACAATTGAAGTGATAATTTCCGTATGTCCAATCAATGTTGCCTTGGGTTCATAAGTTTTAGTGTCCCATAACCGAACTGTCTCATCTGAACTGGCACTTGCCAGAATACTCTCGTCTGGTGAGAATACAATGAAATCGGCATCAGAAGTATGTCCTTTGAGTGTTGCCATAAGTTCACTGGTATTTGCATTCCATAATGGAATGTCTTTTTCACCCAAACCAACTAATGTTTTACTATCAGGGGAAAATTTGACAGAACGAATATAGTAGGGCTCAGTATTGAGTGTCAATTTATGTTCACCCGTTGCCACATCCCAAAATTCAAAAATCTGCCCAGCAGCCTGATGACAACTTACCAGCGTTTTGCCATCAGGAGAAACGACGAGTAGTTCTCTTCCTTTCTTAGGGTTTATGGAAAAAGTTTGTTTCAGTTTACCAGTTTCTGTGTCCCACACATTTACGGAGGAAGGTTTTTGCCAATTTTTAAAGCCACCTGCTACCGTTTTGCCATCTGAAGATATAGCGAAAATATCTCCTGTGAGTGTTTTGATGTGTTTACCAGTTTTGGCACTCCACAACTGCATGGGGGTATGGTAATCCCAACTGGCAAGTGTTTTACCCTCTCCAAAGGAACTTTACAGAAGAACCGGTTGACACATGTTCTTCATTGATTGGCGTGTGTTTCCCTGTGTTTATGTTCCAGATACCCATATCATTTGCGAGTTTTTTACTGTCTGGAGAGAAGACAAGCGGTTGATATCTTGATTTATAGTATATGATAGTTTTAACCTGTTTTCTTGTTTTCATATCCCATAAAATGATTTTGTCTTGTGTCGTAGTTGCGTATAGGCTCCAATCTGGAGAGATATGTATCCGTTCCTTTATCATCCATTGCAGTCTTCCTGTTTTGACGCTCCACGATGTCGTGTGTGATTCACCAATAATGACTATTGATTGCATATCTAATGATACAGAATTGTCTATAGGTTGCCACCTTTTCAATATCCCTTTGATCGTCCGTATATGTTTTCCGGTTTTTGTGTCCCATGTTTGAGTTGTACCGTCATTAGTTAAACTTACAAGCATACGACTATCTGGTGAAAATGCAACAGAGATCAATTCATCTTTATTATCTGATGTCTTTGGTTGTCCATTGAGTATATGTTTCAAATTACCAGTTTTTGCGTTCCAGAGTTCAATTGTTCCATCAATACTCCAATTTGCTAATAGGTTATTATCTGGAGCGAATGTTAGTGAGGAGGTTCCTTTTGTTTGTCCTTTAAGCGCGAACTTTACCTCATAAGTGGATGTGTTCCATAGGATAGTCGTTCTATCTTTGCTGATACTTGCAAGTGTTTTACCATCAGAAGAAAAGGTTATACTGGTAATATCTGTCTTGTGGTCTTTCAGTGATAATATATGCTTTCCAAGAGAGGTCCGAGCTGACATGTCCCATAGATGAATAATGTTTTCGTGAGAATTTTCCACACTGGCAAGGATTGTGCTGTTTGGAGAAAAGGCTAATCGTTTATTATATGCACTATCTCTAGGCAGTAATGCAAGTTCCTTGTATGTGTCAGCATCATAGAGCCATATTCCGATTGAAGTTGGAATTGCGATCATTTTGCTATCTGGTGAAAACTCAATTTTACCTGTTACGCTGCCTTTGCCAAGGCGTGCAATTGCACCTTCGGGCAATCCCCAACGTGTGTAGTCTGTATTAGAATTTTGGGTTTGTGTAAAACCGCTTGAGACGCAGAATGCAGTAAGAATTAGAATTATAAATTTCATTTGTATCACTGTTTTTCTGGAACATTCCATAAAAGAATAGTTCCGTTGCCACTATTACTACTTGCCAGAGTTTTTCCATCAGGTGAAAATACGACAGCATTAACGCCGCGGAAATGTCCATCAAAAGTAGCGATGGTTTGTGCTGTGTGGATGTCCCACAATCGGACGGTCTTGTCCTTACATCCACTTGCGAGTGTTTTTCCATCGGGAGAAAACGTTATAGTTAATACTTCCTCAGAATGACCGGGAAACGTTGTTATTTCTTTTCCAGTCTTAGCCTCCCACAACTGAATTGTCTTGTCAGGGTATTTGTTATTCTCATTTTTTGGTCTACCGTTGCCGGCTGCGATTATTTTTCCATCGGGTGAAAACGCAATACAGGTAATAACACCTTTTTGGCTAATCAATCCAAGTTTTTGGTCGCCAGTATGAATGTCCCAAAAACGGATTGTCTGGTCCATACTTCCACTTACAAGTGTTTTTCCATCGGGTGAAAATGCAATACAGGTAACTTTATCCGAATGCCTGGAAATAGTCCTTATGTGTTCTCCTGTTACTGCATTCCATATACGAATTGTTACCGGTTTCTTATTGCCGACAGAAGTTTGGTCGGTACTTCCACTTGCGATTGTTTTTCCATCGGGCGAAAACGCAATACACTCAATTCTATTATGATGTCCTGAAAATGAAGTAATAGGGATACTAGTGTGAGTAGACGAAAGGAATATATCTGAACCATCCCTACTCGCCAATATCTTACCGTCAGGGGACAATGCAGCAGGATAGATATTTCCGAACTTTCCTGTCAGTAGTGCTTGCGAATTACCCGTACTTAAATCCCATAACTGGCCACAGCCTATTAAGGTTTTGCTATCAGGTGAAAATGCCAATAATTCATTTCTATAACCATAGGTGGACCAATATACCCCTGTGTTATACCCTGATATAGTTGCTTTCGCCCCACCTGTTTTTGTATCATAAAACTGAATAGTACCATTAGACAGCACACATGCAAGCTGCAGACTATCAGGAGAAAAAGCCAATGATGTAGGACAAAAAGTATTGATTGGTTGAATGACTACTGATTTTCCTGTTCTCAAGTCCCATAACTGAGTGATACCGTCTTCGGTTGCCCTTGCATACATTTTTGTCGTTGTAGATGATACCCTGTACTTGTCATAAATTGGTTTGTTAAGGTTTACTTCGGTGTGTTGAAGTGTATCTATATTCCAAAACCGAACCGTTTCAGGCAAGTGTCCAGTCATAAGAACTTTATCAGACAAAAATTCTAACAAATTCACTCTTTTTGTATGCCCAGTCTCAATTGTTTTTGTTTTTCGTTTTAATTCTATCTCTTTGGTAAAAATTTTTGTTTTTTGCATTGAACCTACATCCCAAAATAGGATTGAAGTGCCTTTTTTGTCAACAGTAGCAAAAGTGTTGCCATCGGGAGAGAAAGCGGATATTGTTGAAATCTGTTTGTCGGTGAAAGTTCCTAAGTTTTCGTTTTTTTGAATATCCCATAACCGAATACTTGAGCCTTTATCATATCCATGATAATAATGACAAACAAGCGTTTCTCCATCTGGTGAGAATGCCATAGAATTGATGCTGAGTGAACGGCAAGAACCTTCTTTCAGAATTGTTTTAATGCTTCCTGTGTTCATATCCCAAAACAGAATTCTGGGTGCTGATGAGGAATAACCTCTTTCTGAGCGTTCACTTACAAGTGAACTTCCATCAGGTGAGAATACTATATTGTCAAAAGCTATTGGCAATGGGTTATCCAAATCTCCTGTTAACAATCTTATCTCTTTATAGGTTTGTGTATCATAGAGCCAGATACCAATTGAACTGCCTACTGCTAACTGCTTACCATTTGGAGAAAATGCGATATCAATTATATTGCCTTTTCCAAGACGCATTTTTGCGCCTTCAGGTAGTAACCATTGCCGATAATCATCTGCGAATCCAACCTGCATGAACGAAAGAAAAACAGAAAGATATAAAAATATGCGTATCATTTATCTATCTCCTTTAAATTCCATAAGAGCTGAGTACCGTCTGATCCTGAAGTTGTAAGTGTTTTACCATCCTTTGAAAATTTGATAGTCCGAACAGGATTATAGGGGAAGAAGGATGTCTTATGTTTACCCGTGTTTAGGTCCCATAACAGGATCTTTGCGTCCTCACCGCCACATGCAAACGTTTGCCCGTCTGGCGAGAATGCTATTGGGGCATCTGGGTCATATTCCTCAAGTGTCGTTAGGAGTTCTCCAGTTGCCACGTTCCAGAAACGCATTGTGTTATCAGTACTTCCACTGATAAGTGTTTTCCCATTCGGTGCAAATAGTGTGCGTGTTATGTTTCCACTATGCTTTTTTAGAATGAATTTTTGTTGTCCGGTTTGTGTATCCCAAATCCAAATTCTGTTATCACCTTTATTCTCATACGATGCACTTGCATAACCGACCAAGGCACCCCCATCTGGGGAAAATAGAAGTGAAAAACTTAATTTTTCAGGACCGATAAAGGCAGCTTTACGTCTACCTGTTTTCGCATCCCATAAAATAGCATACCTATTCGAAATGCCGGCAATGTAGTTTCCATCGGGAGAGAATTTCACCAAATAGACTCCACCTGACTGTTCCATAAGCAAGAACTTTGGATAGCCAGTATCTGTACTCCACAGTTGAACCATTTTTGGAACTTTCGCAGGAGTGGCAAGTAATTTGCTGTCAGGAGAGAATTTGACGAAACCGCCTTGTCTTACGACTCCCGTGTAGCATGCGATCTGTTTCGCAGTTTCTGTATCCCATAAGTGGATTGTTTTATCTGCTATTGTTGCGAGCAACTGTCCATTCGGTGAAAATTTCATGGATGAGATAGTTTTGCTATGCCCAGAAAGTGTTCCCTTGTGGGTGTCTGTTTCAACATCCCACAACCTAACAGATGTATTGTTATGAATTGCCAGTATTTTCCCATCTGGGGAGCACTCATAATATTTAATGGGTAAATGAGAAGAGTATACCACATATTGTTTTTTATCTTTGGTTTTCTCTTTTTCCCTTATGGAACGAAGGTCTTTCAGAAATGGTTTTTGATGTCCAGTTTCCACATCTACCAACGTGTATGTTCCATTGTCATTCTCATAGATTTCTATTTTACTATTGGTGAAAACAATTTTTGGTTTACGTTGGACGCGTTGCTTTGCAAGTCCTCCTTTCAATTCACCTGTTTTTGTGTTCCAAATACGAATGGTACTACTCCTGTTAATACTTGCTAATGTTTCATTATCAGGTGAAAAAGCTAATCTGTGAATGAGGGCATGTGTTTCGATTGTCCGTAAGTGTTCCCCGGTTATAGCGTCCCACACTCGGATAGTAGAATCTGATGACCAATGGGTGTATGTTGCTCCACTTGCGATTGTTTTCCCATCTAGAGAAAATGCAATTGTAGTAACCCTGCCACTATGCCCTGTAAGCGTTACTTTGTGATGTGTAGTTTTTGTGTTCCAAAGCCGAATAGTTGTGTCTCTACTGCCACTTGCAAGCGTTTTTCCATTTGGCGAGAATGCTAAAGATAGAATAGAACCAGGTTCCGTTATATCACTTGGAGCCAATCCATGCCCAAAAAGAGTATCAGTGGACTTTTTTGCTTTTGTAGATAAGAGCGTTATCGTTCCGTCAGAATTTCCGACTGCAATCGTCTCGCCGTCTGGTGAAACATCCAATGAATAAGGATGTTTTGATTTACTTTCTATGGTTGAAATTAGTTTACCGGTTTCCGTATTCCATAAACGGATGTCAATGTCATTGTTACCAATACTCGCTAATGTCTTGCTGTCCCCTAAAAAGGAAATATCTAATACATTGGTCTGATGTCCAGTAAGAATAGCTATATTCTTTTTGGTGTGTGGATCCCAAAGACGAATTGTTTTATCACTGCTACCACTTGCAATAAGCTTTCCATTCGGAGAGAATTTGACCGAATTCACGCCATCGCTATGTCCAGTCAGGAGTGCAATAGGTTGATAGGAAACCGTATCATAAAGCCAAATTCCGATTGTCGAAGCAACTGCAAGTAGAGACCCATCTGGTGAATAGTCTAAGTCATTTGGATTTCCATCTCCTATACGAGAAATAGCATTTTCAGGCAAACCGATCTGTGCCTCGTTCTGGCTGAAGCTGCTCAGTATGAGTAGGAACATCAAGAATGAGGTTATTACAAAAAAACAATAATTCTTCATTTTTCTCTCCTTCAGCAGTTTGTATCAGCTATACATCATTTCTTTTTCTGGGTAAGATCCCAGAACAGTATTGTACCGTCGCTGAGTCCGGTTGCCAATGTTTTACCATCTATTGAAATTGAAAATGAGTCTATACGATCTCCATTTGGTGTGAACGTGTTAAGTAGTGATCCTGTCTTCATATCCCATACGAGTATCGATTTGCGTTCTTCATCAAAAGATACGAGAACATTTCCATCTGGCGAAAATTGTGCTGACCACAAAAATCTGATATCTTCTGCCAACGTGGTGCGGATTGTTTCTGTAGTCACATCCCACAGTAGGATAGAATTTCCCTTCTGTCCGCCATTACTTACAAGCGTTTTCCCATCTGGAGAAAATTTAATATTGGTGATGAAACCGTCATCAAATTTAAGTGTACTGTGGAGAGCTCCTGTTTCCGTGTTCCAGAGCCGAATTGATCCATCATCCCCGACACCTGCTAAAATGTTTCCATCCGGCGATGGGGTGATATAATCAATATTTTCAGCTTCTTTTGTGATCGTATCCTTCAATTCTCCGGTATTTAGATCCCATAACTGAACCGTATTACTTTTGCTTAGTGTTGCAAGTGTTTTACTGTTAGGAAGGAAGGTTACGATTTCGGCACCTCCTGTTTGTAATGTGATAGTATGCGTTATTGTTCCGGAGAGAAGATCACAGATAAAGACTTTACTCTCATCCCTAAAACTCGCGAGCAGTCGACTGTCAGGTGAGAATTTCAGATACCAATATTCTTCTGTTGCGGTCTCTGGCAGCGTCATTTTTAGGGTTCCTGTTTCCGTAATCCAGACCTGAATCGGTTGCTTGTAAGATTTTGTTGCATACATTTTTCCATCTGGAGAAAATTTATGATAGTGATCATCTCGGATTTTACCACGTGGTTTTCCAGTCTTCACATCATGTAAGAAAATCTCATTATAATTCTGGCTGACAAAAGTTTTCCCATCAGGAAAATATTGTACTGATTGTTCCATCTCCTTATGTCCAGTGATGGTTGTTTTGAGTTGTCCTGTTTGGACATCCCACACCCGTATTTCATTATGATTATGCGCAGCGAATGTTTTACCGTCATTAGAAAAAATAGGAGAATAAACATACGATGTCTGCCATCTGGATTTTGCTTTTGGCTCCGCTTTTTTTACGTCCCAAAACCTGATTTGCTGGGTTCTGCGTTCCGAACTGTACAAACTGCTCAAGCTAACAAGTGTGTCTCCTTTAGGTGAGAACAAAATACTGCCAACATTCCGCATTTGATCATCTGTTAGCGTTTTCTGCGGTTTTCTTGTGTTCAAATCCCACAGTTGTATTTCGTTTTCCTCCCCTTCACTTGCGAGTGTTTTGCCATCAGGCGACAACGCAACGGTATTAAACCCAGTTCTCTCCTTGAGTCTGAGATCTGTGATGCGTTTTCCCGTTATTGTATCCCACAACCGAATTCCTTGTTTTATATCCCAACTGACGAGTAAACTTGCATCAGGTGATAACGCACCGGATATAACTCTACCAAAACGATTGAATCTTTCTATTTTATTGGGAAGTTCCACTATAAATGTAGCGAGTCGTTCACCAGTTTTCGCGTCCCATAACATGTTTTTTTGCCAACCATTACTTGCTAACTTGCTTCCATCTTGAGAAAATGTGATTGAATAAACACCGTTTGTATGACCACCAAGCGTTGCTTTGAGTTGTCGTGTCTTTAAATCCCACAACCGTATTGTATCGTCCTGACTTCCACTTGCTAGCGTTTCTCCATTGGGCAAGAACTGTAGTAAAGTGATCCCACCGACATGTTCGGTAAGTGTCACTTCGTGTTTTCCTGTTCCCGTGTTCCACAAACGTATAGTCGTGTCCGCGCTCCCACTTGCGAGTGTTTTGCCATCTGTAGAGAATGCTACGGAAGTAACCGAATCTGTGTGTCCTGTTAGGAGGGCAAGTTCTTTAGATGTGTGGGTATCATAGAGCCATACACCGATAGTAGTTGCAGCAGCGAGTCGGGTTCCGTCAGGTGAAAGTGCTATACCATTACCCCATGCTATAGTACTTTTACCAAGACGTGCTTTAGCACCGTCAGGTAAACCCAAATATGTATAACCAGAATCTACTTCTTGTGCTTGCGTACTTACCGTAAAGACAAACAATAGCACTAAAATTAGTATTAGAATTCTCATTTTGTACCTCATTGCTTATAAAGCTCCCCTATTATTTGTGCAGATGTGTCATAGTTATCAGGGTTATTCAGTTTTAAGAATTATCAGTTGGTGTGTGTTACTTAAAGTTTATATCGTAGGTCCAAATCAAGAAATCAACGGTATGAATGCTATAGAGCATTCCCCGGGTATGAATGCCTTATTGGCATTCCCCGGGTAGAGCGTATGCGACACCCGACATGATAACCGCAATCAATACATGTCGGGTTTCGCATACGTTCTACCTATAAGTGTAAACTTAAGGAATATATTCCATTGTTGGAGGGGTTTCTAACCCCGATTGGACTGGTTTTTTGCTCAAGAAATCGGGGTTAGAAACCCCTCCAACAAGAGGTTCATTTCTTAAGTTTACACTTATAGGTTTCGCATACGTTCTACCCGAAATCAACGGTATGAATGCCATTTAGGCATTCCCCGCCTACGCATCTAATTCACGAATGTAATAAATATCTGCCAAAATACCTAAAACTGAATAACCCTGCATAGTTATTGACTGGTATTGAATATTCAGTTATCATAAAGAGGATGAACAACCTACTGCCAGATTACCCAATAAGTAACATAACAATTTCAGTTGAAAATAGAGAGATTCAACTCACGATTATAGAGGATCCCGATCAATTCTTGGACAAGCTAAGCAAAGAAGATTCTGATGATGTTCTATATCTCCCCTATTGGATATACCTATGGGGATCTGCGATCGGTTTAGCACAACACATCGCAAAGTTGGACAATAGCTTATCAGGTAAAAAAGTCCTTGAGATAGGATGCGGATTTGGGCTTCTAGGGATTGCCGCATCTCAAACGGGAGCTAATGTTGTATTTACAGACTTTGAGCATGATGCGTTACTGTTTGCAAGATACAATGCCCAACAAAACGGTGTTGATCCAGCGACTATTGTGCAAATGGATTGGAACGCAGTCTGCTTTCAAAGCAAATTTGACGTAGTCCTCGCCTCCGATGTGATATATGAAGAACAGAATTGGAAACCGATTATAGAATTACTTCAGGAGTTACTTACCAAAAACGGAGTAGCAATCATTTCAGAACCGAATAGAGATAATGCAGGTGGGTTTTTCATAAGTCTGCATGAAAACGGGTTTATTTTTGAAAAAACCACCTGCAATATTACGGTAAACAGGAAAACAATCCCAATAAATATCTATACGATTAAAAGGAAATAAAACGATAGTCTTTTGGAATTAGTCCTGTTCTTGCTTTTCCTTTGGTGGATGAATTTCATAACACGTTCCTTTGTAACACACGATAACGTGTTTGCCGATAGCCAAGTATTTTGCTAAATCAGGTTCTTTTTTCAGCAATTCAAAGTATTTTTCACTTCCAAACTCTATCTTGGTTGTCTTAGTTTCAGCGTTGTGTGTGCTATCTACCCAGACTTTATTAATGAGATGGAAGGTTTTACTCTTGACCTGCTTAATAACAGTTGCTGAGTCTTGTAATTGTGCGTCAGTCTGCATTTTTTGCAAACTTGTGCTTGCAGTGACTGCTTGTTCAGCTTTTAGTTCTGACCATTTTTTTGTAGGTTTTGTTGCTGCTGATATCGGTGCATTTGGTGCTTTTGGAGAACTTGAAACGCTAGCTCTTTGTCCTACTCTTACTGGTCTTCCACGTCCAGCAAGCATGTTCTGTCTATCTTGTTCTTCCGTGACAAGGAATGAGGTGTATGGAGTCATAATCCCATATTTTTCACTGAGCCGGACAATTTCGTCAATCAGTTCCTTATTCTCTCCGTTTAGCCTTACCTCATCAACAAGATACGCGACCTTACGTTGTGCCCATAGTCTCGGTAGGAATTGATGATCTGATTCCTGCCTGGGAAATTGTGCAGCGTTGGAGAATTCTTGCTGTTTACCGTTGATGTCACCGCGTAGTATTAGCTTGGATTTTCCACTACTGACATATCTTCCAAGAACTGTTACCTGGGAACCGCGGAACAGATGTGGTAATTTCTGTGGGTAGAGATTTTTTGTTTTGATGTTCTGAATATCTAATGCCAAATTAACTAGAACAGGTTCACTGACCTTTGTAAAAAATGAAGATACAGCTACCTCTAAGTCTTCATTTGGTCTCACATATTGCCGGGTGCCACCGTTTTGTTCTGCCATTTTATCAAGAAGATTTACGTTGACTTTATAGCCGACTCCGAAGACAAATATACGAGATTGTTTCTTATTAGCATTTACGACATTCTTTAGGATACGGGTTGGGTCAGTTGTTCCTACCGTGGCTTCTCCATCGGTTAGAAAGACAATGATACGGGGTCGTTTTGGATCAGGCTCTTCATCTAATGCTGTGAGTAATGCGCTATTGATGTTTGTACCGCCATTCCCTTCAATTTCATCAACAAAAGCAAGCGCGTTTTTGCGTTCTTGCTTTACGGCGACTAATTTATCTGAGAACGGTTCTACATCCGTATTAAAGAGAATGAGATTGAAACGGTCACCATCATTTAGATTGTTTACGCAAAATCGGAGTGCTTCTTTGGCTTGTTCGATTTTGTCGCCTTTCATACTACCTGACCGGTCAAGGACGAAGATAAAATCTTTCTCAATGATCTCCTTCTTATCTACTTCATACTTCGGAGAAATCAGCAGCATAAAGTATCCATCTTCATCAACATCGTCACGGTGTGTTATCAAGTCAATACCGAAATCTTTATCGGAAAGGGAATAGTAGCAGAGGAAATCACGTTTTACACTGACATTTTCACCTTCGTAACTGATGTTTGCACGATGATCGTCTTTTCTATTGACTGCGACCTCATGGGAAGGTGAATAGATAGTTTTTAGTTCATGCTTGCTTTTTAGGTCAATGTTAACTGAGAGACTTCGGACGGGTTGACGCGTAAACTTTTCTGTTCGTAAGGGATATGTATACTTTGCAAGATTAGCATCTACTTGAATGACTTGTGAGTATTCAAGTTGGATTCGTCTCTCCCCATTGGGCGGTATTGGGAACACCCTTGCTTGAAAAGCACGTTTACCAACATACTCCAACAGTGCGGGGTCTTGCATTGAGCGGACAATACCTTCGTAGATACTTTTTGCTCTGTCTTTTGGTAGTAGTTCCGCTTTGACAGGTTTTCCATCAATATATAACACAAAATCAGAAATCGCGACATCATCTTGAAGTGGAAAAAGATATGTGCCTTCAAGTTGTCTGTTATTTGGGTTCGCGAAAATCTGGTCAATTTTCGTTGTGGCAAGTTGGTTGTCAATTGTCACATCAACATGGTGTTTTTCTATGATTAAGTTTTGTATTCTCGGTGTATTGGGGCGGTGTGTGACTATAATCCCTTGTGCTTGAACGAGTTGTGCAAAACCTGTTAGCAATAGGATTAACATGGCTGTGTGGAAATACAATCTTTTCATGGTAACCTCCGTTTAAATGTGAAAGTAGATATTATACCATTTCTATTCAATTTTCTCTCATTATCGGCTATTAGAAATGAAACAGAGAACGGCACAAACTAAAAGTTTATGCTACAAAAAAGAGACATTTTCAATTAGAAATGGTATTACAATAGGAAGTATGTAAGGTGCAGTTTTTAAATGCACCTTACAAGCATCTGTATCATAATTACTTTTTCTTAACTTCGTTAGCGTCCTTGAGTTTACGGGCTTTTCGTACAAGGTCAAATAGTTCCTTTGTTTGTTCCTCGGATTGAGGGGAATCAGAATCCAATTTCGGTAGGACTGCTTTTATTGTACGTTGAACATCCGCTAAACTACCATCTTTTGCCCAGTAGCTGTCACGTAAGATCTCAGCGAATTGAGCGACTGATGTAGCGAACTGAAAACTGGGAGAGGAATCTTCAAATTTAGGTTTCAGTTCCTCAACGCGTATTTTCTGCTTAACCTCTGTAACTTCCGTTGAATCAGGGTCTTCATGTCGGATAAAGACGGTAGCGAGTTTCCCTTTGTTGACATCTTTATGAAGTTTGATCTCATAAAGTGCGGTGACACTGTGTCCTGAGCCGATTTCACCAGCATCTGCATCGTCGTTTCGGAAATCCTCGTGATCCATCCTGCGATTTTCATAGCCTAATAGTCTGAAACGACTGACGGTATCCTCATTGAATTTAACCTGAATTTTGGCATCTTTAGCAATTACTTGTAGTGTCCCAGTGAGGTTCTCCACGAAGATACGTTTTGCCTCCTTTAGGGTATCAACATAAGCGTAATTCCCGTTGCCTTTCTTTGCGAGTTCCTCCATCAGGACATCGTTATAGTTCCCCATACCAAAACCAACTGTGGTAAGGTAAATACCTTCATCTACAACATAGTCGTTGATTTCTTTGAGGAGTTGTTCTGGTGATGTTACACCTTCATTCGCAACGCCATCAGAACAGAGTATTACACGATTGATACACTCATCTTGTGCATTTTTACTTGCAAGATCGTACCCTTTTCGGATGCCATCTTCAACATTTGTCACACCTTCAGGACATAATGCATCGATCTTTTCCAATATTTGCTGTCGATTCACGTTGCTGGTATGTGGAAGTACAACACGTGCATTTGTGCCGTATACCACAATTCCTATCTTGTCAGTAGGTCTCAGTTGTTCAACTAATAAACGTAATGCTTTCTTTACATGCCCCAAACGGTTTTCAATTCCCATTGAACCCGATACATCAATGACAAATGTAAGCACTGCATCTTTACGGTCAGTGTCTGGAATGACATGTCCTTGAATACCGATACGAAGCAATTGCAATCGTTTGCCTGAACCATATTTTGAAGGTGCACCCTCAAGATGGACAGCAAAAGCAGAATCGGTTGGCGGAGTATAACCGTAATTAAAGGTATTGACAAACTCTTCAACGCGTACTGCTTCTGGTGGCGGCAGATGCCCGTCGTTGAGATAACGTCGCGTCACTGAGTAGGAGGCGGTATCAGCATCCATACCAAAGGTAGACAGGTTATCATCTTCCGTATCAATGAATGGGTTAACACCATGTCCTTTGAAAAAAACATCGTGATATGCAGCATCGTTTATTGTATTTAGTCCAAATCCCCAAGATAAGTTTCTTCTCAGCAGTTGCACCTCTCCAAGCCTTTGCGCGCCCCTATGTAATCGGGTCGGTTGACTTAGCCCATCCTCCATATTAGGTGACATGCGTTTTCGTTTTGAAACCGGGACTGCATCGTATCTTACATTAGACGGGACTGAAGATTTAGCTCTTGAAAGTACCAACGATTCTTCACTATATAACAGATTTGCTTCCATCATTTCATGATCAATTAAACTGTATTTACAAACGAAATCCTCATCTAACAAAACATCCTTTTCCTGGTAAATAATCTGCACACGAGTTTCATCTTCAAGGTCAACTGAAACCTTGTGTGAAGGTGACTCAATTGTGTTTGTCCCCTCAACTGCTAATGACAACTCAAGTCTACTAACAGGTTGATTGGATCGCAAGTGATGCGTGTAAACAAGGTTTTCGTCTACCTCCTCAATAAACTCATTGAAGCGAATCTGTATCTTACATTCTGCACCTGCATGGATACTTAGATTCTCCAAATGCAATGCTGATGTACCGATTTCATGTAAGTCTTGATATTCTTCTGAATCGAGAATGCTATTATAGAATTTCTTTAACCGATTTTTTCCGAGTAAATCAGGTTCTACCTGATGACCATTAACTTGACAATTAACGTTCACGGTGTCTGCTGAGTCTGGCAAAGGAAAAATGAAGTCCCCTTCAATTGCATACGCCTTCGAATTGCTGAGTAAAATCTCAACGTCGGTAGTCGCAATTTGGTTGTCTATTAACACCTTTGCGAGATAGTGTTTGACAATTAGTTTTTCATATTGACGTGACGCGTCTATGCAAGGAACAAATAGGCTCCGTACCATTGTGTTTAAGTCTGATCGTTTCATTGATCTCTCCTTTGTGTTTAAGTCTGATCGTTTCATTGATCTCTCCTTATTTAGTTTTATTGTGAATTGGTTTACGGATAAAGTGATAGGTAGAGGCATTCAAGCATAGGTTTCGGGTTTATTATGCTTTTTGCATCATGGCATGAAGAAAATATAATCTAACTCTACACATTTGCATAGACGTTTAACTCGCGAAAAAGTTTAATTTTAAAAAAGGAACGCAATCCGGTATTGTAACCCAAGTTGCTACCTATTTTTGTTGGAGGGGTTTCTAACCCCGATTGATAACAAAAAACAGAAAAACAACGATTTTTGATGCGAATTGTCATAAATCGGGGTTAGAAACCCCTCCAACAAGAGTATTCTAAAGTAGGTGGCAACTTAGGTTATTGTACAAAACTTGAAAATATCTATATTGTTTATGTATATTCAGTTTAATAATTTGTAATGAAAAATTCTTGCTTTCTAATTCAAAATCTCAATTACCACCTGGAGAACATGGGTAATAGAGAACATGGGTAATATCGGATATCTGAAAGTATCAACTAAACCTGAGTTAGTAAGTACAAGTGGTGCATAACACCGACATGTACCATCGTATTTAGGATGTAACATATCAGGAAAATAACTATAACCATAAATGTCAGGGAAATAACTATAAGTGTCTTCTGTTTTGTGTACCGATGGTACGTAGATTAGATGGCAGCCTACGAAAAAATAATCTGTATGAACCACATACCCCAGTTTACACTTTTTGTATTCAAGATTTGGTGGTAAAAGAGGCTGTAGGTCATACTCACGCAATGATGTTTGTACAACATCTGGCACTTGATCCAATTCAAAAATATGCAAAGGGGTTTCTTGCCAAATAGGTGTTATATCATGTTTCTGACTAATACTTGATTTTAAAAATGGAAAAGAAGAATCGTCTTTAAAATAATCCGAATGTATCAATAAAGAACTGTTAACAATACGAGTGCGTGGAATAAGATTAGCATCGGCAGACCAAGAACTATCAGCGTTTATTTGTGGAACACTCGGAGGCATTATTTTTTGACCACACCCATTACACCCAACAACAAGTAGTATAGCAGCTACAAGAAATAAATTTAACAGAGATTCTATTAGATGTTTCATCGGTTTACTACATTTTTGTTTAATATATCCAGGACTTACGCATTTTTTTAAGTCCCACTGATAAGGGGAATTTAGGGGTTAAATCACTGAAATAGCGGCTTTTTACCCCCCTTATCAAGGGAGAATGCGTAAGTTCTGATATCGTTATAATCTTCATTTTTGGTTCATGTGTTATTCTCTTTCTAATGTATTGAACATGATGATTTAGTCTGACGGATACTCAATCTAAATCATCATGTCGAATTATGCTAACCTTCTTTTTTCACTTTCAAACGGTGTACCTGACGAACAAGGTTTAATAGTTCTTTCTTTCGTTCTTTTTCTTGCGGTGTTTCTGAGTTGATTTCTGGTAGTACACCCTCAATCGTCTCCAGAACTTCTGCTATCCTCCCATCTTTTGCCCAAAAACTCTCACGTAGGATTTCAGCAAATTCAGCCACAGTAGCCGTAAACATATACTCAGCAGATGCTTCAGCAAAAGACTTTTTCAGTTGATTTGTTGAAATAGTTTTATTAACTTCTGAAATCTTTTGTGTATCTGGATCCTCATGTCGTATAAACACAGTCGCGAGTTTGCCATCAGCATTTTCATGGAGTTTAATCTCATAGAGAGCGGTTACACTATGTCCTGAACCGACTTCTCCCGCGTCAACATCGTCTTTACGGAAATCTTCGTGTGCAAGCGACCGATTTTCATATCCAAGCAGACGAAAACGACTCACTGTTTCAGGGTTAAACTCAACCTGAATTTTCGCATCTTTTGCAATGACCTGCAAAGTACCAGTCAGATTCTCAACAAACACACGTTTTGCTTCCTTGAGTGTGTCAACATACGCATAACTACCGTTTCCCTTGTTCGCAAGTTGTTCCATGAGCACATCGTTGTAGTTCCCCATACCGAAGCCGACGGTTGTTAAGGTGACACCTTCCTTAACATAATCGTCAATTTCTTTGAGGATAGCCTCAGGCCCAGTTTCTCCAACATTGGCGACACCGTCGGAGCAAAGAATTACGCGGTTTATGCAATCGGACTTTGAATTTTTTAGCGCAAGTTTATATCCGAGTTGAAGTCCAGCCTCAGCATTGGTTGATCCATCGGATCTAAGATTGCTAATTGCTTCAAAGATGTATTCACGATTCTCAATTCCAGTATGCGGAAGCACAACTCGTGCATTGGAACCGTAGACGACAATCCCTACCTCATCTCCGGGACGGAGTTGATTTAATAGGATGAACAACGCTTTTTTTACTAAACCCAACCGATTCTCACGTTTCATTGAACCGGATACATCCACTACAAAAGTAAGGATTGCATCTTTGCGATCAGTATCTGGAATGACGCGACCTTGAATACCGATACGCAATAATTGAAGTCGTTTACCTTCACCAAATTTTGAGGGAGCACCTTCAATATGGACAGCAAACGCATCTTCGGTTGGAGGTTTATAATTGTAATCAAATGTATTAACAAATTCTTCTACGCGAATTGCATCCGCAGGGGGTAGAACACCATCGCGTAGGTATCGCCGCATCACTGAGTATGATGCAGTATCTACATCCATTGCAAATGTTGAGAAATTATCGTCTTCTGTATCAATGAACGGGTTAGTCCCATGGTTTTTGTAGAAAACATCATCAAAATCTGCCCCATTTGGAGGACTATTAGCAGGAATCTCTCCAGTAAATGATATACCCTGACTAAGTTTTGACACTTCAACATTGCCGAGGGTAATAGATTCTGAAGTTGACTTAAGTGCGGCAAGAGCCACACGGTCATTTTGAACCTTTACTTTTATACGTTGCCTTTTGGGCTGTGTTCTGACTATAGAAGAAGCAATTGGTAATCTATAAGAGTTGGTTTTTGCCAAATCAGCAGGTACATCGTTCTGCTGTGAGAGACCTGAGTATGCTATGATTGAAGGGTTATTGGATGCAGGAAGATTAGTATTGATAACCTTCTTTGGAAGTGGAGCAATGGGTACAGTAATATCTGACGAATTGCCCATTTGTTTTACTATCGGTTTACGCAACTTAAGTTTCTTCGGATCGGGTGGTTCAGAAAACTCTATGCCGCCAATATAATCTATATGTCTATGTGTTATTTTCATTGACATAAAGGAATTGATGAGAAATACAACAGCTGAGAGAAAAACAAGCGAAATTAATAACGATACTGAAATTCTTATGATACGCATTACGGTTTACCTCCGAAAAAAGAATGTATTATGTCTATTTGCAAAGCAATTCTCGTGCCAATTTCAGATACCTAATATATATGGAACAAAGCATAACTGCTGTGCTATGCACGAATTGGGGCATGAATTACTTCCTGCTGCACAAAAAGGAACAGTTGACATATAGCAAAACAGCGGGATTACCATATTCATATATCTATCATCGTGTGGTAGAAAAAGAAAAAATATCCGATAATTGAATTACTCAGAACTGTATATTGACACAAAAACCTAATTTGTATAGAATGAAGCAATACCATTTTTTTAGAAGTTTGAACAGTAAAAAAATTAACATGTCTATTTACTACAATAATTATTATGTTATGTGCAACAATAGTTAAAACTGCAAATCCAGCTGAAGATTATGCGTTTTATTTTCCTTTTGATGAAGGCAATGACAATACAACCGAAGATGTATCAAAAACGGGTTTGAGAGAACAATTACATGGAAGAAAATAAAATCAGGGAAGTAGTTATTTCTATGTCTGTGTTCTGTCCCAAAGGGAAGCAAATTGAATGAAAGAACGAAATTTAGTTGTTCCCGCGCCAGTCGGTGCAGAGGGTGATGATGTAACAACTTGGGGACTCCCCGAAGGCGCGATTGCACGATTGGAGCGCGGCGGTGTAGGTGACACAGCATTCTCACCGGATGGACGCTACCTCGCTGTCGCAACGAAGGTAGGGCTCTGGTGGTATGAAGTCGCGACGGTATCGCCTGTAGCACTCTGGGAAACAGAACGGGGGATGGTTTCTGATATTGCCTTCTCGCCGAATGGAAAATGGATGGCCATTAGCAACTGGGATAAGGTATTGAAGGTTTGGGATGTCCAACGTGGGGTTAGTATCGCACAGATAGAACTCACAGATTCTTGGCCCCCTTTATCTTTTCACCTAATAACCGTTGGCTTGCAATTGGCAATAAAGACACGGGTAACGTTGAATTCCGAGAGCCAGAAACTGGCAAAATAGTCTCAACGTTAATGGGTGAAGCCAAAAAAGGTGGAGCGTTTATGCCGATTGCTTTCTCTCCAGATACCCAGCTGCTTGCATCTACGAGTCGTGATGACACAAATAACGATGCTGAATCTATAATCATACGGGATATAGAAAGCAGCGAACGAGTTGCCTGCATCACAGGACACACTGGTAATATTTACCGTCTCTGTTTTTCACCGTGCGGCAGATTTCTTGCATCTGGCGGCAAAGAGGATGGGACAGTCATCATCTGGGATGTTGGAAGTTGGGAACACATAAAAGCGTATACAGGTTACGGCAAATCTGACATGATTCCTTCTTATTCGCCGGACGGAACGCTCCGTGTAGCAGCAGTATCGGCATCTGATGACATTGTCACCGTGTGGGACTTGGAAAAAAACGAAAAACTTTACACCGCTGATTCTCACGTATCTGTGACGTTTTCGAACGGTTCGCAGTTGGCGTACCACCCATACGGATATGAATTTCTGGAAGTGTGGACGCTGGATAATCCAACCCCACGCCGAACCGTCCAGACGCATATTTCATTCGTGGATACCTCAGAATCGCTGATATTTTCGCAGGACAGAAAAACAGTAGTAGCAGAGTACAGAATCGGTAGCGTCCTGTTATGGGATATTGCAAGTAGACAGTCACGCCCAGCGATCCTAACAGAATCAGCATCGAAAAATCAGCGCATCCATGTCTCTTCTGAAGGAGAACTCTACGTTACCAGTATTCACAAAAACACCGTCAAACTTTGGAAAGTTGGAAGTTGCGGGTCTCCAATTGCCGAATTCACCAATAACGAACCCGTCAGTGTGGCTGCGTTTACACCGATAAACAGTAAGTTAGCATCAGCACACGAAGGGGGTAACCTAATAGTATGGGATGTGCAAAGTGGAAACAAGTTACGTGAATTTAGTCACCCGCTCCAGACACCCGATGATTCTAATCAGGTTTGGAAACTGGTGTTCAGTCCAGATGGAAAACATCTCATAAGCGAAGCTGCATACAGCCCGAATGCCCGACTCTGGGATGTGGAACGCGGCGAAGAAATACAGGAGTTTCCAAGCAAAGAATTCGAGTACATCGGTACATTTTCTCCGTGCGGACAGTCCTTTGTTGGCAATACCGATAAAAACATTATTTTGTGGGATGTCAAACATCGCGAAATCGTGACGACGCTCCCTTTTCTGTGGTTGGGGGCATACGAGTTCGCCTATTCTCCGTGTAGTTCATATTTAGCGTGCGGAGGGACAGATCCAGAAGGTATTTTGTTGTGGGATCTTAAACGCTGTAAAATATATAAGCGGCTACAGCTGCCGAAAGGATGTCAGGGTGTACATTCGTTGAGATTTTCGTCCTGCGGGCAGTATCTCGCATTTGGTGCTGCTTGGGAAACAGGACTAGAAAAGGTTCCTGTCTGTTTGTGGGAGGTCGAAACTGGTAAGCGTATTGTTACATTTTGGGGACACCCGACAGATATACAAGCAGTTGCTTTTTCACCGAATAATGAACTTTTAGCAAGCGCGAGTTATGACGGATCCATTCTTCTCTGGGATTTGACACCTTATCTATAAAAATGCTTCACAAGAAATTTGGTCTAACTATACCACATTTACCCAGGGTTATTCAGTTTTAAGAGTTTTCGTTTATTTGTGTTACTATTAGTTTATATTGTAGGTCGGGTAGAGCGCAGTGAAACCTATAAGTGTAAACTTAAGGAATA
>JAAXHO010000085.1 GCA_012270795.1 Candidatus Poribacteria bacterium
AAAATAAAAATTGAAGCGTCTCGTAGGTTGGGTTGAACGGAGAACTACTAAAAAATCGCACACAGCACAGAGGTGTCAACGCAACAAAGACACCTGAAATTACCAAAACCGAGTGAAACCCAACGCATCATGACACCCACACGGTTTGAGATGTTGGGTTTCGCTACACTCAATCTGGGGGAAACACCCAAGCAAAAACACCTACGTCCATATTTGTCCTTTATTTCACAACTCACGTTTAAGCAACATTAAATAATAAATTCCGATTTTCTATCGGGCACGAACCCCGTAGGGGCGGGGTTTCCCCGCCCGTTAGCGACATACAATGTGCAAATTTAATACTGAAAATTGCTTATAGTAAATTCAAAAAATAAATACACACTTTCACCCCCGGTAGGTGCGGTTTCCTAACCGCACCGATGCTGAGCGTGTAAGTAATTACAGAACCTACTATAATTATCAAACTCACGTTATTATAAAATCACAAAAAGAGGACTAAAAATGTTTTACACACACGCATTGGTTTTCAGTCCCCGCGGCACAGGCTACGGGATAATCGTAGAAAGACAACATCGAAAATGGGAAGTCGTCCGATCCGGCGTCTTCCACCGTGAACCTGTACCTTATCAAATGGCTTTAGATTGGGTAGTAACAGAGGCAGATAAGCACGACCCACCCCTTGTCATGTTTGGGGCATGGGAGAAACTGCCCAACCCAATTACCATCCTAATAGCAAAGCGACATGTCCCCGTCTTTCAAGTGTCCGAGGCAGAAGCACGACAAGCCGCAATACAGGCACAGGAGCATCTTGACGGATTTTTGGATAAAGTCCATAATGATGAAAAAAGCGATCTAACTCTCGCATTCAACAATTACCTCTCTGTACAAGCACTCGCTGTCGGTTTTTCTGCAGCATACTACCCTGAGATAAACGATGAAGAAGAAGAAACTCCCTAAACGCGAAATATGGCATGATGAATACTATAAAAACCTACTTGTCAAGCACGGCTGGAACAAAGCAGCTGTCCGACATATCAACACGCTCTTTTTGGAGGTGCTTGAAGTTGAAGATACCCCAAAAAACCGCGATGCCCTACGGAGACGAACCCGGAAGATTAACCCCAATTATCCTGAATGTGACCCCGAAATCAGAAAAGAACTGGAGGCTAAAAGACAGGATAAATCGGACGTTTTGAAACAATCCCAAACAGACGATTATGACACGTGTAGACTGGTTTTAGAGGTTATTTTAGAGAAGGCAGAAAAATCCTATTTAACATCCGATTTAGAGAACGTGTCCGTCCGTGATATTATAGATATAATCAAAATGAAACTCGAAATAAATAAACAGGAGGCAAAACTTTATGGACTCTATCCAGAAACGCAACAGAAACTATCTATTGAAGATCAAGACAATGCCGGAGAAGACATTTCGGGCGAACTACCAGATATTGATTGACGCTCAAAAACTGGAAGCTGCGAAGAAATTGGTAAAAGCACGCGGTTATTGGTCACTCCCTTTTTTTGCGAGATTCTTTCTACACCATCATGTCCCTGACCCTTTCGGACAACATCACCATGAAATCTTTGCGCGGCTCACACACGATATGCAGGGTAAGAAACTGAATATCGTAGCACCGCGTGGCTCCGCGAAAAGCACCATCGCAACCATCATCTATCCGATATGGCGTGTCTGTTACGCAAAATATGATGAGATCATGAAAAGTAAAGGACACCATCGCGAAAAGTTTATTTTGATTATCTCTAAATCACATCAAATGGCAGCAGCACGTGTGCGTGATATTCAAAAGGAATTAGAAAGCAACGATAAAATAATATCACACTTTGGAAACCTCCGCGGAACACGCAATTGGGGGATGAAATCACTTGTCACAGCAAACAACATCCAGATCGTTTCTCATGGACGGAGAGGACAAGTGCGCGGCAGTCTGTTTGATGGACACAGACCAACACTCATCATCACCGATGACCTTGATGATCCCGAAACCGTGTTGAATGAAAAGGTCCGCGCCAAAGACCTAAAATGGTTCAATGATGATTTACTCCACGCCGGCAGCCTCGACGGCACAACAAACTTTATCAACATTGACACCATAAAACATAAATACGCAACAACATCACAACTGATGGACAGACCAGGGTGGGAAACCCTGTTTTTTCAAGCAATACCTCACCCAAAAGACCTATACCATCCGCTACATGAAGATATCTGGAAACAGTGGGTGCAGTTATACACAGACACTTCTTTACCAGACAAAGAGCAAGCAGACGCATTTTATCTACAGCATAAAGAGGATATGACAGCAGACGTTGAGGAACTGTGGCCAGAACGGTTGAAATACATCGATGTTCGCAAAGAGATGTGTGATGTCGGCTACAATTCCGTTATGCGTGAACTACAGAACACACCTGTGGATAGAAGACACGCACTCTTCGAAATGGACAAGGCACTCCGTTTCGGTCTCGTACAAGAAGGGTTTTTGAGAAGCGACAAAGTTTTAGTCCGTTGGAACGAGATCAGCGGTGCCACCGTCTTTTTAGATTGGGCAGGAGGTAAAGACCTAAAAGAGAATTGCTTTGCTTGCGTTGTCAGCGTTGTGTGGGTCCCACAACCCGGCGGTAGAGACCGCCAGACATCAGATGCCTTTTTAGGGGGCACACACGGATATGTGCTTTTTGATTGGCTTGATAAAATCGGACACGAAAAACAGATACAAGCCTGTCTAAATATGATAGATAAACTGCACAGCACACTTAAAAACCGAGACATCAAAATCCAACTCGGGATAGAAGGATTTGTCCAAGATACATGGGAAGCACAAAAAAAAGTGATAGAACAGGACTACAAAACCCAACGCGATAAACGGGGAGGGCACGGGATATACCCTGCGATAAAGTGGTTACCACGACTACACAACAAATACGACAGAATAGACGCACTACAAGCACCGATTTTCAATAGATGGTTAGGGTTTCATGAAAAGTTGAGTTCGGAATTCATGACACAGATGAGCGATTATCCAACAGGCGATTACTTGGATGCCCCTGATGCCCTTGAAGGTGCTTGCCAGATACGAGTCAGCAGATTTGAAAGAGAACGCAGAGAACGTAAAATACGATCTCAACGACAAGCAAAAGCCTTTCACGTCGAGATTTAGACACGGATTGAGGGGGTGTAAAGTTTTGGCAAAGGTTATCTCACGTTCAGACACATCGTAGGGGCGGGTCTCCTCGTCCTCGTTGGAACACATCCTATCCATCAGCAGTAGTTGGGATGGAAATGTGGCAAGGGGTGTTAATCGGGCGGGGAGACCCCGCCCCTACGTGCAGTGCCAAAGACTTTACACACCCCTTCAATTCAAAAAACTTGATTTTAATATTTATATTGCATAGAATAATAGTTGTTAAAGTGAGTTTGATATAAGCAATTTTTTGTAGCGCAAACTTTAGTTTGCGTTCCACGAATGCACAAACTAATGAAGTTTAAATAAATATTCCGGTAATCCAGTACATAAAAATGATCGTAGGGGCGGGGTTTCCCCGCCCGTCCATTACCCAATCAATAACTTAATCTTCATAAGTTTGTGCTACAATATGCAGTTATCCGACTACTCAAAAGGCGAAGAAGGGAACTGGCCGGTCAAAAGTGTTTTGTTGGTAGATTATCCCCTTGGTGGCAAACAGGCATATCTGGATTGGGTTGAATCTGTTTCTTCTATAACAGTCGGCCCGGCTCAGTTAAAAACAATAGCCTCTTACGACAACTACTATGGTGAAACGCCGCATCGGAACAGACAGAATTTATTTCTCAGGCATACTATACCTCAATGGTTTTGCAATTCCCGCTGCTGTTGGTGCTCAACTGGCCAAACCTGGTTCAAGGCCACTTGTTATTGTCGGAGATGGTGCTTTCCAAATGACAGGCACTGAACTCTCAACGACTATCCGCTACGGACTTAACCCGATTATCCTTGTTTTAAACAATCAAGGTTACGGCACGATGCGTCCTCTCGTTGAAGGGCCCTTTAACGAGATAGAAAATTGGGACTATACCTGCGTGCCAGAACTCTTGGGCGCAGGACGCGCTTTTGCTGTCCGTACCGAGGGCGAATTTGACACCGCTATGAAAGCTGCGCTTGCGGAAACGCAACATTTTGTCATGATTGAAGCAAAACTTGAAAAATCTGACATGTCTCCTGCCCTTATAAGGTTGGCTGAGAAGGTTTCTGAGAAAGTTTAAGCCTAAAAATAATGTAAGAAGTAACTTCTGTGCTTGTATTCCTTAACCGTTGACAAAAAAGACGAATCCCGTTAAAATTGGGGGAAATCCTCAAACCCTAATATAGAGGGTAAATTATAAATGTATAGCATTAGAAAGGAAAACTTATGTTACAAACACCCCCAGAATCCGCAGTGATTCTCTTTGATGGAAAAGACTTGAGCAACTGGACAGGCCGTGACGGCGAAGCGAAATGGAAAGTGGAAGGTGACGCTATGATTGTTGAGCCACGCACGGGTGACATATCAAGCAAGGAAACCTTCACAGACCATTTCCTACACCTTGAATTTATGTGTCCTGATATGCCTGAAGCAAGTGGACAAGCAAAAGGTAATAGTGGCGTTTTTTTTCAAGGCAGATATGAAATTCAGGTCTTGGATTCTTACGGTATTGATGCACCCGGGAAAGGTGATTGCGGTGCAATTTACAATCAATTCGCACCACTTGTTAACGCTTGTAAACCGCCACTTCATTGGCAAACGTATGATGTTATCTTCCGTGCACCTCGGTTCAACGATGCAGGTGAAATGACTGAAAACGTCAGAGTGACCGCCCTACAAAATGGGTTGGTAATCCTCAACAACGTTCAGCTTCCAGGAGCTACAGCTGGTGGTGCGGGTTCAGGGGTGGCTAAACCGGGCCCGCTACGTTTACAAGACCACGGAAATCATGTCCAATATAGAAACATCTGGGCAGTTCCACTCCCACTTGAAGGATCGGACAAATATTAAAAGTTGCCAATTCCAAATTGTGTGAATTGTTACGTCTATTGTAGGCGAGATTTCAAAACTCCCTACAATAGACGTTATAATACCATTTCTAATTGACAAATTGCCATAACATATTGTAGGTCCAAATCAACGGTATGAATGCCTTATTGGCATTCCCCGGGTAGAGCTTGCGAAACCCGACACGTTGGAACACTTTCAAAAAGTCGTTTCAGGTGAAGGTAACGATGTTAATGTGTACGATATTAACGGGTATCGTTACTACGAACTCCCAAACGGTGAATTGACAAAAGAATATCCATATCCGTTATCAAAAGAATAGGAGACATATCCATTTGACAAGACAGAACGTTAAATAGTACAATGATTACTATGGAATATCAAAAGAGGTATGAAAGCCATGACACAACAAGAGTTTCACGAAATAACGCAAGGGACTCTCACTCCAGAAAAAGTCTCCATGACATTGGCAGAATTTCTTGAATACGATATAGAGGGTTATGAATACGTTAAAGGAAAATTAGTGCCAATGCCAGTTGTGTATTCTATTAATCTTATAGGTGTGAAATTGCATATAAAAAAGCGGAACAAGAAACATTTTGGAAGAAAAAACTGACATGACAACTATTGCGTAATGTGTTGTAACTTGTTCTGACACAATGCATCGCGCGCTTATCAGGAGAAACTTTATGGAAAATCAACCCTTACCAACAGTACCCAGAAGAAGATTAGGCAGAACAGAATTAAGTATCCCTGTTGTGCCTTATGGCACACAAGGTTTCGGAAACAATTTTGGATTCGTTTCAGATGAAGATGCAATCGCATTGATAAAACATTCGGTATCTATCGGTGTAAATCATTTTGACTGTGCCCGTTGTTACGGGGACTCCTTGCGGAAACTCGGTTTAGCAATGAAGGAGATTCCGCGCGAAGATGTGATCATCACTGCGCGTCTTTGTTGCCATTCTGCTGCAGATTGGGGTGGTTATGGACAAGGAAGACCCAATTATTCAGCAGATCGCGCAATAGCCGATCTGGAAGATCAACTTAAGGTACTCAACATTGATTACCTTGACGGAATGCTGATTCACGATCCACATGAAATTGATCCTACACTTGAAAAGGGTGGAACGCTTGAAGGTTTGCTCAAATGTAAAGAACGCGGACTCGTCCGCTTTGTCGGTTACGGCATGCACCCTCACGATTTCCACCTAAAAACCATAGCAACAGGTGATGTCGACCTGCTCTTGTGTTTCAACGACTACAACCTTGTCCGACAGTCTGTCAAAGAAACTATCCTCCCCGCTGCAGCTGAAGCTGATATCGGTGTAATGAACGGTTGGTCAATCTTGCGTGGTATCCTCACCGATGTGAATATTGACGCAGAAATTGAACGGGGACGGTGGCGGAAAGAGGGAGATGTCGCCGCAGCATACCCAATATGGCAATGGTGCGTTGAGGAAGGGGTCAGTCTGCTACAACTTGCAATACAGTTCTGTTTGAAAGAGGAAAGAATACACGGAAATAACATCGGAAGCCTAAACGTTGAGCAATTAGAGGCGAATGTCCGAGCAGCAAGCACACCGATTCCAGACAATGTCTGGGAAAAATACGAAGCAAAGTTCGGATCAAATAACTAAATTATCAACAACGTATCTCATAAATGGTAGGAGGGGTTTCTAACCCCGATTTACTGCACACACGATCCGATGAATTTGCAAAAATCGCATTTATGAGATATGCTGAAGTATTTTGTGAGTAGTTCGCGGTAGTGGATATTCATGCAGTTTAGTAAGTTCAACCCATTTTGCATCTACAGGTCCGTTCAGAATTAATTCTCCCGATTGATAATCGCAATTGAAAACATCTACAACTATTTTGAAATGTGTGAGTGCATGTTTGACACGAGTAAGGTATGTAATATTTTTGACATGGAGATTAACCGCATCAGTGATAAGACGCACACACGCTGTTTCTACATCTTCACCCTCGTTGATTCTTCCGTTGGGAAATTCCCAGAGACCACCAAGTAATCCGTCAAGGGGTCGTTGAACAAGCAGGACCGCTGTTCCTTTGTTTATTACGCCTGTAACCATGTGATGCTCTGGAACTGCAATTCGCTTGTTCCTGTGTGGAAATTCGTCTTGACGGGCTGATTGGAATGCTCCACAATACACATTCACAGGACAGACAAGACATGTAGGGGATTGAGGACGACACACAGTTGCCCCCAATTCCATCATCGCTTGATTAAACAAACCCGGTTCGTCACGATCTAATAGGTTGTCCGCTTGTTGCTGAAAAAGCTTTGATGATGAATTGTCGTTGATCGGTGCGTCCATAAGAAATAGACGGGCTAACACACGTTTGATGTTCCCATCAACAGCAGCATAAGGTGCATCGTAAGCAATACTTAGGACAGCAGCAGCACTATAATCACCAACACCCGGCAATTGGCGAAAAGCTTTGTATTCACTCGGAATCTCTCCATTATACGCATCAACAACTATCTTCGCTGCTTTGTGTAGGTTTCTCGCTCTTGCATAATACCCTAATCCTTCCCACATCTTCAGCACTTCTTGAAGAGATGCAGATGCAAGTCGTTTTACGTCTGGAAACCGCGAGATAAACTTTATATAATAATCTACAACCTTTTTTACCTGAGTTTGTTGAAGCATCACCTCAGAAACCCAAATTTTGTATGGATCCTCAACCCCACGCCACGGCATTTCTCGTTGATGTATTTTGAACCATTCCAACAGTACCTTACGAAACTCTATAGAATTCTCTGATAAATTCTGTTTATGCATTTTCTCTTTTTTCAATCCAATAATTTCATACGTCTATAGCAATCCGAAAACCGATATTATGTGATGCCCGGATCGGTTCACTTGCAGCTCGGTTTGCACACCGCGCTGCGAACTCACCAACGGGCTGCCACGAACCACCCCGAATCACCTTTCGTCGACCCTCAACTGCCCCCATTGGATTCTCCGATGGTGAGTACTTGTACGTGTCAATATGAAACCAGTCGCTACACCAATCATAAGCGTTACCTGCCATATCATAGCAACCGAAAGGACTGACTCCATCAGGAAAATTCCCAACAGGTACTGTCTTTTTCAACTGAGCTTCCGCTGTGTTTGCCATTGTTGCATCCCAAGTATTCCCCCAAGGATACTCTCTGCAATCAGTACCACGTGCTGTCTTTTCCCATTCGGCTTCTGTCGGCAGCCGATACTGCTCACCTGTGAGTTCGTTCAACCAAACAAAGAAATGCTGCACATCATACCAATTCACACCAACAACAGGGCAATCTTCACCATTGAATCGTGCATCCTGCCAAAATATAGGGTGTTGATAATCTGTATCATCAACAAATTTGGCATATTGGGAATTAGTTACATGATAGACTCCGATAGCATAGGCATCTAAAGTAACGCTACGTTGCGGTTCTTCAGGATCCGTTTTCCGCAAACCCGTAGGATAAGTCCCCATAGTAAATGGACCCGCAGGTATTTCTACTAAAGCATAATTGATGACCTTGATATGCATATAACTCACCGAAACTTATTAATCTTGAATATACCTTTTTGAATTGCTTTATACCATCTTTTTTGCTATAATTTCTCTAACTCAACTATAAGGAGAATAATCGTATGGCTTATACACTTGAAGATGAATTTGGAGACATTATCGGTAAAGCTCGACGCGGACAAAAACTGTCTCAAGGTCAACTTGCAACAGCAGTTGGTATTACTGAAGCAGAGATTGCCAGTATGGAAAAGTATACTTTAAAACCTACAGAAACGCAAGTATATAAAATTGCGCATATACTAAATTTGGATGGAACAAAGTTACTCGCAATTGCAACAGAACAGTGGAAACCAGAACCGCTCAAGCAATCTGACGATTCAGTATTTGATGTCATTACCATTAGCGCACCTGTTGGAGGATGGCCTGTCAACGCATACCTGTTAATCTGTAGGAATACCAAGGATGCCGCTATTATTGATACAGCTGCCCATCCTAATCTTATCTTGCAAGAAATTGATACCCAAAAAGTCAATCCAACTGCTATCCTGTTGACACATTCACATAGAGACCACACTGATGGATTAACACAAATCCAAAACGCTACCAATTGCCCAACTTACATACATAAAAATGAACCCAAACCGCGTAGCGTAAATCCATTACAAGAACTTGTCCACTTTGATGAAGTTGAAGTCGGTAATCTCAAAGTAACTGTTCTTGATACACCTGGTCATACACCTGGTGGATGTAGTTTTTTCACACAGACAGCAGCCTTCGTCGGAGATGCAATTTTCGCGGGTTCAGTGGGAGGTCCTAATATCTCATACAAGGATGAAATAAATAGCGTCAGGGATAATATACTTTCTCTTCCTGATGAAGTGAGACTTTTCCCCGGTCATGGACCACCGACAACTGTCGGGGAAGAGAAGTTAAACAATCCTTTTTTCTAAATGACTTCACTGTAATTGCTGCCATGTCATTCATTCTTTGCGCCGTATGAGGCTTGACTATTGCTCCCCTTTTTAGTTCAACGATTCCTATCTATCGGTTTATCACTCCTTGGTGTGTCAATCCTTGTATTCTTGATGGTTCACCTGATACCTGGAGATCCTGCGCTTATCATTGCTGGAGAACGGGCAAACAAAGAAGTCCTAACCCAGATCCGTGAAGATTTAGGGCTTGATAAACCCTTAGTATACCAATACGGAATATTTCTCTGGGACCTTGCACACCTCAATTTAGGACATTCCTTCAAAACAAAACAACCAATTGTTGAAGAAATCAAACGATACTTTCCTGCAACCGCTGAATTAACGCTTGCAGCGATGGCATTCTCAATCATATTCGGGATATTTTTTGGAATTATTGCTGCTGTATTTAGAGGTAGATTATTTGACTATCTGTCAATGTCAATATCCCTTGCAGGGATCTCAATTCCGATCTTCTGGCTCGGTTTGATGCTTATTTTGCTCTTCTCACATCTGTGGGAAATCCTACCCGCTACCGGGCGTTTACATCCAGTGATGAGCTTAGATATTGAATCACATACAGGTTTTTATCTAATAGATACGCTGATTGCTGGCAACGCCGCAGCATTTAAAAATGCAATCGCACACCTTATTCTCCCTGCTATTACCTTAGGAACAATCCCGTTAGCAATAATAGCAAGAATGACCCGTTCAAGTCTGCTTGAAGTCCTAAATCAACCATACATTACAACCGCTTATGCTAAAGGTCTATCAAAATGGGTCGTGATTATCAAACATGCATTGAAGAATAGCATGGTTCCAGTCTTGACAGTCATCGGTCTTGAATTTGGATATTTGATGGGAGGTGCCATCTTAACCGAACACATCTTTTCTTGGCCTGGACTCGGTTCATGGCTACGCGCATCTGTTGAAGCACGTGATGTTCGCGCTGTACAGGGGGGAGTCCTTTTTGTTTCCGCACTGTTTATGTTCGTTAATCTCATCGTTGACCTGTTGTATGCATACTTTGACCCGCGCATCCGTGTAGGAGACGAAGCAAAATGAACACTAACACACGCTCAACAAGGCAGCATCTTGTCTTACGTAAACTGCTACGGCATCCTTCTGCTATTATTGGCGCATCAATCATCATTTTTTTCATCGTCTTAGCACTTTTTGCACCCCTAATCGCTACACATGATCCGATGCAAACCGACCTTGCAAACCGACTCAAAGGTTGGTCTGCTGAGTATCGGCTTGGCACAGACGGTACTGGACGCGATGTTTTCAGTAGAGTCCTTTATGGAGCAAGAATCTCCTTGTGGGTAGGATTCATCGCAATGACATTTTCACTCGGTTTCGGAGCACTATTCGGTGCTTATGCCGGTTACTACGGCGGTTGGTTAGACAATCTTATTATGCGTGTGATGGACATGCTACTCGCGATGCCGAGTATCCTGCTGGCAATGGTCATCGTTACTATTTTGGGGCAAAGTCTTACAAACGCTATCATTGCTGTGTCCATCGTCTATATCCCACAATATGCACGGATATTACGTGCATCTGTTTTAAAAGTCAGAGAATTGGATTATGTCACAGCAGCGAAGGTAATTGGTGCAAGCGATTTACGCATTCTATTCACAACTGTTCTACCCAACTGTCTTGCACCATTGATTGTTCAGGCAACACTTGGTATTGGTGCTGCTATTTTAGACGCTGCGGGTCTCAGTTTTTTGGGACTCGGTGCAGAGATCGGCATTCCCGAGTGGGGAGCAATGCTAAATGAAAACACTAAACATATTCGTAAAGCTCCATTGGCAGTTACATCACCTGGGTTGGCTATTTTTCTTGTTGTTTTGGGTTTCAATCTTCTCGGCGATGCCCTCCGAGACGCTCTCGACCCACAGATTGATTGACCAGAATCGTTTTTGTTATTACTGTTGACAAACTATAGATTTTAATTGACATTACAAAGAATCAAAGGAAACAAAAATGAAAATTGCATTTATTGGCGTTGGTGGTATTGCGGGGAATTACCGCAGAAGTCTAAATAAATTGGAACGACCCATCGCAGCTGTGTGCGACATAAACGCAGACCGCGCTGCAGCTATTGCCGCAGAAGAAAACGCTACGGCATACACAGACCATCAAGATATGCTACAGAAAGAGAAACCAGATGTTGTCTTTACATGCATACCCCCAGGCGCACATACAACGCAAGTCCCTGATGCTGCCAATTCCGGTGCTGCTGTCTTTGTTGCAAAACCTGTCGCACAGGATTTGGAAACAGCACAAAAAACACTTGAGGCAATCAACGACACAGATGTCATCAATCAGGTCGGTTATATGGCACGATATAGCGACATCTCCGAAAAAGCAAAAACATTAGTTGGAGAACGAAAACTATCTATGGGTATAGGTCGGTTTCTAACCCGGATGGGAGCAAATCATCCCTGGTGGGGAAAATACGAAGTCTCACGCGGACAAATGGTGGAACAAACAACCCACGTCTTTGATTTCATCCGTTACTTCCTTGGCGATGTTATTAGTGTGCATGCATTCGGTATCAAAGATGTGTCCAACGGAATTGCAGATTTTGAGGAGTGCACAGTTTGCAATCTGAAGTTCACAAATGGCGCAGTCGCAAGTATTACAAGCACATGTGTTGCTCGCGCACAAGAAGGTTTCGCTTCGGAATTAGTCGGTGATGATATTTACCTTAAATTCACTCACGATAACGGTTTACGGGGACATGTCGGTGGAGACGCAATTGACTATAACGGAACAGAAGCCGGTTATTATAGGCAGATAGAGCAATTTGTAAAAGCAGTGGAGGCAAACGATATGGGATTAGTTCGGTCATCCTATGCAGATGCACTAAAGACACTTGCTGTAACCCTCGCCGCAAATCGCTCATTAGAAACAAGTCAAGTTGAACGGGTTGTGATTTAACTCGGAAGGTGTGTTGATTATAGTCTTATCGTCTACCAAATAGCGCGCGAGCAAGATTTCCATCTCTACCACAACGACCAACAAGAATTTGGAGAGAATCACCACGAAAAGACAGTTTGAGCTGTTTTGCCCCTTTTGGATTAGTCCATTTTATGCCGCGTCCCTCAAATAGTATTGGAAGATAGACAATTCTTGTTCGTATTTGAGTTGGAACTATTTGAGCAATATATTTCAGACTGTTCTCTAACTTCTCAATTACATCTGATTCTTGAGCTGTGCCACTCTTGAGTTCAATCAATGCTGCAAGTAGGTTATTATCTTTTGGGTGAAAGAGAAATAGAAGGCGGTCACAACGTTTTTCAGTTTTTTGGAGTAGTCCATATTCATGTTCAAGATTTACAATCAAACGCTCGGTTGGCACATTAGACATGTCAACCCTACATCCTTCTCCTCCGCATGTATTAACTATGCTCTCCTGATTAAAACATGCACGAAGTTCACCTATAAAGTTACTCTGATTCAATCTTACTTTTATCTTTCAATTCTTCAAGACGGTTTTGCAGACGTGCAGAACGGTTGTATAGGTCTTCTGCAACATCCAGATATTCCAACGGTTCGACTCCATCAATACGATTGTATGCTATTTCCTCCACCTTTCCACTTTTCTGAAAATGCCATATTCCAACTTGTTCTGCCTGTAGAGATGTCGGTAACTCACTCACATCCACACCAGCTTTCTCAAGTTCCCCCGTACGGATAAGATTGCCTATTTCCTTTAGCAACCAATCACTATGTGTCGTTATGATTACCCTAACACCTGCGCGCACCAACCGCGCAAGAATAACCGCCATATCTGCTTGTGCACCGGGATGTAAGTGTGCTTCTGGTTCCTCAATGATGAGGGTATCACCCGGTTTCACAAGACTTCGGAGATATAAAACTAATGGTGCAAGTTCAGATACCATTGATGAAGACTGACTCAAACGGAATTCTTCATTAGAGTCATGTGGAATATAACGAAAATCGGGGTAACCACTCGCCGAAGGCTTGAGGAGTATTTGTCCGAAGAGTACTTCGTTTTCCAATGTTTTTGCTATATGTGCCATATTGTCTTTTGGAACTATCTCATCATCATATAGTATAATCCTTTCCATAAAGTCTGCTATCACTCCTGACATAGTGGGTACCTCAGGAAAACGTTCCAAGCCTACTCTGGTTGATCGTTTTACAAGTGAAGTTGCAATCACACGGTGACTCTGCATAATTCCACTTCGAGCAGCAGGCAAGTAATACCTATTAGTTCCAAGATGCATGCTAAATCCTGTAAATGTAATTCTATTGTTGTCTACAAATTCACTGGATATTGAATATCCTTTTGGAAGTATGACCCTGTCCTCAATTGAAGGGGTATCTAAAGATCTTGATCTGCTTAAATTAATTCCTGAATCAGACACCGTTATTCTTGTGAACGAAGAGTCTTGGTTATTTTCGATAAAATTTAGTATAATAGTAATCTCATCGCGCTTATTCCTAACAGAACGCATCAGTTCAGATATTGAATTCATATCAAAACAATTTTTCAGTTCACCATCCAATTGTTCTTTTGTTGGTTCTGTATTGTCCGTAATAATTCCTAATTGCTGTGTCATTTCTTTGGAGAGATCCGACACTTTTATATTAAGATCTGAAAGTTTGAATGGTCTATCATCCATCTCTAACTTCTTGAGAATTTCTTGAATTTCCTTTTCAGTGCTTTTTCTATCTACAATAATTTTACCTAATACATCAAAAATACTTTCTGGATAAATAAAAGGTCCCATAGCTGAGCCTGAAAACTCGTTAAAAGTTCCGTGTAATGCATAGACCAACGTAGCAAAATAAGTCTTCCCAGTATTACTCGGACCCACAAACACCGTCAACGGACGCAGATCAATGTTAGCCTTCGCAATAGACCCAAAATTCTCAACTGCTATTTCAACCTTTGACTGTTCTTGTGTGTCTTTAACTTCACTCATCATCATTTCCTCAATAGATTTGTTGATATAGGTTAGAAAAACGTCAGATACGGCTTCCCAACTATCTCACGCCACAACAGGACAGCAAGTTCGCGCGCATGATAATCTCCCCACATAGATGCTTCACCACAAGGAATCTTCCTGCCCTCTGGCACATAATCCCATCCATTCGGACGGTGATACACAGAGTGCAATAACAACCCCTGATGTGTTTCGGAAGTAGAAAGATACGGTTCTGAGAAAAGTGTCTTGGCTACCGTTAAACCTGCTTGGTAATACGGATTACCTGACTTAGAGTCCCCAAGTTTTTTGAGATAATTGCCATATCGAATTAGTCCTTGTGCAGCGATAGCCGCCGCAGAACTATCCACGGGTTCATAATCATTAAACGAATCAGCTGGTGCATCCAAATAATCCCCAAGTTTTGCCAAACCAGGGGCACCGGTATCCCAATAAGGTATACCATCTTGCGCACTATTTTCAATATAAAAATCGGCTGTTGCCTCCGCTGCTTTAATCATGTGATTTATTATTTCAGCATACCCACCGTACGGTTCAAGATCATCTTCGGTCAATGTGTCAAAAAATTCAAGTTGTTCAGCATAACCTGTGAGAATCCATGCCAATCCACGTGTCCATGTTGTAAATGGTGAATAACCTTGTTGTGTACTTGGACAGCGGTAATTTCCATCGTTTGTATTGAAAATAGATTCATGCACAACACGACCCTTTTTATCGTAAGCATCCCGACCTTCACCATAATATACGTTATATTTCGCAGTAGTCTGAGAATGCTGAATTAACCGTTCCAATAGATTGACAGCAACATCACCCTCCCCCATCAACACAGCACCCAGAGTGTGTCCCAGTGCCAAAACTCTCAGGGAACGAATGGTATCTGAAAAAAGCGAATGTGGTCCGTTGAAAGACGCAATATACCCTGTACCGTCTTTAATCTGTGTCCAACGGCTCGCTTGCACAGCGGCAGACGCTTTCAGTGCCAGTTCGTAGAAATGCATCTCGTTGTCATTCCAAGGAATTGCCCCCTCACGCATCAATCGCCGCAGATTTCCATAAGTGGAAACGTTATTGAACCCGTGGTCATGCACCCCAATATGTGTGATATGGGGTGACATTTTTTCTATTGTATTCTGCCTACCGATTTCAAGAAACTGTACGTCACCCGTAGCATCAAACTGAAGGATAGCAGAACCGAATTGGAATCCTTGTGTCCACTCAGTCCAACCCCGCGTGGTATATTTACCAGCAGCGGTGAAAACTGGTGTCCCCTGTTCCGGTTTCCACGTTTCCTCTATCGCTAAAATCTTCTGACCAGAAAATTCAAAAAGCCTTTCAAGTGAACTTTTTAGATCCTGTATTTGCAGTGAATTGTTAATCTTCATGTGTCCTCAATATGAGTAAGTGAATTAGTATATTTGCGTTTAAATCAAATTGAAATTACTGTAAATTTCCATACCGCTTAATTATTAAATCAATTATGTTAGTTGTTGATTTACCAGGGATATTTAACCCAATAACAACTTCTCCACCGTTCTCTTCAACTACCTTTCTTTCGACCAGTTCCTCCAATTTATAGTTACCACCTTTAACATGTATATTTGGCTTGAGATCAGCAAGTAGTTTCATGGGAGTTAATTCTGGAAATATGACGACATAATCTACGCATTCCAACCCTGCAAGCATTTCCGCACGTTCCGCTTCGGGGATAAGTGGTCGGTTTACCCCTTTTAGTTCACGAACAGAACTATCACTATTGATCGCTACGACAAGTAGGTCACCAAGTTGTCTTGCTGCTTGAAGATAACGTAAATGACCTAAATGCAGCACATCAAAACAGCCGTTAGTTGTGACAACTACTTTCCCCTTGGATTTCAAATTTTCCAGTAGTACAGCAAGTTCTTTTTTTTGATAGATTTTTTCGTGTGTCATTGTGACATTAGTTTATCACGCTTTTAGTTGTTTATCAACAAAGTTTTGAACCCAATATTTTCAGAAACTAAAGCCATTCAATTGCCACGAAGTATCTTTGTTGGAAGACTTTGCAACAATAAAATACCAATAGATTATACATGATTTCTATTGTTCTCAAAACAGAATTTCTATTGTTCTCAAAACAGAAAACACAACACAAAAAAACAACAAAAAAAGCCATTTAGTTGTTTTTTTCAAAATTTCGTAAAATTAAAAACCTTCATAAACCCATACCACAACACGATCGAGAAGACTTATGAAAAAGTTGCAAAAAACACGAAAAAAACAACTAAAAAATTCACCACTGGGACTGAATTCACAACCAGAAGCATTAAAACTTGAAATCTATTCAAAAAAATGCTAAAATAGATTCAACAAATCCAATTATTAGAACCAAGGAGTTTTTTTATGGATGTAAATTACACACCAGCAATTAATAACGTCATAGAAAAATTAGAAACAGGTAACCCATTCCCATCACTTGTACCCTCAAAAGTTTGGAATGATGCATTAAACGAAGAACTTATTGCCACATCACTTGATGATCTATTTCAAGGACAGACGGTGAAGGACGACATCTTTGGTGGTGCACTTAAAAGCGGATTACTCATCTGGAATGACGCGTTAAATGATTCACACGATATCTCACAAGGACTGAGTAATAACACCGGCAGTTATTGGCACGGTATCATGCACCGTCGTGAACCGGATTACAGCAACGCTAAGTATTGGTTCGGGAGAGTCGGAACACATCCAATTTTTCCTGACCTTCGCGAACGCGCAATTGCAATTTTCAATGAACAGTCAAATCAACCTAATGAACTCAACCAGATCGCACAAGCAATTGAAAACGCAGAACATTGGGATCCATATCAATTTATTGATTGGTGTGAAGAAACGGAAAACGATAGTAATTCTGACGTAACCCGTTTTCTACAGCAAATACAAGCAGCGGAAATCAAATTGTTACTTGCTTATTCCTATAGAAACGCAATATAATTTCTGTGCTTGTTGAATGATATTATACGCATAGAAGGTGCATAATGTATAACAAAAAAAGATAACAAAGATAGATTGTTGGTTATATCATTTTGCAGTCACCACATGTTTGATACTGATATGTTCCTGTGTCACAAGTTCATATAATTCATCCGAAACAACACAGGCATCAACCGGCCGTGCTATTGATAAGTATAACGAGATTAAAGGCATTGAGAAAAATCTGTTAAACTCAAGCGAAAATGCGGATGCTGAAATGCTAATTGAGAAATCAAAAGTTTTTATAAAGGAACATCCCCTCTACAACAAGGTGGATGAAGTATTCTTCCTACTCGGTACAGCCTTACTTCAGTATGATCGCGCACCAGAAGCAATTGAGGTCTTTGAAACGTTTATAAAAGATTATCCAAGTTCTCCATCAATTGCCCCAAGTTTACTAACTTTGGGAATAGCCTACGATAGGGTTGGCAGACATGAAAAAGCCGATCAAGTTTACAAGAAACTTGTTCTTGACTCTAAATATAGCCAAACCAAATATGCAGAAGGTGCGCAGCAATTGCTGGAAACATCTCTAATAGACAGAAGAGATGCATTAACAGACTTGTCAGATACATTCAATCCTGAGAATTTTGTTGATAAACCGGTCCTGGATTTTCAAATAGAAGATGCAAAAGGTCAAACCGTCTCGTTAGCAGAGCTGCGTGGACAGGTAGTTCTTCTTTATTTTTGGGCAACATGGTCCGACCGCTTTATAAAGGAAATACCTGTTATCAATCAGACATACACGAAATATAATAACCAAAATTTCCAAGTTATTGGCATAATCACAGACAAAGAAAATGATCAACTTGAGGAGTTTATCAGAAAAAAAGCAATTAAAGGTTTACACTATCACGATAAAGATGGAAAGATTGCAAATATGTATAGAGTTAGGCAAATTCCAACGAATTTTCTAATAGATGCAGATGGGATTGTCCGCAAAATAAATCTGAAAGGGGGTTCACTTCCATCTGCTGTTGCTCAACTCATAGAAGAAAATACTCGAAATTAATCCATCGAAAAATGAAATTGTTGAAAACATCCAATAAGGCAATAAAAAAATCAATTTCCTACAATCAACTATAGGAGGGATAAAATGAATTTTCAATATAAAACAACCCTAATTAGAAATTATGTTACGAATACATGTATTAAAACTTTGAGCTTAGTTGCTATGGTTATGGTCATTGGGTTAAGTAACAATTTCATACATGCCGAACCTACATCAGAAACTACAACAGTCAGCTCAACTGAAATCAGTTTCAAATACCAAGAAATTAAAGCAATTTACAAGAAACTGAATAATGAAAACGATCCTGAAGAATTAGCAAAGTTAGTAAAGAAATCAAGCGATTTTGTGAAAATGTTCCCCAAATACAAGCGAGTAGATGAGGTATTTTATTATCTGGGGAACGGTTATGTACGATTGGAACTTGTTGATGAAGGCATCAAAACGTTTGAAAAACTTATCAAAGACTATCCCGATGCACGCTATGTGCAACCCAGCCTGTTAGAATTAGGATTGGCTTACGACAAACTGAGTAAACACGACAAAGCTGATGAAATCTACAACAAACTTATAGAACACCCAAAATATGGGTCAAAAACTTATGCAAAGCAGGCAAAACAGATTCTTGAACTGGAAAGATCTGAAAGAAAAGGGAAACTGGCAACGCCTGAAGGTGTCAGCACTGGACCGAATAGTAATTTAATAGGAAAACCTGCTCCCGATTTTAAAGTAAAGGACCTAAAGGGGAAAGAACTTTCTTTAGAAAAATATCGTGGAAAAGTAATACTCCTTGACTTTTGGGCAACATGGTGTGGACCATGCATCGCTGAATTACCCAACGTAAAGCGTACTTATGAAAAACACAAAGATCAAAAATTCGAGATAATTGGGATTAGTTTAGATAGATCAAAAACAAAACTTGATACGTTTATTAAGAAAGAAAATCTTAATTGGATACATTATTGGGATCATAACCAAACAATTGCTCAGCAGTATAAAGTTAGTGGTATCCCCTCAATGTTTCTCATTGACGGGAAAGGTGTTGTCCGAAAGGCTAATCTTAGAGGGCATGCACTCGGAACAGAAGTCGCAAAATTGGTGAAGGAGAATCTAACAAAACCTGCTGACTCCGACCCCAAATCAACTACAAAAGACACACAAATGAAGTCAGTACCCGCAGTAAAAATACAGAAAAAGGAAACTACAACCCAGGTACCGAATTCAATGCAAACACTTGAGGAAAAAATGCAAGCATGGGTTGGTAAAAAAGTTCCTGATTTAGAAGTAAAGGACATTGATGGTAACAAACTATCAATAAAAGACTATCGTGGACAAGTTGTGCTTCTTGACTTTTGGGCAACATGGTGTGGTCCCTGTATCAAAGAAATGCCAAAACTAAAAAAGACATTCCAAGAATACAAAGATCAGAAATTTCAAATTATTGGAATCAGTCTTGATAGGTCTAAACAACCCCTTGTAGATTACATTAAAAAAGAAGAACTTGGGTGGATTCATTATTGGGACGAAGACCGTAAAGTAAAAACTGAATTTGGTATCCAAGGAATTCCAACTGCATTTCTCATTGACGGTGAAGGTACAATCCGAAAAGCAAGTCTCGCGGGTTTTGATGTTGAAACTGCTGTCGCAGAATTAGTTAAGGAAAATCTCGCAAAACAAGATAATTCAACTGAAACAGAAAAGCAAGAAATAACCTCCGAAAATGAACAGAAGGAGGAAACAGAGTGAATATCCGCATCGCTGCTACCTTGATGTTAGTTGCCACAATTATATTGTTAGGAAATAGCATCACGACAGCACAAGAAATGCTTGAAATCAGCGCAACAATCAAAAGGGAAGTCCTTGATACAACTCCTGAACAAAATCCAATACCAAAAGTTAAGGTTACCGTTGTATCAATGGCAACTAATGAAGAATATACTACCCATACTGATCAAAAAGGGGAATACGAGATTAAGAATCTTCCTGCTGGTCGCTATACAATAAATTATACTAAAAACGGATACGGTACAAGAGTCGGAAAATCAAAAGTCCTTGCACCCGGTGGAGAAATCTATGATCGTACGAAAATGAAAAAAAAGACAATATATTAGCATTTCTCTTTAGAAAATCAGCGATATTCATTATTCCACTATTTACACTTCTTACCCTCTGATGTTTAATGCAGAAAAGTAGAACTTCCGACACATATTGGACGTATACCACTATGTAGACATTATCTGCTAAAGGTTGACTCGCTAAATACTTATAATACCATTTCTAATTGATAATGTCTCTTATTGTAGCACAAACTTTTAGTTTGTGCTGTATTAGATTATATTCCACAAAAACCTGAAATGCGACATCATATATTAGAATTGGTATTATATAGAACAGACAGAATAAACCCAAAAGCCCCCTCCCCTCGCTTGCGGGGGGATAAAGGGGGGTGAATTTAGGGTGTCCAAAATACCAATATTTATTGCCGAGTATACCACTAAAGGATAAACAATGGCACAAGTCATATTGAAAGATATTACAAAAATATATGATGGGGATGTTCTTGCTGTTGATAAAGCAGATATCCATATTCCCGATGAATCGTTCACTGTCCTTGTCGGTCCATCAGGGTGTGGTAAATCCACGATCCTGCGAATGATTGCTGGACTTGAGGAGATTACATCAGGCGATATCTATATTGATGACGAACATGTTAATAACATCCCTCCGAAAGACAGAGATATCGCTATGGTATTCCAAAACTATGCGCTATATCCGTTTATGACAGTATACAAGAACATGGCATTCGGATTGAAACTCCGAAAATATCCTAAAACCGAAATCGATCAACGCGTCAAAGAAGCAGCTGATATACTTAGTATAACGCACTTATTGGACCGTAAACCGAAACATCTTTCGGGGGGTGAACGCCAACGGGTCGCTGTTGGCAGAGCAATCGTTCGACAACCAAAAGTGTTCTTATTTGATGAACCACTGAGCAACTTGGATGCAAAGCTGCGTGTACAAATGCGTATGGAAATCAGTCGTCTTCATGACCGACTCAACGCAACGATAGTTTATGTCACCCATGACCAAGTAGAAGCAATGACCATGGGGGATCAGATAGTCGTACTCAATGAGGGGAAAATCCAGCAAATCGCCAAACCAAGTACGCTTTATCACAAACCTAAGAATCAATTCGTTGCAGGTTTTATCGGCACACCACCGATGAACTTTATTGACACACACATTGAAAAAAATGGAGGTACTTCTAAACTGAGGTTTGAGGAGTTTACGGTGAATATAAATCCTGCAATGCAATCTTGTCTAAGTAAACTTTCAGACAACTCTGTTACACTCGGCATACGTCCAGAGGACATACATGTTAACGAAAATGGTAATAGTCAGATAAAAACACATGTAGAACTTGTTGAACCACTTGGAAATCACACCATCCTCTATCTACGAACTGAAAAGAACAATTTTGTTGTACAAACCAACCAATCAACATTACCACAAAACAACACATCTTTGACGGTCAGTTTTGATCTTGACAAAATCCATCTATTCCATCCCGAAACAGGTGCATCATTGACAGCACCATAAATCAGTGTAGACCTCAGTATAACTTAGCATGAAGCACTATTTACAACATCTTGAATGTAGCAAATGCAAAGAAATCTATCCTCATGATAAACCCCAAAACGTTTGCCATTCATGTGGAAAACCGTTGTTTGCATGCTATAATCTTGATGAATTAACGAATACTTGGAAACCCGATTCACTCCTTACAAGAGAACCATCATTCTGGCGTTATCACGAACTCCTACCTATCTGCAACAAAGCAAACATTGTTTCCATTGGTGAAACGATGACACCACTCATTCATGCGAAAAGACTTGGGAGTCAACTCAGTTTACCAGAACTTTGGATAAAAGACGAATCCCGTTTACCGACCGGTAGTTTTAAGGCGAGAGGTTTAGCCATGGCTGTGTCAAAAGCCAAAGAACTTGGCACAAAAAACTTAGCCATTCCATCTGCCGGAAACGCCGCAACTGCCTTGTCAGTCTACGCTGCATGTGCTGGAATTCCCGCACACATCTTTATGCCTAAAGATACACCTTCCTTTAATATAAAGACATGTCAACTTGCAGGGGCAAATGTTACCTTGATTGACGGTCTCATAACAGATGCTGGTAAAATTGTTGCTAAACGAAAAGAAGTTGAAGGTTGGTTTGATGTTTCAACGCTAAAAGAACCCTACCGTGTGGAAGGGAAAAAAACAATGGGGTTTGAACTCGCGGAACAACTCAGTTGGAAACTACCTGATGTGATTATTTATCCTACAGGTGGTGGCACAGGAATAGTTGGAATGTGGAAAGCGTTCAATGAATTAGAGGCAATCGGTTGGATTGGGAAGAAAAGGCCACGGTTCATCTCAGTTCAAGCAACGGGGTGCGCACCGATTGTAAAGGCATGGGAGGAAGATAACCAAACTGCTGAACCTTGGGAAAACGCACATACTTTAGCAAGTGGGTTGCGCGTTCCCCAAGCCATCGGAGACTTTCTGATTTTGGAAACAATTCGCAAGAGCAAAGGGACCGCAATCGCTGTCTCGGATGATGCAATACTTAAAGCGAGGCAAGTACTGCCAACGACTGAAGGAATACTAACCTGTCCAGAAGGGGCAGCAACAGTTGCTGCCCTCAAACCTCTGTTAGAAAACGGAACTATAAAACCATCTGATCAAATAGTACTGTTTAACACTGGCGGTTTTCAGGCTTAAAATCTCCCTGAACTTTCGTGTAGACTAAAAACACTCACAGATAAATGTTACTCTTACCGATCAGGTTGATTGAATTCAATATAGTCGTACTTCGGTTTTTGCTCCTCAGTGGGTTTCTCACCATTCATCGGTTGCGATTTTTCAGGGGCAGGCTGCCGATTGGTACGAAAACCGACTTTATATCTGCGAACACGCATAATCGGATACGGACCATCAAAACCGGTAATCTCACCTTGTATTTCTACCTCATTATTGTTGCTATTCACAACATCATGCCGAAGTTGATCAAATTCAGGAGATGCTTTAAAGACGAAATTCTGTCCACTACGTCCAGCACGCAAAGCATGATGAATCTCGGAAGTCTGCGGTCTCCAACGCGCCCAAGCAGGTATATCTCGTATACCACCACGTGAGAAGCCAGGATGTGTAAACATGTCACCTCTGATTTCTGCTTCAGTCTTCAGCAGGCGAACTTGTCCCAATCCATGACGACCCCGATAACGTGAATCCCTCAACTGACGCGTAATGTTGTAAACATCAAATGTATGTGTCTCACTGTATTTAGATACACCACTTCTCGGTTTTATTTCAACGACTGTCGTAAAAAGTCTTTCCTTCCCATTCTTACCAACAGGAGTATGGAAGGTAATATCTTCTGGGTCTGCCCACGGTGCCAGTAACCGTTTAATCTGTAATGCATCCCTAAAACTCACGACATCCGAAATCTCTATCTTCAAACTTGTAACTTCTGCGACACTTACATTGTTCATGATACCAAGAAAAAACAATAAAACCACCACAATTAAGATTATACCATGTATTGCGCGTTTCATAATTAGCTCCTCACCTGTTTGTTATTCTAACACCTGGTCACTCTGTATCTTATACTTTTTTGCATTATAACACTGTTATCAGTGTAAATCAAGTCATAAACAATACCGTTCATCACTTATTTCGTTTCTTCAACAAACCACAAAGCGTCAGCCATTCTTGCGTCAGTTTCAGCAGGTTTGACCTGTTGTCCTGCAAACTTTACAAGATCACAATTGAGAAAAAAACTACGAATACGCTCAATGCATGAATCATCAATCTGTTCGCGTGACATCCGATGAAGAATGCCTGTAGTTGTCAGTTCTAATGCTGGTATCTGGAAACGCAATGCAATATACTCGCGAATGACATAGGAAATCCGCTTGTGAAAAGTAACCATATCGCACGATGAAGACTCAAGCGTTTTTAGCTTCTCAAGTGCAATTTCATGAGCAGGACGAGTAATAACTTCCTCAACTATAGTAAGCGGTTTGCTATGATTGCGTTTTCTCTGATACATCCAGATTGCACCAACAACAGCCGCAAGAAAGAAAACTCCTATTAAATAATAGGGGAACAGGTTTTTGGTAATTTCCAAAAGGGGTTTGATATCGCGTAGACTTTGCGGATTCAGAGGGGACTGTATCAGAAACTGGGGTATAACTGCCATGATGCTACGGTGAAAGCGTATACGGTTCTACCACAATGGACTTCGGATCCGTCGGACATGCATACTGACAAACCCCACATCCAGTACATCCAGGTTCAATAACTTCTATCATCCCAGCTGACGTGAGTTTAATCGCAGATTTGCCAATAGGGCAACTGTCAACACAATAGGTGCATTCAACTGAATTTGAACGCAGACATGTGTCAACATTGAATATCGCAAGTCCCATTCTAATGTCCTCAGCAAGCACAGTTTGCAATGCACCACTCGGACATACAAACATACATGCCAACGAATCACAGATCACACACGGTTGTTCATCTGGGTCAATAAATGGGGTTCTTGCTAATTCGGAATCACGGTGTTGTAAAGGTTGAATAGCATCAGCAGGACAGTTTTTAACACAATTACCACAACGAAGGCACTTATCTAAAAATTCAGGTTCAGGTATTGCCCCTGGAGGTCTCAGAATTACACGGTGTAGATCATCAACAGGACCCTGAACACCGATCCTGTCGTCTACGAATTCTGCAACAGGTTTCATGATCTGCTGGAAAGCTTCCTTGAAAAAGTCACGTCTTCCTTTTTCATCGGACATTGCAGTAACCTTTGGATTTGGGAAATCCTTAATTCTGGTTGGTTTGTTTAACTGAAAGTGTCTGCAAATTCTGATTTTTACTTTCAGATTTTGGAATGCAGTAACTACATCTGTGACTACCCTGCATCAGATGTTCTACTCGATACACCTTTACACCTAACGATTGGCGAAAAAGAGCTAATTCAATCTCGCAAACATGGGGATATTCCTGAGCAATCGCAGCAATCGGACAATTATGCTCTATCAACACAAACTCATCATCGTTCTCTTCATAACGAGCCATATACCCCTCTTCATCGCGTATCTGTGTTAGTTCTTTGATGCGATCAAGTAAGTCTTTTCCATCCAGTCGCTGTTGATACATCTCTAATTGTGATTTCATACGACTTCGGAAAACTTTGTTAATAAAACCTGGACCATTGAATTTCGCTACCTCTTGCATCAAACCAACTGCAAAATTAGCGTAAGTTGTTGGGAATAGGCTATGTGCTTCCTCTTTTAATAAATAACGATGATGAGGTCTGCCACGTTCCTGTTTTTCACGCTGATATTCTACAAGACCTTCCTCTTCAAGAATAGAAAGATGTTGTCTAATACCCATAGCACTAATACTCAGAGCTTCTGTCAGCTCACTCACAGTCATGCTACAGCGCATCTTTAATAACTGTAGGATTCGCATACGAGTTTCACTCATTTCGCAGTTCACAAGAACAACCTCTTCTAAAATTGAATTCTAATAGAATTATAATATATTTTTCTATGTTTTTCAAGGATATTCTACCATTTGGGTATATAAAGTTTTTAGCAGACAGAATCACCAAAAAATGTTTGAAATTCAGGACATTATATGCTATCATTTCAATTGTATAAAATGTTGTTTTCCATTTCAAGTCCTCCAAACTATCTATATCTTAATATCCATAACTACTCTGACGACAACCCGCGTAATTCTTCAAACTACAATGAACAAATGGTACGAAAACAGAACATTATTGAATATCCTCATAACCGCAATGGTTGTCTGTTTTATAGCATATTTTTACTTCTCTTGGAAATGGGGACTACCGTTGTTTCTTACCTTCGGTACTGCGATTATGATAAGAGGTGTAGTTAAAATCACAATGCGAATGCACAGTAAAAAAACAAAACATCATACACATAACAAGGAGAGCAAATGAAACGAAGAACTTTCATAAAAATTAGCGCAATGAGTGCCGCAGGTATAGTTTTGCCACTTAAACTGGAAGCACAAGAAGAAGATATACCTTTGCTAAAACCGCGAACCTTAATTACACCAAATGACGAATTCTATATACTACAAATCGATGAACCCGCAGAACTTGATGAAGCAAGTTGGCGATTAGTTATTACAGGTTTAGTAGAAAAACCCATGCCACCGATGCAACTAAAAGACATTAAAGCAATGGAAGCTGTTGAGACAATGCGAACACTAAAATGCATCGGTGACCCAATCGGCACAGAACAGATGGGGAATGCAAAGTGGAAAGGTATCCGATTACGCGACCTACTAAAAAAGGTTACAATTAAACTAAAAGCAAAGGTGGTTGTCTTCCGTTGTGCAGATTCATACCATACCGCTATTCCTTTAGCGGATGCATTGCATGAAGATACTATTCTTGCCTATGAAATGAATGGGGAAGTCCTACCAATAGACCACGGTTACCCTGTCCGTTTGCTCAATCCCGGACACTACGGCACAAAAAATCCAAAATGGATTGTCAATATACAACTTGCCGAAAAACATACAAGTTATTGGGAAGAAAAAGGATGGGATCCAATTGCAAATGTGAAACTTGCTACTGTTATCGGCACTCCCTCCGCAGAAGAAGAAATAACCGCAGGTGAAGATTATACCATCAGTGGGGCCGCTTATGATGCCGGACATCATGGAGGAATCAAGAAGGTTGAAGTTAGCGTTGACTACGGAGAAAACTGGAATGAAGCAAAAATCTGGGCGAAGGATACGCCCTTAGCATGGGTGCTTTGGAAATGGACCTGGAAAGTACCAAAGAAAAAGGGACCAGTTGAGATATACGCCAGAGCCACCACTAATAGTGGTATCACACAAGATGAAATGTTCCTTAAAGTCAAACCTGTTGGTGCATTAGGTTATCATACAGTTGATGCAAAAATAGTGGACCCGTAGATAGTGATACCGTTATATTGACCTCTCAAATCAATGCACATCAAACTGACACACCTAATCACCGTCTACTTACCTGTATTGTTCATTGATCTTGCACTAAGCAGTATATACACTAATTCATCATTTTATAGTAATCACCTAAAACTTACACCAACTTTTGTGGGTATCTTGATGGCGGTCTCAACAGCAAGTTTCACCTGTCTTGCAATACCTTGTGGGAAACTTGCAGACCGTGTTGACCGTAGACGTATGTTATACACTGCCTGCCTTGTATTAGCTGGAATAAGTCTTGTTCTCCCCTATTGTAAAAATAAGATCCTATTATTGATAACTTTTCCTTTATTAGGTATTTCTCTGGCACTCTTTTGGCCCGCCTATGAAGCATGGCTTTCTGAACAGGAAAGCAAAAGTAAACTTATACAACGGGTAACTCTCTTCAACCTATTTTGGAGTATTGGTGTAACATTAGGACCATCGCTATCAAGTTATCTATACCAAGATGAAAACCCATTTAGACCGTTTTACATAGCAGCAGGACTCAGTTTGTTCACAATTGCATTGCTGTATCTTCATAAGAGTGAAGTGAAATCACTACCAACTAAAGCAGCTACTGATAACGTTGAAATACTCTTCCCAACACCCAAAGTGAGAACTATCCACCTCAATATTGCACGCTGTGCGAATTTCGCCTCTTGGTTCGGTTTAGGAGTCTTACGTAGACTCTCACCGAAATTAATCCTGGAGATGGGAATTTCTCCAAAATTATTCGGTAATTATATGCTTACGCTTGGAGGCGTACAAACTTTCGCGTTTCTCGGTCTTGGTTCGGGATTCTCTACACGATGGCATTACCGATTGAGTCCAATTCTTATAGTGCAGGGTTTGGCAATGCTCAGTTTCCTCATGATATGGAAATTTCAGCATACTATCCTCTGGACATGTGCATTTGCGATAATTGGATTGTCCGCAGCCTTTACATATTTTAGCAGTATCTACTACGGTTTACACAGACACACCGACAAAGGAAACAAAAGCGGCTGGCACGAAGCAGTATTAGGGTTGGGAATATTGGTAGGCCCACTGTTCGGTGGAATTGCTACAGATGCCGGCTGGGGGCTGCAAAGTCCATATCTCTTATGTGCATTAACGTTCTTCACTGCTATCATAGTAGAAGCAATCATTGCTGCTAAACTTCATACTTCAAAGGATTTGCTTTGATATAATCCTCATCTACAGTAACCCCAAGACCAGGCGCATCTGGAACCGTTACTTCATGTGCATTAATCTCAATACCTTCAGCAACCATAGTCTCTAAGAACACTGGCGCGTTCAATTCTGCTGGCAACACTAAATCAATAGTAGAAAAAAGATGGACACTTGCAATGAAACCCACACCCGCTTCTGTTAAACCACTTCCCAACATCTCAATAGCGTAGGCTTCTGCAACATCAGCACTCTTGAGGCATTCTGTGAGACCACCAGACTTACACAATTTCAGGACAACCGCATCTGCACATTCAAGCTGCACAATTTTACCAAGATCATAATGGCTAAAGCAACCTTCGTCAATAGCAATCGGAAATTGCGACCCATCACGGACACGTTTCATACCAAACCAATCTCGGCTTGCAACCGGTTGTTCCATACAGTAGATGGTATCAATATCTTTAATACGATTAAGTAAGTCTAACGCGTTTGAAGGTGTATACGATTGATTCGCATCAATCCAAAGCTTCGCATGTGGGGCAGCGTCACGGATAGCACGTAATCGGTCCTCATCTTCTGATGGTACACCTGCGACTTTGACCTTGAAGCAGGAGCAAGGTGCTAACGCTTCGGCTTTCAACGCCATTATTTCAGGCGTATCAATACTCAACGCATAGCTCAGTGGAACCGTATCATGCCGCTTCCCACCAAAAAGCACATGAATAGGTACACCCAGCATTTGTCCGCTTATGTCACACAATGCAATATTCACAGCTGCCTTTGCAAAAGGATGTCCATTACTCACAGCCGGTTTTAATGTTTGATGCATTGCCGTTTGTATTGCATTTCGGTTCAGAGGATTTTTGCCTAACAACAGAGGGGCAATGTAATTTCGTATCGTAGATGTAATAGATTCTGTCGTCTCATAACTCCATGAAGGGAGGGCCCGTTGTTCTCCCCAGCCTACGAATCCATCATCTGTCGTAATTTTTACAAAAACATGGTCACCCGCAGACTCAGCATCCCCGACAAAACCAGTACCAATCGTAAATTTATCCTTCATACCAATGGATGTCGGATACACATCCACACACGCTATTTTGCTCATAACATATTTTCCTTCTGTTGTTTTATACTTTTATATGAACCGACCTGAATGTATTTTCTTACACCGCATTTTAGCATAATTATGCCATTCTCGCTACAAATTCGGTTGACACATTCATCGTTATCAACTATAGTACACAAAGCAAGTGCACTTTTCTAAAATAGGGAATATGTTATGCTTTTCATCTTTTTTATTTTGATCTTACCAACCACTGTTTTTTTGATATTGCTCTATAATGCAAGAGAAAAAAAGGACGATACAGAAAATCCTACAGAAACCATAGAGGTATGTGCAATCTGTCAAAATGATTTTCCACTAAACCAATTGGTAGAAAAAGAGATTGGTCCCTACGGTAAAATCTACTGTTTTTGTGGAAATTGTATCAAAGAACTGCAAGAAGAATATAATAGTATAATGAGTATTTCATCAGGAGAATAATTACATGTATGATTTAGTTACATTTGGGGAAGCAATGATACGACTCACCGCCCCGGAATTCATGCGATTAGAACAGGTCGCATCACTTTCAATTACCGCAGGCGGTGCCGAGATGAACGTAGCTGTCAACGCAGCACAACTCGGGTTAAAAACTGCGTGGGTATCACGTCTCGTTGATAATTGGTCAGGTAGATACATCCGAAACAAAGGACGTGAATTCGGGGTAGATATGTCTAACATCGTTTGGGTCGATTTTGACGGTGTCGGCTTTGAAAGAAACGGATTCTATCATCTGGAAATGGGGGCGGGGCCACGGGCAAGTAGTGTCACCTATGACAGAGGACACTCCGCAATCTCAAATGTTCAACCCGGGGAAATTGATTGGACAACTATTTTTCGCAATGCACGCTGGTTTCATCTGAGTGGGATTACACCCGCCTTATCAGAATCTGCAGCTGCTGTTTCAGCAGAAGCACTGAAAGCTGCACAGGATGCTGGTGTCAAAACAAGTTATGATCTCAACTTCCGCTCCAAATTGTGGACTGCAGAACAAGCACAAGCTGCAAACCGCCCCATGATGGAACATGTGTCAGTCCTCATCGGAAATGAAGAAGACTTTGAAAAATCACTCGGTTTTGCTGCTGAAGGTACAACTGAAACATATAGTAAACTTGAACCTGAAAGCTACAAAGAAGTTGCACAACGCGTCAAAGAAACATATCCAAACATTGAAATGATTGGCACAACACTACGTGATGCAAAAACCGGTTGGCTAAATGATTGGCGTACACTCTTGTTTGATGGAGAGGACTTCTATTTATCACGAATATATGAAAACTTAGAACTTGTGGATAGAGTCGGAGGAGGAGACAGCTTTTCATCAGGACTCATCTATAGCCTACTGAATGGGAAAACGCCTCAAGAAGCAGTTGACTTTGCAGGGGGTTACTCAGCGTTGGCACACACCTTCCCAGGCGACTTTAATTGGGCAACTGCTGCAGAGGCAGAGAAGGCAATGCAAGCGGGTAGCGTACGTATCAGTCGTTAATAACTTTACAAAGATTGTTCAAGTCTGTAAAATTTGACTGCATTATTATAGAATAGATCGTTTTTTTCTTTCGATGAACATCCTTCAACAGCATCATACAAGGTCTGCACCCAACGCGAATAATCAGAGGCAAGCGTTGAAACAGGCCAATCACTGCCATAAACAACGCGATCAAATCCGAAACATTCTATGACATGCTCTATATATGGCTGTAGATCAATCGGTTTCCACGACTCATGGTCTGCTTCTGTCACCAATCCAGACATCTTGCAGAATACATTTGGAAAAGCAGCAAGCGTCTTTATCTCCTGCCTCCACGGTTCAAAAAGTTGATTCTTGATATCTGGTTTGCCAATATGATCCAATATAAATTGAACATGTGGACACTGTTCAACAAGTTGTATGGCGTTTGCAAGTTGTGGGTGAAAAATACAGATATCAAAACTCAACCCGTATTGTGCAAGTGTTTTAATACCTTCTACAAACTTAGGTTGTATACAAAAATCAACACTTTCACCTTGAATTAGTCGGCGAATACCTTTCACAAGTTTTTCCTCAGCAAGTTTCTCAACAAATGCTGCCACCTGCCGACCTTCTTCAAGTGGTGCCCAAGCCACAATACCACGAAGGCGCGGTTCCACTGCTGCAAGTGATGTTACCCAGTCAGTCTCTTTCAAACCATCATCAGGATGTGTGTCACATTGCACAAAAACAAAGGAGGTTATTTCCAAGTTTTCGGTTGCAGCGGCATAGTCGTTCAATAGATATTGCCTGTTTAACGCAGGAACCTGCTTCAGCCAAGGATACCTAAGGTGTTTGGGATGCCATAGATGAACATGCGTATCAACAATCGGGATTCTTTCCATTGGTTGTCTCCATGTGGCTAAGGATTAACACTATTTTAGTCATTCTATAGAAATTTGTCAAATATTTTAAACTGGGTGGGCAAACAGACATTCAATTGTCCAGTTTCGTTGTTGTTGGAGGGGTTTCTAACCCCGATTTGAAATACACAGCAGCAATCGGGTTAGACCCACCCAAAAAAAGTAAAATAAACCACAACAAACGTTAAAAATACTTGACACATATCATTATATGTGTTATAATATACTTCACACATTAAATTTATGATAAAATATTATGACCACATCAATAAAACTGACACATTCTGCTCATAAAGGACAAGAAATTTCAAAATGCTACACTTTTCAAAAAAATATTTTTTCAATTCACAAGAAATTGCCTGTAAACCCTTTCTACTAGTGGGTTTACAGGCAATTTAAAATGTTACCAAAAAAACGAAAAAAGTGTCCATTTGGTAACGTTTTAAGGACGAATCGCCCGATAAAAACGTGAAATAAACACAACTTTCGTAGAGTGTGTAAAGTTTTTGCTTTTGTCTGAACCAGGATTATCAGATTTCCAGGATTACCGCATCAATAGTTTTTTTGACACAGATTATGCCAACTTATGAATGGTGCGTCCTACCTCAAACTCATCGTCCTGGTAATCTGGTAATCCTGAAAATCCTGTTTCAGACAGAAGCAAAAACCTTACACACCCGTACCCTCAAAAATGGTTGACACATTTATCAATGCCATTGTATAATCACAGTATATAAAATGACGCTCATTTCAATATTAAATTTCACCTATACTATAAAAGGTTAACATCTATCACAAAAGGAGAGGTCACTATGTCTAATAAAATGATATTATGCATTACTTTATGTATTTTCTGTTTTTTTCCGATTGTGTCTATTGTAAATGCTCAATTCCCCACAGACGGCGTTGTGGGTTATTGGTCATTTGATGCTGGAACAATAAATGGTAATACCGTTCAAGATGTATTAGGGTAAAACAATGGTAAATTAGACGGCAGCCCGAAAGTTGTGTCAGGGAAAGTTGGCAATGCTCTTGAATTTAACGGAGAGAACGGTATTCAAATTTCAGGCACCAACGCATTGGATTTCAACGGGGCAGAAGAGATGACTGTCGCTGCATGGGTCAATGCAGCAAACGAAAGTCCAATGATAGGCGTTGTTGGTGGATGTTGCGGAACCATAGTTGCACAGCGAGACATGAATGGATGGGCATTACGTTTTGATGGCAGAAACCCCAATACTGAAATGACACTTATTGTTCAACCACAATGGCAAGGCAACAAAGTACTCGGCGTACCACCGTTCGCAAAAAACACTTGGCATCACATGGTTGGCATCGTAAATAAAAATGAACTCCTGCTCTATATTGATGGGAAATTTGCTGTTGATGCAGCATACAACGGCCCTATGTCTACAAATGGCACTGCAACAGAAATCGGTCATGCATCTGATGGAGGTTTTATCGGCATCATTGACGAAGTAGTGATATACAACAGAGCTGTATCAGGTGGAGAAGCCAAACAACTTTATCAAGCGCAGGGTTTGCCAGTTAAACCACAAGAAAAACTTACAACACGTTGGGGATACATAAAAGCAGCATTTTAAGCAGCTTCATCCTAAAATGCCTTTATTATACAGAAAAACAAAGAATTTGTGAAGAAATTACATATCAAAAACATCAAAACACTAAATATTAATCTAAAGATATATGACATGAATACTCTTTACAAGGTTATTAAAAATAAATGTACTTGAAAGCATACTTCCATTATTTACTGCTACCTATGATAATTTTGGTACAGTTCAGTATTACAACATCCATATTCGCAGATGAGCCTTCCAATGAAAACATCGTAACGGATAATCCACAATACCCAGAAACTTCTACCTATAAGCTGCAAGTTGGGGATAGCATCGTTGTAACAGTGGATGGGTTCCCTGAATATACAAAAGACCGTATCCCTGTACCACTGCAGCTTGACGGTTTTATCTCCTATCCTCTAATTGGACTTGTCAAAGCCTCCGGTTTAACAGTTTCTGAACTACAAGCACAAATGCAAAAAAGGTTTACCAAAAAACTACCGAGTGCAAGAGTCTTTGTTACTCTCATGCAACCAAAACGATATATTTTGGTATTCGGAGCTGTTGAACCGAAAGCCAGAGGGAATGTGCACGTCTTTGAAACTGGACAAGTGTATCTGGTACAAGCATTGGCTGCAGCGGGGATCAACTATGAACTCGCAGACCTTTCCAAAATTTCTGTCTTGCGAGATGGAAAAGTTATTAAAACTGTTGATTTTCAAGAAATCATTGAATCAAACGAAACTGATTTCCCATTGAAGAATTACGATGTCGTGATAGTCCCATCCATTTACCAACAGCGCAGAATTCGTGTTATAGGGGCTGTAGTCGCTCCAGGTTTTTACCCGATTACGAATCAACAGATACCAGCAGATCAAGCACTAAAACTGGCAGGAGGTTCCAGAGCAGATTTCGCAGACTTGAAACAATCTGAAATTATTACTGATACCGACAATACTCCTGTTGACCTGACGATGGAAAATATCGCTGCAACCTTGTCACCTGGAGATACATTATACGTTCCACTTGCTGAGGCAAAAATAAGTGTGGTCGGCGCAGTGGATAAACCCGCTCAATATGTTATTACTGAACCAACACTTTTAAGGGATGCTGTGGCAATGGCGGGCGGTTTAGACGAGGAAAAAGCAAATCCAAAAAAATGTATTTTGACCAGAGCAAATGGAACACAAGAGGAACTCAACTTCAATACGGTTCAATCTGAAGTATATCTACACCCAAACGACCAACTACGCATATTAGAAAGAACACGGATTGATTGGAGAGTTTTGAGTTTCGCAGCTTCACTTACAAATGTTATCGTGACAGTTTGGCTAAGATATAGATAAATACGAAAATATCACTTTCGCAATAACTAAAACAATTCCCAATACAAAAATCCTATACGAATACATATACACAGTTTAGAATACCTGAAGAGAAAAAAATGCAAGAAAAAAACGATAGGCAACTTGAACAAATTACTGAAATTCGAATTATCGATTATTTCTGGATTCTTTATCGGAATAAATGGAGTGTTCTTGCAATCTTCTTATTTTGTGTCATAGGAGCATATCTTGTAACAGATTTTACACAGCCAACATATCAATCCGAAACCAGCTTACGTATCCTTGAAGGTCAACCTACTTCTTCGTTACTTTCACAATTACCCTTATCCAATTTACTTTCAAGCACATCATTAAGTACTTATGCAACGCTACTACAGTCGAGAGACTACGTTATCGCACCGACAGTTCGGGAACTCAGAGAAGAAGGACTACTTGAACCGATGCCAATATACAGAGGCAAAACTGTAAAATGGTTAGCAAATCTATTTAATATTGAATTAAACAATGATGCAACAGAGCAAGGCGAACTAACTATAGAGGAATGGGAAGACTATTTTATAAAAACACTTATAGATGAAGATATAAAAATTGAAGAATCACAAGATGGAAAAGTAATTACGCTCAAGATCACACAACATCATCCAGAGCGCGCACAACTACTGTGTAATAGAATATCCGCCGCTCTTATCAAGGCTGTTGAAATTGAAGTGTCGGAAAGAATGCAATGGTGGGAGAAACCCTTACCAAAAACAATGTTAAAAGACGCAAAACAAAATCTGGAAGCTGCCGAAATGAACCTGTTTGATTTTCAGCAGAAAAACCCAGAGTTAACCCTGAACACGGAAGGGGGAACACAAGCACAACTCATTGTCGCTCTGCAGTTGAATGAAACCACCTTAGCCAGTCAATTGGTAGATGCTGAATTACGACTTGTGGCGTACAATGAGGACATCAAAAATATTGAAGAGAACCTTGTCTCAGAGACAATAGAGATGAATCCTAATTATTCTAAACTTAAAGAGAATCTGAACCAATATGAAATTGAAAAAAAGGGACTTATCGGAATATATGGTGATGTTTCGCATCCTGAAATTACTTCCGTAAATGAAAAAATCAAAGAAACTGAAGCACTTCTAAAAAATGAAGAAAAAGAAACTATAAGTACAACATCTTCATTTAATCCATTACACCAAGCACTTTCAGAAAAGGTGAATGAAGCACAAGCTGCTATTGATAGCCTTCGGCAACAAAAAAAGGAAGTAACCGCACAAATTAACCAAGAAATTGCTAAACTCGGCGGGTGGTCAGATGAACAATTAGAAATGTACCGACTCAAACGTGATGTGGAAATCTACAACACACAAGTTTTAGCATTAGAAACAAAAATGCAAGAATCACAAATTATAAATGAGACACGAACAGAATCTCTTAAGGTCTTAGATCAAGCACGTGTCCCAGAAGAACCTATTAAACCACGAATGAAATTAAACCTTGTTTTAGGGGCAATGCTTGGAGGACTACTCGGATTGACTTTCGCTGTTGCAAAAAATTATTTCACAGATACCTACCTACGACTGGAGGATTCTGTCCGTCAATTGGATACATTACCAGAACCCCCAAGTTTTCTCGGAGTAATTCCTTCTATTAAAAAAAGAGGTACATATAGAATACCACTTATTGTAAACGACAATCCCAATTCTAAAGCTGCTGAAGCATTTAGAGTACTCGTCGCGAAATTACCATTTCTAAACCTTAGCAGTGATCTAAAAACAGTACTCGTCACAAGTTCTACCCGCGGAGAAGGAAAAAGCACTGTTTCCTCTAATCTTGCAACTGCACTTGCACAAAAAGGGAACAAAGTCCTGCTAATTGACGCGGATATGCGCAGACCTTCACAACACAACGCTTTTCCCACAGAACAACTCCTGCAAATAAACCCACAAAATGATGTTGATTTATCTGATGATACTACGGTCGTCACACACAGCGACATACGTAAACCCGGTTTAAGCGAAGCAATCATAAGTGTCAATTCCGAGAATAGTTATGAGGTACTACAGTCTACGGTACGTCAAACAGGTATTGCAAATTTACACCTTGTGCCAGGAGGAACAATACCCCCCAATCCAATTGAACTTTTGAACTCAGATATGATGACAGAATGGTTGGAGATTGCAAAATCTGAATACGATATTATTGTCATCGACTCCCCACCTGTACGAGCAGTAGCAGATCCCGTCATCTTGGCGACTGTCGTTGACGCTGTCGTATATGTGTTTGACATCACCAAAACCAAAAAATTTGATCTGCTAACTGGATTAAAACACCTAAAGGAAGTCCTACCAGGGAAGGGCATAGGTGTGCTGTGTAACATGATAAATCCAAGACACGCAAAATCTTATGGATACTACAACAGACATTCTACATATTATGAACTCACCGATGAACAGAATTGATTTCAGGAGGTATTACACCAATGAAAGGGAAAATAAGGGTAAAATAATTATCGGTATCCTCGGGGTTCTTGCTGTCGGATTCATTGGATTCCAAGTGTTGAAACGCCAATTCCCCGATGTAGAGAAAGCAGAAGGAATCATCGAATCAGCCAAGTTAGAGGATCGGCAAATCACCAAACCTCCTTATGTTCAGAGTACTTCTGAAACGGGAATAGAAACACAACAAGAAAAGGTAAACATTGAATCACCTGAAGTAGAAATGATACCTGTTCCAGAAACCGTGCCTACTGCTCAGAGCAGCGATGCTGAAATCAAAGAGTTTCAAGCATGGCTTTCTTCCATCTCTACGGAAAAGGACGCTCTTGAGGAAACAGAAAATGACGAAATGAATTATGATCTTGAGACATCACTCATAAGAACCACAATTGAGGGACAATGGAAAAATAGTCTTGAAACTTTCAACATTGAAGGGTATATGTCAGTGATTTGGGAAGATAGTTTCTTCTATATTAGTGACATGGGTACACCTGATAACCCAGATGATGATCTGATATTTCGGAGCGGCCAACAAGAGCGCGATGGAGCATTGAATATGTTCAATACATCGGATGACATTGAATTGAATCCCCATAGAAACCGCAATATAAAATTCTTGAGTGATTCGCATGCAATCGCTGTCTATGACTACGAACTCAATCTTTTCTCTCTTACACATGGCAAATCACATCCATCAGGACAGAAGGTTTTTATCTTGGAACTACGGGAAGAGGGAAATTGGCGGATACTTGAATGGTATGACTTTGCAACCCCCGAATAGTAATATAACTCAAGTTGCTACTTATAGGATTTTAGACCCGCAGACACCGTTTTTAATAGGGCATAATACAGTTTTCGCAAGTTTTTGTAGCACAATCTGCCAGTTTGTGTACTAAGTGATTCACGCGCTAAACATTTATTATATGAAGGACGAACCTAAATAGATCCAAAAGTCCCTTCCCCCCGCTTGCGGGGGGATAAAGGGGGGTGAATTTAGGATGTCCAAAATACCAATATTAATTGCCGAGTAAACCACTAAGACGCACAATCTGGCAGATTGTGCTACATTGGTGGCAACTTAGGTTAATATAATACCGATATAACGACATAATTTTTAGGTTGACATTTTTGGAAACCAATAATATAATAGTTAAAGAATACAACATTCGGTTTGACGTAAATATAAGGGATTTTCATGCATGGTAAAGTTTTCAATCCCAAGCACACAAACCGAATCCCAAATACGAAGGATCTGAGCAACGGCAAAATGCACGGATCTGATGCTTTTATAGGTTAGTTGAATAGATTCCTACTGAATCCTGAATCTGTTCCACATTTTTCATTAAGTTATACCAATTTTACGACTTGTGCCAGTTAATTACATTTGTGTAATATTCTATTTTACTTAGTTTATTAATTTGCAGATTTCTCTTTACTTTAAACCATCCTTATGCTTTTCTTTATTGTATATTCCATCAAAAAGGAAGCAAAAGGATGGATTTACAGAA
>JAAXHO010000290.1 GCA_012270795.1 Candidatus Poribacteria bacterium
CCTGCGGTCAGCGAGACAGAGAATGGCCAATAGAATAACAGCAACCAGTGTCCAAATGGAGAATTCATGCCAGACGCAACCCTTCAAGATCAGATTGATGAGATTATAGAAAATGCGATAAATGAGACCCAATTGGTGGGGGCATCGGTGGGTGTTATGCGCCAAAATGAGGTCATTTTTACGCGGGGATATGGCTATGCAGATCTGAATAAAAAAGCAGAAGCTACTGAACATACTGTTTATCGAATTGGATCAATCACGAAACAATTTACAGCTCTCGCGATCATGATTCTTGTTGAACAGGACAAAGTGAACTTGAATGATATTATGCTGGACTATCTGCCCAATTATCCCCAAAGAGATCATAAAGTCACGATCGATCAGCTTCTCAACCATACATCGGGCATCAAAAGCTATACAGATATTGAGAAATTTTGGGAAATATCTGAACGCGATCTTTCCCGGCAGGAGATCGTGGATCTGTTCTCGTCAGAACCCGTTGAATTCTTCCCAGGTGACAATTTCCAGTACAATAACTCAGGGTATTACCTCCTGGGCTTGATAATCGAAAATGTATCTGGTATGAGCTATACTGACTTTCTCAAAGCGAACGTATGGCAGCCTTTGGAAATGTTTGACACTCACTATTTGGGGAAAATCAAAAACGTTAAGAATATTGCAACAGGTTATGACCATAAGGATAATGAATTTGTTGGGGCACGCCCCCTCGGCATGGATAACCCATTCTCTGGCGGCTCATTGGGTTCCAGTATATTAGACCTGCTGAAATGGCAGACTGCACTAAACGAGAATCAACTCATATCACGACAAAGTTATAATAAGATGATTGAGCCAGGTCTTTTAAGGAATGGAAAACAAACTACATACGGGTATGGTTTTTTTATGAGTAATCTCAATGGGCATCGCAAAATTGAACATGGCGGGACCATAAACGGATTTCGTGCCCAATTATCTGCTTACCCAGATGATGGTCTTACTCTCACTGTATTGTGCAATCTCAACTCTGCTCCACAGGCACAACTTGAAAGTCAAATTTCTCGCCTGATGCTGGGTATTCCCGAGACCCAGGTAAAGGAAATCCATTTGTCAGAGGCTGAACTCCAACTCTACACGGGAACCTATAAATGGTGTTCGACCATAGCTCCTGATCCATTTCCTGTTTTATTATCAGATAGCAAATTAAGCATAGGTACGCGCCCACTCAGTGCCATAGGAAATCATACCTTTGTTTTTTCTAATGATCCGTATTACACGGTGACTTTCACAGTTAAAGATGGTAAATCTATAAGCTTTCGAGCTGAGAGAGAGGGGCAAATAACGGACGCTCTTCGAGTTGAAGATACAAGGAGTCAACAATGAAGTATCCAGGTGTAAAAGCACTTACATTCGATGTCGGAGGTACTGTTTTTGATTGGAGAGGG
>JAAXHO010000061.1 GCA_012270795.1 Candidatus Poribacteria bacterium
TATTCCTTAAGTTTACACCTATGGGTTTCGCATACGCTCTACCCGACCTACGATATAAACTATTAGTAACACAAATAAACGGAAAATTCTTAAAAACTAATTAACTTTAATAAATGGGCACAGGAATTCAATTAGCGAGTTTCGTTGTTGTTGGAGGGGTTTCTAACCCCGATTGGAGATACACAGCAGCAGAAATCGGGGTTAGAAACCCCTCCAACAAAGATGCTTTGGGACACAATTGAATGCCTCTGGTTGTGAAACATATCCCAATCGTGGAATTTTTTAGTTGTTTTTTTCGTGTTTTTCGCGATTTTTTCATAAGTCTTTTCGATCGTGTCGTGGTATGGGTTTATGAAGGTTTTAAAAATTTGCAGAATTCTAAAAAAAACAACTAAATGGGTTTTTAGTTGTTTTTTTGTAGTGTATTTTGTATCTGTTTTGGACCTGTCATCTGCATTTGTGTTCTTTGATTTGTCTATCGGGCATTTTGGTGCACAATGTTTGTAGAATAAAACAAAAAGATTGGATTATATTTAGGTTTATGGGTTATATGATACCATAAAGATGGTGTGGGTTTGTTGTGTTTTCTGCTTTGAGAACAATAGAAATCATGTGTAATCTATTGGGATTCTATTGTTGAAATGTCTTCTCACAAAGATGCTTCGTGACAATTGAATGCCTCTGATAAATGGGAATGTGTTAAACTTATGTCTTGCCACAATTCAAAAGGTTTGGTAAGATACAGACATGCTAAACAGCGAGTCAAACTTAAATAGAATCACTGAAAAATCTTCACCATTCCGTTTTATTGTTGGTACTCTCCTCTTCGGTTCTATCCTCATAATACTGACCTGTTATTGGATTATCTCCGCAGAAAACCGTGTGGTCTGGGAACTTACTGATTTCTCTATCTTTCCCACAGTCCTTTTCACCTTCTTTCTGCTCGCAGCAATTGCCCCACTACTTAGAAAATACTTCAAACGTGCTGCACCTACCTCACGTGAACTCGCAATGACATACATCATGGTTTCAGTTGCAACGGCACTGGCCGGGCACGACATTGTTAGACAATTAGTTCCGATGATTGCAAATGCAGGATGGTTTGCTACACCCGAAAATGAGTGGAGTGAGATATTCTTCCGCTTCCTACCAACTTGGCTAACCATTACAGACAAAAGCATACTACAAGGTTATTTTGAAGGTGATGATTCATTTTGGCAAGTTCACTACATGGAAGCATGGCTATGGCCAATAGTTGCTTGGAGCAGCTTAGTAATTGTCCTCCTCTTTATTATGATGTGCATCAACATCATCATCCGAAAGCAGTGGATTGACCATGAAAAACTAAGCTATCCGCTAACAACACTCCCCGTCGAATTACTTGGCAACACCTCAAACCTATTTCGCAATAAACTGATATGGCTCGGGTTCGGAATCGCATTCGGACTTGAAATCCTCGCGGGGTTAAATTTCCTTTTTCCTGTAATCCCTTCACTGAAAATAAAGTATCAACTCTTTTTCGCAGAAAGACCTTGGAACGCGATGGGTAGATTACCCGTCTATGTATATCCATTTGCAATTGGACTCGGTTATCTAATGCCGTTAGATTTAGCACTATCGTTTTGGGCGTTCTATCTGTTCTGGGGCATTCAACGTGTCATCTTCAATGCGACAGGTTGGACAACAGCGATCGCATTTCAAACTGAACAACGCGCCGGCGCATGGATAGGGATCGGTTTGCTTGCACTCTGGACAAGCCGCAGAGAAATACTAAGAGTTTTCGGAAGCGTTTTTTCATTCAGATCAAAGGATGGGTTGTACCAACTTGCTGTTTTCGGATTGATCTTTGGATTAGCTTTTGTCGTAATATTTTGGTATTTTGCAGGCTTATCTCCGTGGGTCGCACTCGGCTATTTCGGCATCTATTTGGTCTTGTGCATCGGTATGACCCGCATGCGTGCTGAACTCGGCCCTCCCACACACGAACTACACAGAGTACACCCTGACCGAATAATGCTACTATTCTTAGGAAGTCGTCCCTTAGGCGCGCAGAATCTGACAAACACAACCCTCCTATCATGGCTTGCCTACGGATACCGTTGCCATCCAATGCCACACCAACTCGAAGCCTTCAAAATCGGTAGGCATTTCAAACTCAGTGAAAACCGTTTAGTTGTCGCATTGATAGTCGCATCAATAGTCGGCGCGATTATCTCAGTTGTCGGACACGTCGCACTCTATTATGAATACAGATTCGCCCGTTGGGGAATCGGAGAGTTTAGAAGACTGCAAAACTGGATCACCTCCCCAACAACACCAAACCTAACAGCAATACAACACATGGGGTTCGGGTTCCTATTTACAGGTGTGTTGACAGCTCTAAAAAGACAGTTCCTATGGTGGCCATTCTACCCAGTCGGATATGCTGTCGGAAATGGATGGGCAATCGGATGGATGTGGTTCTCAATCTTCTTGGGATGGCTCTTCAAAAGAATACTATTCACCGGTGGCGGCGTACGCGCATATCGTAAGGCATTACCACTATTTTTAGGACTCATCTTCGGACAATTTCTCGCTGGAAGCCTATGGAGCCTATTAGGTGTACTTTTCAATAAAAATATGTACACCCTATTTCCGTAGCCTTAAAAGTCTTCTAACGCCTCTGCTTCAGATGCATACACACCAATACTCTGGGTCAAACCTATCGTATTGAATATCGTCCGCACCTGCATCGCTGGATGGGCAATCCGCAACTCTTGACCTTTATCACGAGTCTTCCAAAGCAATTTAATTATAGTCCCAAATCCACTGCTTGTAATAAAACTTTGCCGATCAAAGTTTAACAGGAGTTTCTTAGATTCCTGAACTCCGTTGTCTGCATAAGCGTCGCTGATCGCGTCTTCAGATTCGTTCGTTAAACATCCGGTAATGTCAAAAATCGCTACGTCATCTTCATGTCTAATAGAAACCTGTGGTTGTGCTCTCACATTTTCCTCCTAAAGAATACTATCCTATATCCAATATATCATACCATTTCTAATAAATAATACCAATTCTAATAAATATTGTCTCATTAAGGAATTCTACTGTTATTGCTGATTGGAGGTCCTCTCTTCGGTAGGAGCGACCTCCCGGTCGCGACCGGGAGGTCGCTCCTACCAGATATCAGCAGCTAATGGGACATAATATATTAGAAATGGTATAATATCTCTTTTTTGTAGCACAAACTTTTAGTTTGTGTCGTACCAGATTACATTTCACAAAAACCTGTAATGCAACATCATTTTTTAGAACTGATATCAGATACATCAATCTACCGTAAAAGTGCGTTGCAGCGGGGTATGTTCTGGTTGCTCACGCACAATAATTCCATTGTCCAGATGAAGCCAAGTTTCAAAACAACGTTCACCTTCAGTTAATTCAATCACTCGTGCCCCGCGCGGGAATCCATCTCTACCATAAGTATTGTAACCCGTGGCCCTGCCATAACAAAGTCGTATGCCGTGCAAATCTCCACAGAAATCGTTGATATGGTCATGCCCAACGAAAGTCCCAATCACATCCCCAGCTTCGTGTAGCGCAGCAAAAAAACCCGTATTCACCCGAGGCGCGCAAATGTCCTCATACTTAGCACCATAACAGGTGTGAAAATCCCATACCTCGTGATATTCAGGAAGCGGAATATGAAAAAACGCAAGTGCAGGCAGCGGGTTTTCTCTCAATACATTATGCTTCACAGATTCACTGAGAAACCACTCTATTTGCTCCCTTTTGATCCAATCATAACCGCCAATATCTGTCATCGCATAACTACCAGAATCAACAAAATAGAGTAACGCGGCAGGTGAGTTGTCATTACAATGTTGAATTGTCAAAACAAAGTTACCAACCCCTGGAACATCAGCAGGGCCCGGTTCCACAACCGACAAATCACCCTCCTGCATGACTGACATTAAATCGTGGCGACTTGCTGTACCTTCATCGTCATGATTACCGAAAACTACCGTCCAAGCAACACCGCAATTCTCCATTATCTTAACAATCTGCCGCATAGATACTGCAGCATCATCACAACCGCCACCAGACAAAATATCCCCTGTCAACACAACCAAATCTGGTACTTCAGATTGCACTATATTCTTCATCAAGACCGCAGATTTCTGGTCAACAGGCTCACCATTTTGCCAATGTATATCGGTGAACTGAACAATTCTAAATCTACCATTTTCGCGAAACTTAAGTTCTGTCATCATTCTCTTAATTTCCCTCCCGTCTAACTATAAACATAAATTACAAAAAATGCAAGCAAATAATTCAGCAAGGCTATTTATACCATTTGTCTGAACCAGAATTTTCAGGATTATCAGACTACAAGGATGACCTCACCAAGGCTTTTTGATGCGGATTGATGTCAATTTTGGGAAACCTATTGAGGAAAATCCTGAAAATCTGATAATCCTGAAAATCCTGGTTCAGACACAACTGTTCAGAATTTGAACAGTTTCCATGCACCTGAAATTAAAAACACACATAGAACCTTCAGGCAGAAAGACTTGAGTATACCCCTATCTTTTTGGCATATAAATTGCTGTATGTTCACTACTGATGGAATGCTTTTACTTGTGGTCTACTCAACATATAATACCAATTTTAATTATTTTTATTCCATTCTTCCGTAGGTCGGGTAGAGCGCAGCGAAACCCGACAGGAACCAAACTGCCACGCGCAAAATGTTAATACAGAAATAATCCTCACACTTGAACAAACATAGTCATAAGTCCGAAATGTACGTTTGTGTGCAAAAGTTTATCTCAGTTGCCCAATCTTGTGCTACTTATTTGGAAACTAAGGTTAGAATATCCGTTAACTAAGCAAGACGTTTTATTGCAGGTATCTTTTCCGTGTCTTCTGTGTAATCCGCGATTCCGCGATTCTGTCTGAACCAGGATTTGCAGGATTTACAGATTACCAAATCAACGGTATGAATGCCATTTAGGAATTCCCCGGGATTACCTTATCAATATTTTTGATACAGATTTATGCCAACTTATGAATGGTATATCATACCTCAAACTCATAATCCTGAAAATCTGATAATCCTGCAAATCCTGGTTCAGACAAGTGACAAAAACTTTAAACATGCCTGTATTAAAAGAAACTTGACTTTTCCACTGACCTTTTGTATATTTTGGTAACAATAATCAGAGAAAAGGAATGAATACACATGAAACATTTATTATTTTCGCTTTTGATGACCTTTGCGATAGCCTTCACAAACGCACCCATAACCACGTTTGCACAAGATTACACAATAATGAACCTCCCCGAAGGTGCGGAAGCTCGATTTGGAAAAAGTTGGGCAGGTGAAATGAAGTATTCACCAGACGGCACAAAGTTAGCCGTAGCGAGTGGCATCGGTGTATGGCTTTACGAAACACAGCGAGGCAAAGAACTCCGTCTCTACACAGGTCATACGGGTTCGGTCGGTTGCGTTGCGTTCAGCCCAGATGGCAAGACGATCGCCAGTGGAAGTCGCGACGGTTCCACACATATATGGAACGCAAACACAGGCATACCAATAGCAATAATGGCGGGAAATTCAGGTAAGGTCAGTAGCGTCGCGTTCAGTCCAGATGGAAAAATACTCGCAAGTGGCAGTGGTGAAGGCGTAATCCAATTATGGAACACAGACACAGGTGCCCCTATGGAATCACTCACAGGACATACGAAATTGGTCAAAAGCATCGCGTTTTCTCCAGATAGCAAGACGCTTGTAAGTGGGGGTTGGGATGAAACGCTCCGCTTATGGGATGCAAAGACAGGTGCGCATCTAAAAACATTTTCGGGACATACGGATTGGATCAGAAGCGTTGCGTTCAGTTCGGATGGCAAGACGATCGCCAGTGGAAGTGATGACAGAACTATCCGCTTGTGGAACGCAGACACGGGCGCGCAAATAAAAACCCTCAAAGCACATGAGAGTGATGTCTTCAGCGTTGCATTCAGTTCGGATGGCAAGACACTCGCCAGCGGGGGTGATGATAAGATGATCCGCATGTGGAATGTGAACACGGGAACGAATATAAAAACACTCTCCGGACATAAGCGTTTTGTCTTCAGCATCGCATTCAGTCCGGATGGCAAAACACTCGCAAGTGGGAGTAGGGACGGAACCATCCGCTTTTGGAACACAAATACGGACGAACTTTTGAATACCATTACAGACCGTACGGATCCTATTAGAAGCATTGCATTCGGTCCGGATGGAAACACTATCGCAAGTGGAACTCTTAAAAGTATCAAATTATGGAACGCGAACACGGGCGCGAATACAATGACACTCTCCGGATTTACAGATTATGTCTACACCGTTGCGTTCAGTTCGGATGGCAGGACACTCGCAAGTGGAAGTGATGATGACATCAAGCTATGGAATACAAACACGGGCGAGCTTCTGAACATATTGACTGGTCATAAGTATTGGGTCAGAAGCGTAGCGTATTCTCCAGATGGAGACACGATAGCCAGTGGTAGTTGGGACGACACAGTCTGCTTGTGGAACGCGAACACGGGTGAGCTTCTGAACACATTGATTGGACCTCCGCATGATGTAAGTACCGTTGCGTTCAGTCCGGATGGCAAGACACTCGCCAATGGCAGTAAGCACGCAGTCATTTTGTGGAACGTAGACACCGCTGAGCAGATACAGGTGCTCTCTGGACATACGGATTTGGTCAACAGCGTCGTGTTCAAGCCGGATGGTAACACATTCGCAAGTACAAGTCGTGACAACACGGTGCGTTTGTGGAACATAAGTACGGGTGCGCATATACACACATTCTCTGGACATACGGGTGAAGTCTATGGCGTTGTGTTCAGTCCGGATGGTGGCACACTCGCAAGTGGGAGTGATGACGGCACTGTGTTGCTGTGGGGGATTCCGTAACTTGACGGAATACGCTGCTTGGTTTCTGAATCGCGGAAAACGCGGAGAAGACCTCTTCATATGGAAAAACTATCCTCCTTGAATATATGGACGCTATTGTACTATGGGATATAGTGCAAAAAATTATGTTGAATGTCTGGGCAGATTATGTGAATGTTGGGTACTTTCCACAAGTTGGATTAAGTCCTGATGGAAAAAATGTTGTTTCAGTATCTAAAGATTCAATTAAACATGTCCGATTATTGCTTATTATCTAAACTACCATACATTAACCTATGTGATAAATTGGTTCAAAATACCGAAAACTAAATAACCCCCCTTTTTAATGTTTTTTATTGCACTTCCCCTCTGAAATTGTTATGATACCTATAGTTGCAAATATCTTTTTCAACTTCGGAGATATACATGAAAAAATACCGTGTTGCCATTATCGGTTTAGGAGGAATGGGTGGACATCATGCTGCCGCAGCAAAGTTAGAACCAAACTGTGAACTCGTCGCCGGTGCAGAAATCAACCCCACACGCGCAAAAGCATGGAGCCAACGTTTCGGTGTCAATGCAATCTACGATGACTATGAAAAAATGCTTGACGAACAAAAACCAGATATCGTGATTATTCCAACACAAGCACCGATGCACCACCCACCAACTATTGCAGCCGCAAAACGCGGCATACACGTTTTTTGTGAAAAACCGATCGCACTCAACCTTATTCAAGCTGATGAAATGGTGGAAACTTGCAACAGAAATCGTGTCAAGTTCGCTATAAACCACATCAAACGCGCAAGCTTATACAATCATCATGTTCTCTCCCTTATTGATAAAGGAGAAATCGGGGATGTCGTCCTAATGAAAGCAACCGACAAAGGAGGGCGTAAAGCAGGAAATTCACTCATGGAAATGGGAACACATCTCTATGATTGGATACGCCTTTTTGGTGGAGATGTCGAATGGACACATGCACATCTGGTGCAGTTAGATGGACGCGAATCTACCGTTGATGATATAAAACAGACACAAGAGGTACACCCGCACGACAGGGATTCAGGACTTGTACTCGGTGAACGGGGTAATGTATCATTTCGCTTTAAAAACGGTATCCACGCAGATATCCAATTTCTTGCACAGTCCCAAACGAATGATAACGCCTATGGCATAGACATCATCGGCACTGAGGGACGCATCGCTATACGAGAGAGCGTTGGCACAACCATGTTTATCCATAGAGGACAACATCAAACACCCGCACAACCATGGAAACCAGTCCATCTTCCTGACGAAGATATTGATGAAAAAGGAAATCAAAGAGATGCAGGTGCCAGAAGACTGTTTTTGCAACGTCTCATGCTACGTGATCTCACAAAAGCAATCACAGAAGACCGAGACCCGTTCGCAAGTGGCAGAAACGGGCGAGATTGCCTTGAAATGATACACGCAACATGGGAAGCACACAAGCAAAAAGGACGTGTGGATATGCCTTTAGTACCACGCGAACACCCACTTGAACGTTGGAAAAGAGAACATCAGAACCAACAAACTTTACCATAAATATGACAAAAACAACAATTTACACAACACCTATACCCGTAATGGTCTCCTGGTCATCAGGAAAAGATTCGGCATGAGCACTTCACACATTACGACAGCAGCCAGAACGATATGATGTACGTGGTATCTTTACCACCGTCACAAAGACATTTGACCGTGTCTCCATTCACTCAACGCCTGCCTGGGTTTTGAAACAGCAAGCAGAAAAACTTAGCATGCCATTGTACGAGATACCGATTCCCTACCCATGCTCAAACGAAATATACGAAGCAGCGATGCGAAAGTTTCTGGGAGAAGTCGAAGCACTGCCTGACAATATGACCGCTTCACATTTCGCTTTCGGCGATCTGTTCCTTGAAGACATCCGTGCCTACCGCGAGGAGAAACTGAACGGCACCGGTTTCACACCCATTTTCCCCGTGTGGAGGAAGAATACGACACTGCTGGCACACAAAATGATTGCATCCGGCATGCACGCATTTATCACGGCTCTCAATCCGACTAAAGTACCCGCAGATTTTGCAGGACGGTGGTTTGATGCTGAACTGCTTACTGACTTACCTGATGACGTGGACCCGCTCGGTGAAAACGGTGAGTTCCATACCTGTGTTGTTGATGGACCGATGTTCAGTTCACCCGTTGCAGCAAAACCGGGTAGAATAGTACAAAGAAATATTGTTTCTACATCTGATGACGATGATGATACAATCCACACCAGCAACACTCCACCGACTTATGTTTATGCTGATGTAGTACCTTTGTAAATCCGATAAGTGTCTGAACAAGGATTTTCAGGATTTATAGATTTCCAGGATTTTTCTCATCAAATCCTATTTCAAAAAATAACACCAACGCGCATCAAAAAACCTTGATAGGGGTAATCTTGGTAATCTGAAAATCCTGAAAATCCTGGTTCAGACAGAATTATGCACCCATTTCACCGTCTCGTAGCGTCACTATAGGGTAAAATCGGAGGTAATCCATAATGAACAATGACACACAATTAATCCACCAGACTCTTGATGGCGATGATACTGCCTTCTCGGAACTTGTAGAAAAATATCAGAAGCAGGTGCACGCGCTTGTGTGGCGAAAAATCGGAGATTTCCACACAGCCGAAGAGATTACGCAAGATACATTCCTCAAAGCATATCAGAAACTTGGAACATTAAAACAACCAAAACGTTTTTCAAGTTGGTTATATGTGATAGCAACAAGTCTTTGTAACACGTGGTTACGTAAAAAGCATCGACGAGCAAAATTAACGCAGAATATGGATGAGGTGCTAACCGAAAGGACAACTTATTCTGAACATGTAATAGCAGAAAACGAACGGATCACCGCAGAAACACAACGCTATGTCGTCAAAAAACTGCTTGCGAAACTTGGAGAAAGTGAACGCACTGTCATGACACTACACTACTTCGGAGAAATGTCGTGTACGGAGATCGGTGCATTCATGGGAATATCTGCAAATACAGTCAAGAGTCGACTCCGCCGCGCACAGCAGCGTCTACAGAAGGAGGAAACGATGATAAGAGAGGCATTAGACAACTTCAAAATTTCACCAAATCTCACGGAAAACATCATGCAAGAAATTTCACGGACCAAACCCGCCGCACCATCTGGAAGTAAACCGTTAATTCCGTGGGCAGTCGCTGCTTCCACGTTAGTAGTGGTATTGCTCATGCTCGGTTTTGGAAATAGCAAATACTTGACACGTTTTCAGAAACCTTACAGTTTAGATGCCACCGCAGAGATGACAGTTGAGCTCATTGACGCGCCAATAGTCGCAAACTTGGAATCCAAACCTAATGTACAGAGGCAATTAGAAAGTGTCAACGCTCAGAGAAAAATCAATAACCCCGACCTTCAACCTAATCCTGCTGCACCATCTGAAGAAGCACAAACAGACAAAATCACGGAAAATTATTCAAAATGGGAACTACCGAAAGCAGCGAAAGCGCGTTTGGGAAAGGGTGGAATTAATACCATGCAATTCTCACCCGACGGCACGTTACTCGCGGTGGGCAGTAGTATCGGGGTGTGGCTTTACGAGACAAAAACAGGCAAAGAAATATCCCTGTTTCCTGGTGCCTGTGAATCCCTTGCGTTTTCACCTGATGGACGTTTTCTTGCAAATGGTGGCGGCGGAGATCTTGGCGGAAGCGGGAAATATCATGGAGAGGAAGTCCAACTGTGGGAAGTTTCTACGGGAAAGCGCATGACACTTGCCAAAAGTCCTTCTCCTGCTTCAGCATTGCTGTTTTCTGAAAATGGCAAGACACTTACCAGTTTAGGGAATTGGGGAGATACATTTAGCAACCTAAATGTTGAAACAGGAGAAATGAACCAAAAAACCTTCAGAGAACGTCCAAAGGAAAGAGCTTATAGTGAATCCTATGCACTTACTCATGATAAATTGGCGGTTGGAGGAGTGTCCGGCAAGGTTCAATTATGGGACACAATTTCAGATAAAAAACTACCAACACTCGAAAGACAAATGTCTTTCGAAATGGGAAAAAACGACCATATCTTAGGATTAGCATTCTCCCCTGATGGTACTCAACTTGCTATTGGGAGCGAAAATGCAACAGTTCTATTGTGGGATACTACTGGAATTATTAATGAACCAATAATCCTCAGAAAACACACAAGTAGGACAAACACATCAGACTCCGTTCGAAACTTCGCATTTTCTCCAAACGGAAAAATGTTGGCAAGTGGAGGTTCAGATAATAAGGTGCAGTTGTGGGATACAGGTACTGGTAAACTACTCGCGACACTTACAGGACATATCGACGGCATAATGGCACTAACTTTTTCACCAGACGGTACCACCCTCGCAAGTGCAAGCGCAGATGGGAAAGTTCTGTTTTGGAATACAAAAACATATAATTTATTACCATTACACATCTCCGAACACCCACCTACACAAAGAGGAATGGCAATTATAAAAGATAGTAATATACTCGCAAGTGTTGCATATAACGGCATAATTACCTTTTGGGATCTTAAAACACTATGGAAATCTAACCAACAAACTAAAGGACATGGCGATGTATTATCAAGCTTAGCCTTTTCCCCTGATGGAACAAAGCTCGCAATAGCTCGTCAGCAACTGATTCAATTAACCGATGTCCGGACCGGTCGTGAATTAGCAGGTTTGAGGGTACCAGAACATCAGATTGAATCAGCAATGGCAGTTTCACCCGATGGGAAAACGGTTGCTCTTGGGGGTTCAGATGGAATCCGCTTGTGGAATACAGATACGGACAAAATCCTAAATATGTCATTTACAGAAAAGTCCCTATCTATGTTGTCTGGAGGAATCACCACTATAACATTCTCACGGGATGAAAAAAACTTGTCAGTGGAGACTCACAAGGGAAAGTTCAAATATGGGATGCGGAAACTGGGAATGAATTAACCAACTTCTTAACAGAGGATGAAATAGAGGAACCAATGGATAATGACATTGATTCTATGATTCAAACTATGATTCAAAAGCAGATCTTCGCGTTGGCATTCTCTGCAGATGAGACTCTACTCGCTGCAGGAAACTTTGAAAAGATACGCCTGTTCGGCAGCCAGAAAAAAACGCACTTTAAGGAAGTCACCAAAGTATATGGCACTGCATTGGTGTTCTCACCAGATGAAACCATGCTTGTTGTAGGACTTGTAAGTGGTGGAATTCAGTTATTGGATATTACTACAGGAGACAAACTCACTACACTTGATGGACACACGGCACCAATTGTGAAGTTACTATTTTCGCCAGATCGAAAAACGCTTGTGAGTACAGGGTATGACGGTACAATTCTCGTATGGGATTGGGAGGAAGCCATTAAAGGATTGAAACGGTAGGATTATAGTTCTGTCGTAGGTTGGGTAGAGCGCAGCGAAACCCATAAGTGTAAACTTAAGAGCCTTATACCAATTCTAATTAATATTGTCCCATTAAGGTATTTCACTTTTATCCCTGGTTGGAGATCTCTCTTCGGTAGGAGCGACCTCCCGGTCGCGACCGGGAGGTCGCTCCTACCAGCTCCCCGCAACTAATGAGACATTATCAATTAGAAATGGTATTATATATTGTTGGAGGGGTTTCTAACCC
>JAAXHO010000109.1 GCA_012270795.1 Candidatus Poribacteria bacterium
AAAACAAAATAGATAGCCGCAACAAATAGATATAACTCAACATAATAACCTTGCCATTTTGGGTTTCCGAGTATGCTTCGGCCTATTCCCAATAGATCCTGCAGTCCGACAATGGTTACCAGGGATGTGTCCTTAAATAGCGCAATGAATTGTCCGACTATCGCCGGAATAACAGAACGGAGTGCTTGCGGAAGAACGATAAATAGCATTGTTTTAGGGTAAGTAAGTCCGACTGCTTGTGCTGCCTCAACTTGCCCTTGCGGTATTGCTTGAAGGCCGCCCCGTACGTTTTCTGCCATATAAGCAGCAGAGAACAGTGTCAACGCTATCATCGCGCGTATAACTTTATCCAGTTGAAAATCTCCCGGCATAAATATGGGAAATATTATACTCCCCATGAACAGTATGGTTATCAACGGCACACCACGAATCGTCTCAATATATATTGTGGAAACCCACTTAATTGCTGGCAGTTGACTGCGACGACCAAGTGCCAAAAGCACACCGAGTGGAAAGCAAGCGACAATCCCGACAGCTGCCAGAATCAACGTTAAAAGAAGTCCTCCCCAATTTGTTGTGGAGACGGTATTTTCACCAAATCCGTGTAGCATTATCATCGTCCACGGAAAGGAGAGAACCCATCCACCGGTGACCCATCGCTTCAATTCATTCCTATCGCGTCCGAGAAAGAAGGTGATGCCAAAAAGGACTAAGCCACCTAATAACCAGCTCCGCTTAAAAAAAATGAGATAGATAATATTGAGGTTAAATTCAAGTGTAGCAGATTCAGTCTCACTATTTTTAACAATATCCAAAGGTATAAGGAGTAAAATCAGTCCAAAAATTGCAATAGCAGTTGAAATGCGGAGAACCAAACCTTTCCAGACTCCTGCGCTCAGCCCTAACAAGACAAACAAAGTATAAAGGACTATCCAGATCCGCCATACCTGTTCTATCGGATAAGCTCCGATCATCAGTATTTGCAGATTAGCAGGGATTACTTGCCAGTTTGCCTGCGTAAACACCCAAGTCAAAACTCCCCTAAAGACAAAGAAGAGAAACACAAGTGCTAAACAAGTCAAAATGGTATTATACCATGTGTTAAAAAGGTTATTCTGTAACCATTTTATTCCGCCTTTTGATGTATTTGGAGGTTTGACTTCTTGTGTAATTGCAATATTTTCCACTTTTCTGCTTCCTTTTCAGTGCTACCTTGATCGACCCCTTCGGGTAATTCTATGGTTATACCAATTCATGAAAGCGGAGGTCGTTAGACTCATGATGAGATAGCTTACCATAACCATCCCGAAAATAGGAATGGATTGCCCCGTCTGATTCATCATCGTATGTCCGATGTGAAGTAGTTCCGGAAAACCGATTGCAGTGGCAAGGCTGGAGTTTTTTGCAAGGTTCAGATATTGACTCGTAAGCGGTGGCACAATAATTGGAATTGCTTGGGGTATGACAATTAATCGCAATACCTGCGATTCTTTTAAGCCGACTGCTCTGGCTGCTTCCCGTTGTCCTTTCACCACTGCTTGTATACCGCTTCTCACAACTTCTGCAATAAACGCGCTTGTATAGACAGCGAGCCCAATTAAGAGTGCGGAGAACTCTGGTGTAAGGTTCACTCCACCGACGTAGTTAAACCCTTGAAGCACAGGTCGGTTTACTATAAATGGGACTTCTGATGTTAGAAACAGTCCTGCAATTGCGACTATCAAAAAAATAGGAGCGGCAGCCCACTTCGCGCCAAAGATTATATTAGAGATGAAAGAAGGACGGTCTGTAGGGTGAGGTTCACTCAGTTGTCCGAAATGCCGGAATACTGCAAGCACCAAAACAACAGTTATCGCTAAGATAACGCCGACAAGCAGATACCACAACCAAGCGGAAAATCCAGGACCCGGTTCAAATGAGGGAAAGTATATGCCACGTACGTTTAAAACTACGCTATCGGATATTGTAATACTGTTTCGAACCGTAGGGAGCGCACGTGTTAGCGCAGCCCAGAAAAAAATCTGTAGTAGCAACGGAATATTGCGAAAAATCTCTACGTAGACAGCAGCAATATTTCGGATTAACCAATTGCTTGATAACCGAGCAATTCCAAATACGAAACCTAATACCGTCGCGAATACTATCCCTATGATACTTACCTTTATTGTGTTGACAACACCAACCCAAAATGCTTTGAGATAGGATTCTGAAGGATCGTACGCAATCCCTTCGGATATGCCAAATCCTGCTTCACTCCCTAAAAAGGATAGATCAAGTGCTAAATTCTGTTTTTTGAGTCCATTCAACATATTTGAATAGAGGAATCCTGCTAACAGAATGATGCCGATCAGGAAAAGTATCTGGAAAAATACTTT
>JAAXHO010000091.1 GCA_012270795.1 Candidatus Poribacteria bacterium
TAGTAATTAGCACAAGTCGTTATATTTAAGAGACTCAACAAGGTTGGCAGGTTCGGAAATATCCAAGTCCAGTGCAACCTGTTCGTTCTGTACCAGGATACCGCGTTCTGGTGTTTGAAACAGGATATTGTCAAGTGGGTAACCTGCTTCGCGTTTTTGCTGCACCGCTCTGTCAAGGTCGTCATCTATGTCTTTCGCCTCCCAATAGGCGATGGGGATTCCGTATTCGTTTAAAACGGCACCGTCAATCACGATGCGGTCACCTGTTGCGGTGTGCATAGCGTATTGTGGGATGAGGGTAGCGTTTACCTGTCTGGCACAGGTGTTGAGCAGCGTTTCAAAAGGCGCACTGACTGCGCCTTCGTGTGTCACATCGTGCTGTTCGTATTGTTGTAACGTGGCGTAGTAGTCGCGGATGGGTTTGTGAGTCGGTTTGAGGTTGAGTTGCGGCATGGGGGTATTTTAGTTACAGGTTGGGTTCTTAAGTAAACAGGACTATAAGGGCAATAACCTCAGCACCGACAGCGGTACACAGAGGGAGGACAGACAAATACCCTATTGCTGCCTTCTTGACTACCTTCCAACTTTCCTTTTACCCAGCCGACATCGCGTTCCAAAGCACCTAAGCGTGTACTATTTTCTTTTGCTTGTGTTTCAATTCGCGTTAAGGATTCAAGTACTTTTTCTCTAAAATCTTGATCAGACATTTCAATGCCTCCTTCAGTGCAGTGTTCGTACAGGATAGCATACGCACCAACAAATATCAAGTTAATGTTATGGGTGTCCTTCTGCTGAGGGGCGTTCCTGCATAACAGGAATAACATAACTCCGTATATTATAGCCTTTAATTTCATGGTTTTCAGCGCGTGGTTCTGGATTTGCGCGATGGTCAAAGACAACATAATATCCATCTGATGCCCCTTCTGATTTTAGATATGACGCAAGTTGTTGCAAACCTTTTTGATATCTCACTTCGCCTCTCCATACCTTTGTTTCAACAATATATTTTCGCTGCTTGTGTGTGATGAGTAGGTCTATCCTTCCACGTCCAGTTTGCACCTCAATGTGCATAAATCCACCCACTAACAGAACAAACTGCTCAAGGTAAGCAAGAAGTAAATGCCTTCCAACAGATTCCTGTGGTGTGCCAGGTACCTGTAATATGTTAAATCCAGAACGAGCGATGAAATCTCTGAAGTTGTCAAGCAATGCGTTCATATCAATATGTCCAGTCTTTGAAAGGTAATCCAGAAATCCATCGCTTGTGTCTTCTGGGAGATAATTTTCCTCTAATCCATTGAATGTAGGCTTGAATGTTTGAATAATACAATAAAAGTATATCGGATTCGCGATTTCACACATCCTATCCTTTCCCTGCTTAATAACACCGAAAGTGGCAAGCTCACTGATTTGGTTATCACGCAGGTTAAAAGGTAAACCGTCATCATAAGCAGTAATTCTCATCAAGGTCCTTTCAAAACGCGGATTCCTACGGATATTTGTTGTCAAGTGATCAATGTTCGTATTGCGTTCATGGAGCAGCTGGAAGTGTGCTTGTGAGAAGTGATCCATCGTAATAGATTCGGTTTTTGGGATGTCAAGTTCATCGGTCAGTATTTGTGCAATTCTATTGACGAGAAAAGGCTGTCCGGCAGTCTGTTTGTGTATAGATTCAATTACTTCAGAGTCAAAGTGTTGTCCAACTTCTTCTGTGTACTGCTGTAAGAGTTCATGCACCTGTTCAAGTGTGAAGTTTGGGAGGTGAAATTCATCTTGGATATTAAATGGAGAAATTGATCGGTCATAGTTGAGTTGTGCAATGTTTTTTACTCCGACAATGCCAACACTGTGAGGACATTTTTGCGTTGAGTTTGAAACATAGATACGACGTAGTGAATGAAGAAATCCGGCTAATGCTTCTTTTGGGATACCATCAAATTCGTCTATGATTAGAATAACACGTTGAACATTATATCCTACCTTTAGAACTTTTCCTAATTCTTCAAAAAATCTACGCATTGTTTGATGGTTAGTTATCTGAGTGTTTTCTATTAGAACTTGAAGATTATCTGTTCTTAGCAATTCTCTTTTTTCTAAAGCTGATTCAATTTCATCATATATATCATGTGTAAGATCGGCGTAGAAATTCGACAGATTATCACTTACATATTCCTCAAAATTCAATGAAATTGGAAAGTAAGCTGGATCGTTGTCTGCTATTTCACCAAGTGCATTTTGAAAGAAGGTCGTTTTTCCTGTCTGGCGTGGAGCGAAGATAACGATATAACGCCCATCTTTGATGCGCGCAATGAAATCGTTGAGCTCTACTGAACGACTGACAACATAGTTTTTTTCTGGATGGACTGGACCTGTCGTGCCAAAACGTCTCATTTTGTTTTCCTTATTTGTAGCAATTCACAACTTTAAGAATAGCATAAGGAGATGTAGCTGTCAAGAAAGTATATTTGAGTGGTAGGTTATTTATGGTGAATTATTGAAATAATTATACACATCTTCTGTAGGAGCGACCTTTGGTCGCGACCGTGTGGGCTCTTCTGTAGGAGCGACCTTTGGTCGCGACCAAAGGTCGCTCCTACAACCCAGTATGTAGAATTAATTGTATAAACCACCATAGTTTTTTAAATTGCATGTCAATGAGTTTTACGAATAGGTCTTCAGTGTCTTCCGCGACTTCGCACCCAATCCCCTATTCCAGCTCCCACAGCAGCAATTGTCCTCGCGCATCTAAGCTTGCCAACGTCGTACCAAACGCAGCGAATTCCAGTTGAACAATCGTATTGCCACCTCCGGAAAATGTCTGCAGCACCGCCCCCGTCTTCGCATTCAAGATGTTAATCTTTCCCTGAGAATACCCCACCGCAAGCGTTTTCCCATCCGGGCTGTATGCAAGACACCACACAGAAAGCTGCGGTTGCTTAAATTGTGTGTTGACCTTGTGTGTGCTGGTGTCTAACAGATAAATGGAACCGGGTTGTTCAGCAATCGCTAGCGTCTTCCCATCTGGATTATACGCAACACACATTATATTTTTTATCTGTAGTTCGTTGATGGAAGGTTTTCTCTCCCCAGTGACCACATCCCATAGACGTATCGTCGCACTATGACCGACAACCGCAACCGTGTTCCCATCCGGACTATAGACGACCTCCTTAATTCTATTTACATGTCCTCTAAATGTTCGTTTCCTCTGATATGTCTCCGCATCCCACATTAGAACAGTCCTATCATCGCAACCCATCACAAGCGTCTTCCCATCCGGACTATAGGCGACACACCAAACATCCTTCTTATCCACCTCCAATGTCTTTCCTCTTCTGATTTTGTTGCGATCCCACAAACGGATGGTCCCGTTATGACTCGCAGTTACTATCGTTCTCCCATCCGGACTAAACACAACGTCAGAAACCGAACTTTGCCGTCCGCTGTTGTAGGTCTTCAGTAATTTGCCGGTTGCCGTATCCCAAAGACACATGTAGCTATCATCACTCGGAGAGACGATGAACTTGCCATCCGGACTGAAAGCAAAACAGGAAAAATCACCAAAATGTTCTTTTTCAATATGCCTGTTCTTACCGGTAGCAACGTCCCACACACGGAACGTGCCATCAAGACTGCCACTTGCAATGGAACGCATACCCGGACTGAATGAAATAGATTGAACACGCTCGCTATGCCCATTCAGCATCTGCTTCCCCGCAACTGGACTTATCTGATAGATCCCAATCGTATTGAAGAGTGTACCCACAGCGATCAGGCTACCTTCCGGACTGAAAGCGATGTTGTTTGAACCTCCGATCATGCCACCAAATATGTGTATCTGTTTCCACGTCTTGGTGTTCCAAAGGGTGGCAGCACTAAAAATCCCCGAACACGACAACATTGTACCATCCGGACTGAACACCAGTCGCTCAGGCCACGCCTCATCTACTTCAAGTGTGTGCACGCGTTCCCCAGAAATCAGATCCCACAACTCCACTTTGTCGCCATTGTTGTTACTTATCCCAGTCGCGAGCAACATATCTACTGGACTGATGCCATAACTTCTCACACCACGTCTCAGTTCTTTACTCTTATCAATCTCGTGCTGTTTTTCACCGGAATCAAGCGACCAATGTTTGATGTATCCTGCCTTGTCTACTGTCACAAGCATTTCCGCATCAGGCGTGATACCGATGGTTTGGATATCATTATGGGCATGAAGATGATCTTGGATATTATCTTTGTCTATAAGTTGATATTGATATTCACCCGTTTTGCTGTTCCAAAGATTGACATTTCCCCTCGCGTCCAAACTGACAAGCCTCTGACCATCCGGACTGAACAGGAGCTGTTCAACATGAGAATGGGTTTTCGTCAGCAGGTGCTGCGGTTGAAAGGTGATCGCATCGTATATCCAAATGCCGTTAGATGTTGCCATCGCTAGCTGTCTACCGTTAACACTGTATTTGACATCGTATATAAGTCCTTTACCGAGCCGTGCTCTTGCCCCTTCGGGTAAGTCAAAAAAGGTGTGCGGCTCTTGCGCAAAACCATCGGGCAGATAGAGTGTTGAAAGGGTAAAGATGAGTATGTATACTGTGATGTGGATTCGGTTTTTCGCCTGCATCTGTGTGTGCCTCCTATCTATCGTTTCGGGTAACTTATAGTATAGCATGTATGTAGCATAATCTGCCAGATTGTGCTACAGCATCGCGGAGTGCGCGGATTACGCGGTTTAGTTTCTGAATCACGGAATTCGTGGAAAACACGGGAGACACGGAAAAGACTGCTGCATCAATATTTATTTATAGGATAGGTGTTATCTTAGCCATGCGATCTATTGCGGGCATCTTCTTCGCGTTTTCTTATAGTAATGTAGAATAAAAAATTAAAATACCCAAACCGCCATTTGTCCAGCACCACGGTTACACCAAGCATAATAGGGAACTGCAGTGTACTCCAACCGATTTGGTCTCGGTCTCTGAAGATATAGGCTGTTTTCCCAGTCAGCAACATTATAAACCGTGCCAGTACCACGGAGGAACGTAATGCCACCAAGAAGGTCACTGTCATAGATGGCTTCAACTGCTGCATCATCTACAAGCGACAACGTCTCAAAAGCACCATCAGGATTGTCAACATCCTCAAAACAGTAAACCAGCGGACCGCGTCTTAATGCTGACCGACCAAGGTTGTCCCGCACATTAGGATGCGCGTAGATCCGTTCTACGGGCATATCTAAAGACAATTCCACCGTTTCGTTGGGTTTCCACTGTCTGTCAATTGAAAGATAACCATTCGTTCCTGAAGTAGCATTGTAGGTTTCTCCGTTGATATGGACATCAAAATGATTACACCAATCTGGAATTCGAAGATTTATTGCGAATTTTGATGTTTTTTCAGGTGAAACTGTTATCTTGACATCACCTAACCACGGATATTCAGTCTCCTGCGTGATTTTCAGAGGAACGTTACCTGCAACCGTAGCAGACGCTGTTCCAGCAACATAAAGGTTAATCCACAGGTCATTTTCTGATTGGGCATAAATATATTGCCCAAGCGAACCGAGTAGGCGTGCGATGTTCGGGGGACAACATGCACATCCGAACCAGGCATGCCTGTGTCTGCCACCACGACTCGCCAAAGGGTTTTGATAAAAGAAATCTTTACCATCAAGCGAGATTCCAGAAAGTGCTCCGTTATAAAGTGCTGTCTCTAATACGTCTATATATTTTGACTCACCCTTCAGCAGGAACATTCGATGTGCCCAAAATATCAGTCCAATGGAAGCACATGTCTCCGCATACGCCGAGAAGTTCGGCAATTCATAGTCCTGTGTGAATCCTTCGTTGTGTCCAGACGGCCCTACACCCCCTGTTATATAGAGCCGTTTCCCAACATTGTCCCAAAGCGCGTCAAGTGCGTTTGTAATTCCACTATCTCCTGTTTCAGCCGCAATATCGGCAGCCCCAGCATAGAGATACATTGCACGCACTGCATGCCCAACACATTCTGTCTGTTCTTGTATTGGCAGATGTGCCTGTGAATATGTTCCCTCAAATTTATTATCACGTGTATAGTGGTGTTTGTATGCACCGAGACCACCGGGTAGGTCAGGATTTTCTAATTCCTTCTCAAATACAGACGGGCGGTGCCCCCGTTTCGTGACAAAATATTCCGCTAACGACATATAACGTGTTTCACCAGTTGCACGCGCCAATTTTACCAATGCGAGTTCAATTCCTTGGTGCCCGGGAAGACCATCTCGTTTCCCATATCCGAAAGTGTTGTCTATCAGGTCAGCGAACTTGCAAGCGACATTTAGCAATTTTTCTTTACCGGTAGCTTGATAATGCGCGACACCTGCTTCAAACAGATGTCCGGCACAGTATAACTCGTGCATCATGCCAAGGTTTTGCCACCTCTTTTCAGGTTCAACCAATGTAAAGTATGAATTTAGGTATCCATCTGCTTGCTGACTTTTGGCAATTGCGTCGATGACTTCGTCAAGTTCCGTTTCCCATGCGGGATTGGGATGTGTCTGCAAGGTATAAGAAGCAGCTTCAACTAATTTGTGGACATCCGAATCGTTGAAAAAGATACCTTCAAAATTACCTTCCATCAATCCAGCTGCTTTTGCGAAGTTGTTGATCCTGCCAGTTGTTTTGCATTGTTCAAGTTCATGCGGTATTGTTTTCTCCGAGTTTGTTGTTTGTCGGGGTGACCAAAAACTGTCATTAATTGTGACATCCATAAAAGGTAGTGCTTTCAATTTTTGCTCCTCATTCAGTTAATTTGATTATCAATAACTCAAGATGTTTATTGGTCGATTTTAACCTTAACTTCACGTTTTTCCTTCCATGATTCCACGATTGCTTCAGTGATTCGCATTGCTTGTAAGCCATCTCTCCCAGTGGGCTCAGGGAGTCGGTCATTAAGTAAATCGTCGACCAAAGCAGCGATTCGCAGTGCGAAAGTTCCATCAAAAGCGAGTTGTTCCATTCGGAAAATAGAAGGACGATATTCTTCAACAACTTGGTCATCACGTTTCATGAGAGTTGCTTTGCTGAGGACATTATCCACAACGATCTCCCCCTTTGAGCCGCATATTTCAAGCCGCTCAATCGGATGAATAAAATCGCTATCCCAACTTGCCAACAACGTTGCCACAACCTCTGTTTCATATCGAAGTGAGATTGCCATGCTTGTATAGCAAGAACCTTCTCCTTCGCGCGCTTCATTTTTTCTCGGTTTTGCCATTTCAGCACAAACGCCAACAATTTCTCCACCAAACCAACGTAACAAGTCAAGCGCGTGCGTTTGTAACTCGTAAAGCAGATAATACTCACCTTTCCAAGTTGAGGCGGGTCCACCTTGTGACAGTTTCATATCAAGATAATATGTGTGCCCAATAGCATCATTGTCAAACCATTTTCTTGCTTGTACATAACCTGGCGCAAAGCGTCTATTATAATCAATAGCGAGGTGTACGCCCATTTCCTCTGCTTTTGCCACCATCTGTTCCGCTTCATTTATGTCAAGAGCGAGAGGTTTTTCAGAAATAACATGTTTTCCAGCCTCAAGACATTCCATCACAGGTTCAAAATGTAAATGGTCGGCAGTCACTACGTCAACCAGATCACACTCTTCATTTGCAAGCATTTCTTTAATGGATGGATACCACTTGCTAATACCGAGTTCGTCTGCCCGGGCTTTTGCTTTGGCGGTGTCTATATCACATACAGCCACCAATTCAGCACCTTGATGCTGCAGATAACCGTGCTGATGTAACAATCCGATTCCACCACAACCAACAGCTGCTACTTTCAGTTTGCTTGCCATACGCGTGTCCTCCTTGTAATGAATGATACCAGTAATCAACCACAATGTCTTTGTATGATATACAAAACATGAAAATATATCAAGTGTGAAATGAAATTGGGGGTGTGTAAAGTTATCAGAGGCATTCAATTGTCGGATTTCGTTGTTGTTGTTGGAGGGGTTTCTAACCCCGATTTGAGATATACAGCAGCAGAAATCGGGGTTAGAAACCCCTCCAACAAGAGTACATTTCGACAATTGAATGCCTCTGGTAAAGTTATTGACATTTGTATAATTATCGTGTATAATATGGAATAATAGACATTATGACGATGCATTATATGTTTCAGAAGGTAAACGGTGATGTATTCTCAACAAGTAACCGAACATTTTGAAAATCCACACAATATCGGCACAATTGTTGATGCGGATGGTACTGCAACCGTCGGTTCTGCTGCGAGTGGAGAGATGCTCAGACTGACACTAAAGATATCAGAAGGTATTGTTATTGATGCGAAGTTCCGTGCATTCGGGTGTCCAACAGCGATTGCAAGCGGTTCTGTTCTGACAGAAATGATCATCAACAACAGTATTTCAGACGCACAAAATATCACTGAATCACACATATCAAACGCATTAGGCGGACTGCCAGAAGACAAACAACGTTACGCGACTTACGCAGAAAAAGCACTCAAAAATGCGATAGTAAGTTCACAATCACTACAGGAGACAACACAATGATTAATGTAACAGAAGCTGCAGCACAAAAAGCAATTACACTTATAGATAGCAACGATAGTAGTTCCGAAGGGGATCTTGGGTTGCGTATGCAGGTTATCGGCGGCGGCTGTTCAGGTTTTCAGTACAACCTTGAATTCAGTGGGAAAAAAGAAACTGATAGAGAGTATGAGTTTCACGGATTAAAGGTGTTCATTGATCCGCGCAGTTCTTTATACCTTGCAGGTTCAGTATTAGATTACAATGACGGTTTAATGGAATCTGGCTTCAAAATCACAAATCCAAATGCCAAAAATACTTGCGGTTGTGGCGAATCTTTTAGCGTTTAATTGCAATTGCGGCAGACACGCGCCCGGCCGAAGAGGCACAATCTAACAGATTATGCTATAGTTTAAATGCAATTCCGGTAGGCACACGCCTGCATGTCTACCGGCAATTACTGGTTCAGTTACCTATACTTATATCAGCCGCATCAGAGCGTTTTATATAGTTCCGCATGCCGTTTAAGTACTGCCTCTGAATCCTTCGGATTGATGACCTCTATAGAGATAAACCCTTCATAGTTATCCTGTTTCAAAAGTTGTAGAGAATCCCTTTCTGTATCAGGCATGGGCCCTTCATTTCCAAAGCTAACATGTGCATGTCGTACTTTGTTGCGGAGATGTACATAAGCCACATCTACCGGTTGTCCGTGCCTGACGTGGTGTGCTGCGTGCCAGTTCACATAAGTGTTTTGTGCTTCGGATCGGTAAAGGACTTCTGCTAAATAACTTGCGAGCAGATTTCCGTGTGTCTCCAAACAGAGTGAAACACCAGCTTCACCCGCCAAACCATCACAAGCGTGGATACCATCTGCTTCCCAATCCAATGTTCTATCTATTTCAACCGGGGTTTTTGGTACTGGGTCACCAAAGATACGTATATTCTTTGCCTCCATCTTTTCTGAAAGTTCAATATACCGTTTCAGCAGATCAGCTTGTTGTGCGCGTTTTTGTGCGTCAGGATCAATGAATCTCACACCTGTTGCAATACAGGATAGTGTGATACCACTATCAGCTAGGCGAGACTTTGCATCGTTCAGTTGTTGTGGTGTAGAATCCAGTTCAACACCGTGCTTGTGTCCCCACTCTACACGGAATTCCAAATGTTCATAGTTGTATTGTTTTGCTTTGTCAATGAGTTCAGCCAATGTCAACGGTGGACAGACAGACGACATGAAACCAAATTGCATATAATGCCTCCAATTACGTTACATTAAAATTTATCATAGAACGTCCTGTATTATTTCCCTGAGATTGAGTTCAAAAATAGTAAATTTTACTCATAGGAAAAATTAGACTCTTGTTACAAAAACATCTCTACTATAAGTATACCAAAAAACACACAATTATTTGCATTAATCTCCAGGGTTATTTAGTTTTAGGGTTTTTGCACATTTTCGTCAAGAAGTCGCGAGCTGGAGCTCACTCCTACAGAAGAGAGATATTGCACAAACAACTGAAAATATGGAGAACTAAATCGCCCTATTAATCTCTTACTTCAACATAAGAACTGCCATTACCCCGTTTCCGAACATTTATCTTGACAGGCAAACGTCTTGTTAATTCCTGAATGTGACTGATGAGATAGATACTCCTGCCTTGCGTGCGTAGTCCTTCCAGTGCAGCAATAGCAATATCTAACGTTTCTGCATCCAGAGTCCCAAAACCCTCGTCAAGGAACAATGAATTGAGTTGGGAACGGCCTCTACTAAGTTCAGAGAGTGCCAGTGCCAGAGCAAGACTTGTCAAGAACGATTCTCCACCAGACAACGTTTCAACGGGACGTTCTTCATTTGCGTTCCATCTATCAAGGACACTTAGTTTTCCAATGTTTTCAACTTTGAGTTGATACCTTTCAGATGTTAGGTATTCCAAGTGGGCGTTGGCTATAACACTGACCTGTTTAAAAGTAATATCTAAAGCAAAATCACGCAGAGAATTTGCTGGAATTGTCCTTTGCAATGCTTGCCAACGTTCTAACTCCTGTTTTGCTGCCAGTAATTCGGTATCAAGTTCTTCGCGTTTTTTTAGAGCATCTTTCAAGTTTTTAAGTTCATTTTGTTTTGCCCCAATTTGTTCCCGCGTCTGTTGAATCTGTTCGTCAATTTCTTTTTCTTTTTCCGTAATCTGTTCTAATGTATCTGCATCAAACGGGGTTTCCTTAAATTGTGGTGACAGTTCAGAAATGGTTTCTTTGAGGTGTTGCTCCTCAGTTTCATGGGTTTTAATTTTCTCGTTTATTTCTTGCAACTGTGTTTCATCGCGAAACGCGTTTTGATGTGTTTCTGGGGACTCGAAACCTGCTTTTTCCAACTTTTTGAGATAACTTTCTGTTGTGGCCTTAAGTCTTTTTTTCATTTCTTCCAATCGGTCAATGCATATTTTGTGAGTTGTTATTTTTTGAGTTTGCAATTGTTGGCTATCCTGTAAGGCCTTCTGTGCATCATCATGTGCTTTCTTTTTCTTTTTGAGATCAGTTTCCAATTTTTGAATAGCATCGTTAATTTCATTTTCGGTTTCTAATCCGTTAGTCTGCTCCCGCACGACTTTCAGTATAGATTCGCCTTCGTTTTGATACTGCTTGATTTCATCTTCAACATCTTTATGACGTTGATTGAGATCGTCAAGTTCCCTTTCGTTATGCTCAATATTGGTGTTGATAATCTTAAGTTCATTGTCTTTTGTAGTAAGTTCCGACTGATATGAATCCACCTTTTCAATTCTATCCTTAAATTTCTTGACTGCAGTATTTGGCTTAACAACGTGGAATGCATTAGGCATTGATTCCCAAAAACGTGCCTCGGTAGCTTTGATATCTTCCTTCAGGTCTTCCATCTCATCAGTTACTCTATCCAGTCGATGTTGTGTATTTTCCAGTTGTTCGCTTTCGCGTTCATGATCGCGTTCACAGGTTTCAAGTTCTTGAGTAATAGAATTCAATTTATTGGTTATGTTTTTGTAAGTTTCACGAGTGGTGTTAAGGTTTTCAATTGCGGAGTCAGTTTCTGTCAGTTTTTCTTGAACCCAATCTGATGAGATGTCAGCAGATTCGTAAAATTCTCTCCAGTTCTCATGAATTTCGTTTATATCAGTTCGCAAGTTTTCAAGTAATTCTTTGCCTTCAGCAATTTCATGTATAGTGGATTGCTTATCATGTTGTGTACGTATCTGGTCATTTTCTAATTTTTGGAGTTTTGTCTGCAGATTTCTTGCTTTTGATTTCGCTTTTTTCAAAGATTTCTGTATGCTTTTTACCTGTTCTTTGCTTTCAATTTCAGCTTTGTCAGCATGGGGATGGTCTGTAGCACCGCACACCGGGCAAGGTTCGCCTGACTTTAACTGTTCGCGTAATTCATTCACGTGGTCTGCTAAAAGAGCCATTTGCATATCTGCTTCCAACTTCTCAACTTCAGCATTAGCACTATTACAGTGTTGGTCAGCATCCGATATTTTATCCTGAAGGTCATCTAAATCTTCAGAAAGTGTCCTAATCCGTTGCTGTAATACCTCCAAGTTTTCAGTTTCACCACCAAGTCGATCATCGGTAAATTCAAATTGCTGTGCTATGAGTTGTGCATCTATTGCTTTCTGCCTTCTGCTTTGCCAATCCTCAAGGGTTCCTTTTTCTTGAAGTTTGTTGAATTGACTTTCAGTTTGCTTAAGAGAGTTTGATAGTTCCTCCTTTTCCTCACGGAGTTTCTCTCGTTTTTTTGAAAATTCTGCTATTTTTTCTTCCAATTCCTCTATTTCTGAGATATATTCTGCCTGCGTCCCAGTTTTCTCCTTTAATTGTTCATGTTGGGAGTTAAACTCAGTCAGTAGCTCACTCACTTTGACAAGACGTTGCTGCCTATCTGTGGGTAGTGGGTTTTCATTGATGAAGTTTTGCGCTTCAGTTATTTGTAGTTCTAAATTGTATTTGTTTTTATTTTTCTCTGACAATTTGTTTGTTGACGATACAATTTGTTCTCTTAGTGACTGCAAACTTTCTGAGTGATTATTTGCTTCTGAGAACTTTTCATTAGCTCGTCTTATATTGGATTTCGCCTCAGTGTAGACACTTTGCTTTTGTTCTCGGTTAGTAGATGTCTTTAAGAAGGCATCCTTCTTTTTGTTGTATTCAACTTTATGGGTTTCTTCTTGCGTTTGAGCATCAATACGTTCATTATCTGCCTGTTTTAGTGCTGTCTCTGCATCTTCGTGGTCTGCCATTGCTGTCTCATAAGATTGTTTTTCTGCACGAAGTTGGTTTGCTCGTTCAGCGTTTTCAAGTTCCGCTTTTAGTTCGTCAATCATCGGTTGTTGATCGGTAAGTTTTTTTAGTCCTTTTTCTGCAGACTGCAGATTTTCAAAATCCTCTTTTCGTTTAGTCTCTTGTCTCTTTTCCTCATCAATTCTCTGATTCTGTTCCTCTAACTTCTCTATTTCCGTTTTCAGAATTTTAAGTTCTACTTTTGCTTTTTCAATTTGCTCTGGTGAAGTATCTGGTATCTGATCAAATTTTCTATCAACCTCATCATAGGCACTATTCAACTCACCGATTTTTTTTAGCAAATGTTCTTTTAGTAAATCATAGATATATATGCCAGCTGTGGCTTCCAAAATACCTCGCCTATCTTCGCTACTCGCCTTTAGAAAGGCTGCGAATTCGCCTTGTGCTAACATGATAGACCGCTTAAAAGCAGCAAAATCCAACCCTAAAATGGATTCGACTTCTTGACTAACTTGCGTCGTGATGAGCTCCTCGTTCTCATCAAAGAGTTGTTTGGTAGGCGGATAGTCCCGTTTTTCTGTCCGTTTAACTGACCAAGTTGCATGGTATCTTTTTTTGTTTATCTCAAAATAGACTTCTGCGTATCCTTCTTTTTCACCATGACTTACCAAATGTTTTGGGTTTTGGGTGCCGCTCCCTGTTAGGCGGGGTGTTTTACCGTAGAGTGCAACACAGATCGCATCCAACAATGTGGTTTTTCCTGCACCTGTCGGACCGGTAATCGCTACGAGTGACGCATCGTCTAACGGAGATTTTTCAAAATCGATTTTTACTTCATTACGAAAACTATTTAGATTCTTGAGTTTTAATTTACATAGTTTCATTGTGATTATTCTGCTAACTGGACTAAATCTTTAAATGTTTGGACCATAGATTCGTCTGGTTCTTTACCAAATTCTTCTTGGTAATATTGTTTGAAAACATCGGTGGGTTGTTTCATATCCTCTATTTGTATTTTCTGTATTTCTGTTGCTTGAGGCAGATCAATCTCAACACTAAGGACATCCCCACCCCGTTCCTCAAATATGCCCCGAATTTCATCATTTATACCAATCGCTACCGCGTCTAATGTCAGTTTGACTTGGATATACTTACCTTCCCAATTCTCTGATAGTGCCTGCATCTTAACCTCGTTTTCATCACCTTCTACAATACAGAGGTCTTTGAAAACAGGTATATCAATTTCCTCAGCTAACGTCAACGCACCTTCATCAGAGATTTCCAGAAGATATACTTTTTTCCGATAATTTGCCTCATTAAACCTCATGGGGATAGGAGAACCAGAATAGCGTATTGGGTAATTTTCTTTGTTGAGGGTTTGGGGGCGGTGGAGATGCCCCAGTGCAACATAATCTACATCATCAGGAAAGTCGCTTACACGTATGGCTGTTGCCCCTCCAATTTGTATATTTCGTTCAGACTTTGTCTCTTTTCCACCGTGAACAAAGAGGTGTCCCATCAATATCTTAGGAAGTGACTTTTCCATGTGAGACACACATTCAGTATAAAAGGACTTTAAGCGTTCCCGATACCGTTCACTTTTTTCTATTTCAGATTCATAAGAAACATGTGGGAGTTCATTTTCGGAGAGATATGGCACGGCTGCCACAGAGACTTGCGGGTTGTCAGAGGGAATGTTTATGACACATTCGGCTGGTTCTTTTGCAAGGCCGACAACGTGAATTCGTCCCATTCTGAGAAACTCGCGCGGTGCCTCCAAGTGCCGCGGGGAGTCATGGTTTCCAGCAATGATGATTGTGTGCGTTGCTGTTTCCGTATAGAGTTGATGGAGAAAACGATAATAAAGATTCGTTGCATCTGCTGATGGGAGGGATGTGTCAAATATGTCGCCAGATACGAGGAGGAGTTCAACATTCTCTTCTTTTATTTTTCCAAGCAGCCATTCCAAAAACTTTTCATGTTCGTCAAGACGTGGACGTTCATGGAGTTTTTGCCCGATATGCCAATCGGCTGTGTGCAATATGTGCATGCATACCTCTATTAGACAAGATTAGAAAAGATCGTTGAATTGTATGAGGAACTCCGATGCCAGAAGTTTTAATCTTCTGAACGATGTTTTCCCTTTCTATATTCCTCATTATATCGCTTTCTGGTGTCTATGATGGACCAAATGGAAAAACCGATTCCTATGATACCAAGAATTGAACCTGTGATGATAATTGCTGCAGTCATTTGATTATTCTCAGATTTTTTATTAGTTTTAACATCCCTCACTAACAAATATAATAACACTCCTACGCTGAAAAGTCAATCTTATACGAGATTATGGGTGTGTTAAGTTTTTGTCACTTGTCTGAACAAGGATTATCAGATTTTCAGGATGATGAGTTTGAGGTATTACGTGCCATTCATAAGTTGGCATAAATCTGTATCAAAAACTATTGATGAGGTAATCCTGGTAATCTGGTAATCCTGAAAATCCTGGTTCAGACAGAATCGCGGAAGGCGCGGAGGACGCGGAAGACGCGGAAGACACGGAGAAGATATCCACAATAAAACGTCTTGATTAGGGTAATTTTTATTCTAAGAAAAAATCCTGATGCAGCAGTCTTTTCCGCGTTCTCCGTGAAATCCGCGAATTCCGTGATTCCGTACACACGCCGCCCCTCCGAAAAATCCGTGATTCAGACAGAAACTTTACACACCCGTAGGTTACGGCACACGAAGTGTGCCTACTACAGTAACGGTGGCAACCCCCCAACAATATCCACCGTCTCTAAGCTCACCGAAATCACCTGTCCAATCAAACGAACAATGTACTGCGGATCATCTGCACGGTTTGGGTCGTTGACGATGCCGCTGCGTTTGAATGATTATTTGTCGGTTTTCTGCTT
>JAAXHO010000094.1 GCA_012270795.1 Candidatus Poribacteria bacterium
ATGTATATTAACTCATTGACAGCAAACATGTATCCAGTAGCAACAAGCGACCTGGTGAGAAATGCGGGTTAATAATGGAAAGACTGGTCGCCCGGCTGATTGAGGAACCCCCTGCTTACTCCAGGGGATCTTCAGACAATGCAAAGGCGACGATGGCGTCGTTATTCATTTAACGGCGAATAACATTCGCCATTCATAATAGCAATTTTTCGTACATTACCCTGCATTTCAAATGTACCGCAGAAACCTTTTTTAAGCACCAATGCTTGCCCTGGATAAAACTCTTCGGATGGTCCGTTTTCATCAGAAATAACTATTTTTCCGCTTAGCAAATACATAAATTCATCTTGCGGGTAGTCTTTTAGCAGAAGTTTCACAGGCGCAGCCTGGTAGGCTGCAACAAGGAGTTCGCCGTGCTCAAAATGATATGTCTGGTGCTGTGATTTTCCGGATAAAATTATTTCATCCGGGTATGGCGCATAGTCGTCAAGATCGATACCTGCCAACTTGTCAACATCCAATCGTACAAGTTTATTATTGTTAGTCATTTAATATTTTCTCCGGGCTGGAAGTACAACTTGTCTGGTTTGACGAACCTGGCAATCTTTCCACCATGCTTTCAATGATGCGAACGCATCGCTTTTTTGTATAAACTTCGGGGCTCAGTAAGGACTGAATACATACCCCATCTACCACCGCTAAAATCAGATCCAGTATATCCTCCGTTTTCCTGACACGAGGGATTTCTTCTTTTTTAATGGAGTTCGTAATATATTTTTTCAGCAAATCACGATATTCATTCTTATTTGCATTGTATTCCTCGGTCAACAACGGATCATTACTGTTCCGGATCCCAAAACACATCGACACAAACGCAACGCTTTCCAGTTTTTTGGGGTCGGGCAGAAGTTCTACCATTGCGTTTCTTATGCACAATAAGTTACTTTTGATGGATTTATTGGCATTGAGAATTCTTTCAAAAGTTTTTCTATATGCAATTGTAAATGCAAATCTCAAGACGCTGTCCTTATCTTTGAAATAATGCGACAACACACCCGTAGTACATCCTGCCTCCAGGGTAATATCACGTAGTGTAAGCTTATCGACACCGACGGATTGCACAGCAGCCCAGGTTGCATGCGCTATCTCAACCCTTCTTTCATCATGATTAACCACTTTTGGCATAAATAGATTGCTCCATAAATCTTAGAAAAGATTACGTCATATTAGAAAAATGCAGTTTTAAACATTAAAGAATGTTATTTCGGGGCCGCAACATTCAAATAATCCAGCCCATTGAACAACATCCTCAGCCCCCGATAGAGTAATGACGGGTTTCCGGAGTAAAAGGGAAAATTCTGTGTCGGCATATTATCAAACAATGTACTGGCATCATCGGCTTTCAGTATTCGTTTGGCCATTTTTGAACCAAGATAGAGTGCCATCGAAAAGCTCGGTGTGGCACAGAAATGCATGCCTTCGTGAGTGCCGATATGGGGTAAGTGATCAGATG
>JAAXHO010000178.1 GCA_012270795.1 Candidatus Poribacteria bacterium
TAGAAACCCCTCCAACAACGAAACTCAACAATTGAATGCCTCTGCCAATGACATGATGCACTATATGATATATTTTGGTTTACCTAAATATATACCTAAAATTGCCAAAGTTGCAAAGCGGTTTTTCCTAAAACGCACTCTCTATCATCTGGTGTGAAGAAACCCATTTCATCACGGGCAACAGACAATGTTTGTGAGTATGTTGCACGACTCAAACAGACCGGCCAATCTGTCCCCCACATGATACGTCTTCCACCGAAAGTATGATATACTTTTTTACCTGTTCATGCGTGTCGTTCCAAGGATAACCCATTTTAGATATTGACCAGGTATGGCTAATCTTGACATATACACGAGGAAACTTAGCGAGATCCAACAGTAGCTGCAATTTGTTCGGTTCGTCTGGTGGACAGTCCGCCATGTGGTCAATCACGACATCAAGATCAGGATGTCGTTCTAACAAAGGGACGAGATCAACTAAACGTTCCGGTTTTGTCAGAATTAGCATCGGTACACCAAGTGACTCAGCGCGGCTGAATATGGGTGGCATCAAGGGGCCTTTAAACCAATCGCCATCAATCCCGACAGAAGGACTCAAGCGCACACCATGAAATCCCTGCTCTTCTGTCCAGTGACTCAGATGGTCTGGTGCAGTGGGGTCTTCTGGGTTTACCCTACACACCCCATGAATTTGTCCGGGTATTGCTTCATGACAGCAGCAGCATAACTATTGTCCCAAAGATAGTGGATAACTTGGACTAACACTGTTTTTTCAACACCGTTTTCTTTCATGAGTTCCAGCAACATCTCAGGGGTTGCATCCTCTTTGGGGCTCTACGTTCTTCTCGTCCCCACGGATATTTAGGGTCTTTTTTCCACACATGCACATGTGGGTCAATAATTCTCATTTATTCTTCCTTTGGTTTATGTATGAAACCGTATATGCCTAAAGGCAAACAGTAAAGTAGAATAAGCAGGTGTAAACTGAATCCGGTGGTTATGGCATCTTGCTTTGATGTTCCAAAATAGGTCAAGAACAGAGCAAACGGAAATTCTGCGGTACCGAAGTTGCCTATAGATTGAATCGGCAATAGATTGAATCCGTTAGTAAATGCAAGAGCGAATAGTACTTCAGATAAAGGTATTTCAATTCCCATTTCTGAGACGAGATAACATTGAAATCCAAAACGGATTATCAAACATAATATTGAATACAACCAAACTTTCAAAAACTGAAAATCTAAACGGATTGCGGTGATTTGGTCAAGGATTAAGTGCAATTTGTTGACAACCCAAGTGAGTGGTTTTCTTTTTAAACGAAGTATTGGATCAGTACATTTTGTAACTATGACATTACATAACTTTGGTTTGATGCAAACAAACAAAATTGCACTGACCAACCCTATTCCTACAAGTATAGGAGATAGGAATAGGACTGACCAAGTGAACTTACTACTCAGTTTAGGCAACAAAAGTGATGCAGAAACAACCATCAAACTTATTAATAGGACTAAGTCAATGATGCTTGCGATCATCAGTGATGCGATCCCGTGCGTTGCATCTACCTTCTGCCTTCTTTGCATGAGATAGATATAAGAAATATCTCCTGTCCGCATCGGTAGGAAATTCCCCCAAAATGTGTGCAAAGCAAGGATGGGAAAAATATGGTGTACGTTGGCATTTAAGCCGAGTAAGGTTTTGAATCGTAGCGTTTTTGCTAATATCAATAGACAATAGCATCCGAAACCTATCAATACCGCGAAAATAGGGATACTGCTAATTGTTTCTGGTATCTTTTTGAGATCTATTTCTCTCAATAGGAAATATGTGATAACAATCGCTAAAACGGTGGGTAATACGATTCTGGCAATTTTCTGAAGTTGTTTTTTATTCAAAATATCCCTACCGTTGTTAACAGATATTATTTCTAATTGATAATCTCTCTTTTTTGTAGCACAGACTTTATGAAGATTAACTTATTCTTTCGGTAATTCTAATTTTCCCCAAACTCAGTAGGCGGGGAATGCTATATAGCATTCCCCGCCTACCGGGGAGTGTGTACATATTTTTAGATTTCACTATAATCGTGTACAGAAATATGACGGGGAAGTGGTACCCCGTCATAATCCGGTTGTTTACCTATCAGTGCTTATCTAAGAAATACCATCCCAATATTTCCACATGTCATCAGGTGTTTCAAACTTGATTTGGTCAAGGTCTTTCCTTCGGTATCTACCGATGAGTGCAATTCTGACTCTGCTGCCACAGTTTGGCCCGGCAGTATGACTCATCTGGTGATGCCAGAAACAGACATCACCCGCTTCTCCAGTGAATTCGTAAGCGGGGCCTAAATCAAATGGAGCGGTCCCGCCGGGCAGACTATCTAAGTCGTGGTGTCTGAAGTATTCTGCCCAGATAAGGTGGCTGCCTGGCCAGATAGTAAACCCACCACCGTGTTTCTCAACAGTATCAATATAAGCAGTCGCACCAAGGGTAAAAGAACCTACGACTCCCTTCGGGACACCATTGGTTGGCGTATGGTAACCGTCTAAATGTCCTCTGGGTTCACGGTATTCTCTATCGGGATCAGGAAAATTGAGATGGGGACTTGCTCCGCCACCTGTATGCAGTTTTCCCTCACCTACCATCTCCTCAGCCATTTTGAAGACATTGTTGTCGTATATCGTTCCACGGATAGCAGGATCGCCGCCGATGGGTGCAGTTCGGTATCCTTTGCGAATCCATGACTCAGGATCGTTCCTGTCTTCATCTATTGAATCCCAAACCTCATCCAATGCGGCATCAATAGTATTTTGGTCGAGTGCACCACGCACCACCAAGTAACCGTTCTCTTTGAAAAATTGCTTATCTTCATTTGTTAACAAAGGCATAGTTTTGTGTTCCTTATTAACAAGGATAAATTTCCTTATATGTTGACGTAAATTTAGTTCTGTTTACCAAATAATTGCAATTGTACAGGTTCAGGCTGGTTTGCAACAGAACCAATACCCACTGTTTTACCCCAGATATGTTCATCAATCTGTTTTGCACCATTAACTGAGTCAAGATTAATACCGCCTAACTCAATGAGTGAGATATTGCCCTTTGGCGGATTGTCAAGATAACGCGGATCAAGGACGTAAAGTGGGATCCCCATTTTGAGAGCTGTTCTTGCAGCATTGAAAGTCCCACTCATCTTTCCTTGTTCGTCTCTTTCAGGTCCTGATTCAATCACAACGACTGCATCAGAGAGAGCACAGACCAATTTGTTCCGATTCATTGCGTTACGAGCAAGCCATTTCACAGATGGATCAAATTGTGACACCGCTAAAATATCTTGCTTCCAGTTGAATTCCTTGAACGCCTTTTTCTGATGTAATTCTCTGATGCCGTAAGGTAGCACAATTGTAGTTGTACCTTCGGCTTTTAATGCTCCTAAGTGTGCTTCCGAGTCAACGCCTTTAGCATATCCAGAAACGACATTTTTACCTAAGCTTGCAAGATCACCAGCAAGTTTTCTTGCAATATCAATTCCTTTATTTGACACATTCCTTGATTCAACAATTGCTATGCTATCTGAATTAAGATATTTTCTTTGACCTTTAATAAACAAAATCGGGGTTATTTCAAGAAGATGTGATGGGAAATCAGGATGTCCTGGATAGACAATTTCTACATCCAATTTTTTTAGTTGCTCATATTCCCTCAAAACCTTCTTTTCATCTTCTTTACTATTTTTATTCAGGATTATTTCTAACTCTGGAAAATTAACATAGTGGTGGTTCTGAGTTGTAAGTTGTTGTGTTTCCGACATCTTAGCAATTGATATAAGACGTTTTGGACCTATGCCTCGTGTCTTAAAGAGTTGGAACCAGAAATAATCTATGTTATAACAACTCTTTATCCTTCTGTTCGTAAGTATTAGAAAAGTAGTTTCCCTATCTCTTGTGCTATTTCGGTAACAGGCTGAAAATTCCTACTTGTGTCTGAAGGCGGAATGGGAATAATTACTTTTAAATATGGGAGAATAGGATATCCATCAACAGCAAACTCTCCCAGGACAAATTGAGCTGCAGTTTCAGCTATCGGTTGAATCTTACTTCTATCACCGTTGTACTTTACCTGATAAACCAATTCACCGAGTTCAGTTCGATCCGTGTCATATCCTCCATCAGGTAAAAGACGACTTGATATTGTGTGAGTATCCAAAACCCATCCAGCTCGCCAATTGCCGTGAATTTCGCTCGGATTGATATTCATGGACAGATCAAAAGGGTTGGGACTTCTCAGAGAAGTGCTTTACTATCCTCATTTTAAGATTTTTTATCATTTTCTGTAAAGGTACCACAAAATGGTTATGGAGTCAATTTTAAAATTATGCGTAGAGTTTTTGTCATGAAACATTAGGATGTTCTTTTTAAGATCGCAAAATATCTACACTCCATTTCGCTGTTAATCTTTGACTATATAACCGTTTTCTTTTATTGCGTTCTGATATGGCTTTTCCTCTATCCCCATCCCAAAACCGGGAAGATTTGGGATTTGGACATATCCATTAGAAATAGAATAACTGGAGTCGTCTATTCCGGGCGTTGTTGCGTGATCCCATTCAACAAATTCGAATTTTTTTATCTTTGCAGCAAGGTGTCCTGTAACAAAATTGCCATAATAGCCTCCGTAGTGATGTGGTGCTGTTCCAACGTTGACTGCGTCCAATTCGGGGCCCAACTCAAGCCACCTTGAGAAACCGGGATGAAAGATGTCATATTGAACGATGTCAATAAGTCCGTTCTTTGCCCAATTGATGAGATGTGGGGATGCACCCCCTTCACCATCAGCGATTTTGGTTTTGATACCTTCTGCATTTAGCCACTCCTTCAATAAGCCATAGACGCGTGCGTCCTCGTGGAATGCTTCTTCCATCCAATACACGTTTGCGTCTGCTGTGCCACCTAAAACCTGTTTTGTAATGTTTAGATTATATCCGTTATTTGCGTCAATAAGTATTGTAGCATCAGTTCCCACAGCATCACGAACAGCGTTGATGACATCAATATCGCGTTGCGTGCCTTTTTCAAGTGGCATGTGCATGGCACCGCGTCCAACCTTTATCTTATATGCGTTATGACCGCGTGCTTTCCCTTCAAGTGCTTCTGTAGCGATGAGTGCTGCGGCTTCTGCATTGTCCTCAATATGTAAGTCATCAATGTAGAGAGAGGTATCGTAGCATGGTGCTGTAAAATTTCCTTCTTCATCGGACAATATCGCATAAACAGGTTTTTGTTGCAGCTGTCCGACTAAATCCCATAGGGGATATTCCATGAACTGATATTCTTCTCTTACACCATTTTCAGAATCAAAAGCATCGTTGAGATGAAACCCAACGATAGACTCTGCTTTATCGCGGGAAATAGACGAAAATCCGATACCAGTTGCACCGTCGGATGTTGTTATACGTGCAATGGGTGGACGCACATGGAGTCCGTGTTCCCCGAGTCGTGAGTTGCACCCAGCTTTGCGGGGACGTTCACCTGTTAACCGTGCCCATTCAATCCGTTCAATTTTTACATTTTCCAAATTCGATCTCCTTGAAGAAATCCAGTCCTTATAGTGTGTATTGATCTACAATTGCGTTTGCAGTAAAGCATAACTTTTTGGGTCTAAATTATTATAATTCTCAATTTCATATCTGTTGCCATCTACATCTTTAATAAGTACACGATTACTCTCAAGTGATACAATATCGTAACGGGAACGCATACCGAACTCTACGTGTCCTTGTGTTGTTTCAACATCCCACTGGGTAAGACCGAATTGCCCATCAACTGCGTTGATTTTTGTGATTTTCGGCATAAAATAGCGTTTTTGTAATTCCTCCAAGAGAATATCGCGAGATTGAGGTATAAGTTTTCTGACATCTTCAACAATGCCGATTTCGTTTCCTTCGTTATCAACCAAGGATATATAACGTACCGGTTCTTTTATAGGAAAACTTCGTATAACATCAACTTTTGTGTGTGTTGTTCCATCGGAAAGTTCCACAACAAGCTCTTCAAAAGCATTCCGATAGATGCTAACACTGTTTGGATCAAGGAATTCTAATTCGTCAGTTACCTTCAATGGGTTCATACATTTCTTTTCTTATTCTAACCTAAGTTGCCACCTACTTCAAAACACCCTTGTTAGAGGGGTTTCTAACCCCGATTAATGACAAAACGCATCAGCATTCGTTGTTTTTATGTTTTCTTTTATCAATCGGGGTTAGAAACCCCTCCAACAAATAATAGGTAGCAACTTGAGTTATTCTAACCTCTTGCTTTTACCATGCCCGGATTTTGGACAATTCGGTCTGTTTTTGACACAGGTTTGCATAAGTACCATCTTTTGCGATGAGTTCTTCATGTGTCCCGATTTCGTCTACTTCTCCCTCTTTCAACACGACGAGTCTATTTGCATACTTTAGTGTAGATAATCTGTGTGCAATAGCAAACACAGTTCTGCCTCTAACAAGACGTTCCAATGCCTCTTGTATTTTAGATTCCGTCTCTGTGTCTATTGATGAAGTTGCTTCGTCAAGGATAAGGATGCGGGGGTTTTTGAGGATAGCGCGTGCAATTGAGATACGTTGTCTTTCGCCACCAGATACGCGTGCCCCGCGTTCACCGACCATGGTGTCGTATCCGTCAGGGAACTTTATGATAAAATCGTGTGCATTCGCGGCTTTCGCTGCAGCGATTATCTCATGTCGGGATGCCCCAGGTTTTGAGTAACCAATATTCTCTGCAATTGTTCCTTCAAACAGGAATGGGTCTTGAAGTACAACGCCAATCTGCTGTCGTAGTGCTTTAATTTTTATGTCTTTACTATCATGTCCGTCAATTATGATTGCACCTCTGTTTGGGTCATAAAAACGTGTGATAAGATTAACCAGCGTACTTTTTCCAGCACCACTATGGCCGACTAACCCTATCATTTCACCGGGTTGCACATCAAAACTAATGCCGTTTATAGCAAACTTTTCGTTATCATAAGTGAAAAATACATCCCTAAATTCGATCTCTCCTTTGATATTAGTTAATGCTATAGCGGCTTGTTTGTCAGCGATGCTTGGGGGAGTATCCAAAATCTCAAAAACACGTTCTGCGGAGGTACCTGCGCGGATAAACCTTTCATTCATCTGACACAATGTGTATACAGGTCCGAAGAACTGCATCATATATGATTGAAACATGAACAGAGTTCCAAGAGTTAAATCACCTTGAAAAATCTGCCATCCGCCGACTAACCAGATGAGTATAGAACCCGAAAAGGTAATAAATTGCATTATTGGACGGTAGAGCGTCCCAAGTTTTGCTGCGTTCATTTCACCGTGAAATACTTGGTAGGTCATTTCGCTAAAACGACTGATCTCATACCGTTCCCGCGCAAATGCTTTGACAACTCGGACACCTGGGATTGTGCTGGATAGTATTGAACTAATGTTTGCATACCGTTTCCATAAAACTGAATACACTTTGCCCATCTTCTTACCAAAAAATATCGTGAAAAAGATCAGACACGGAATAGGGATGAGTGTCCACATTGCCAGTTTCCAATGAAATGAAAACATGATGATGCACATATATATGAGTGTGAGTGAATCACCGATGATGTCTTGTAGTCCATTTGCGATAAAGTCTCTCAGTCTGGACACGTCATGCGTGATTCTGGACATCAGATTACCGGTATCGCGTTCATGGAAAAAATCTATGGAGAGCGCGTTCAGGTGTTCGTAGGTCTCATTTTGCATCCTGCGTGTAATATTTTGCCCTACCCATGCCATCATGTAACCCCGTATGGAGGAGGCTCCCATAGAAAAGACTCTCACACTTACCATCAGCATCACAATCCATATTAGATGTCCAAAACTCCCCGCAAGCGGCATACTACCGAACCAACCACTGACTGTGCTTACAAAGCCTTGAAGATGTCCCCAACTGGTCTCGGGAAATTGTTCTGGAATTGGTTGTCCATCAGCGATCGATGTCGTGATGACATTTCCAGCAGGGGCAAGGATGTTGTCAACCAATTCTTTGCTAAGAATGGCTGGATACAGTGAAACCAGACGTATGAACATCATTATGAGGAAAGCAGGAATGATGACGTGTAAGAATGGAAGTGCGTATTTGAAGAGTCGGAAAATGAGTTTGCTGTTTTGCTGGCAGTTTATACACACACCTGTCCAACTTGGTACTGGATGTCCACACTTTTCGCATCGGGTTCTGTCTCCACCTTTTTGCAACCCTTGCATGCCATCAGGTCGGGGACCACGCCTTCCGCGTCTGCCACGCCCAGCACCGGGACCTTTGCCAGGTCCCCTTCTGCCTGGACCATCAGGTTTGCCAGGTGAAGTTAGTTTTTCCAATTCCGTAACAGTAAGGTTAAATTTCGGTGTTAACTTTTTGGAATAGCGCGCCAATTCTACCGCATTTTCTTGGGTCGTGACCTTGAGTATGTTATTGCCGTACATCTCAAGGACTTCAATATCTTCAACGGAAGTGATTGCCACTTCCCGCATATCATGTCCGAGAACACCGTTTTGATTAAAAGCAATTATTCTCTTATCTGTAGCTAATAGCCAATCTTTTCCATAAGTGCCGTCAAAACGCAGATCGGTTGAGACAGCAATTGTGATCTCCTCTCCGTTATCAAGTATCTCTTGTGCCCTTTTCTCCAGGAGTTCAGGCACATCTTCCTTCGTGGTTAACTCAAAATCCCCTTTTTTCATAAAGCGCGGTTTTCCACCGAATGAACTCATCCCCATTCGACGCGAACTACTGCCTCTTGAACCTGATATAGGACTGTGCATAAATCAACCCCCACAGAATTAATTTAAATGACTTTCCTTTTTAACGTATTTTACGTGGAAAAGTTGAATTAAATACGTTTCGTTCATGATTTATAGTAAAACCTATAATTACGGATTATGGGTACTGGATAATGTTGAATTTCCCTTGACTTTTTCATTTCAATGTGTTATCCTGTAAATAACTGAATTCATTGTTATACCAATTTTAATTATTTTTATTCCATTCTTCCGTAGGTCGGGTAGAGGGACGAAACCCGACAGGATAGCCACAATCAATACATGTCGGGTTTCGTCCCTCTACCCAACCTACGAAAATGGTATTATATTTTACATTTCTAATCCAATTTTGAGAACAAGTAAATGAATAAGAAATCATATAGAAGATACAGAAAATCAAACCGATGGAAAGGCAAACGCCGGACGATTATGAAACGTGCAGGATATAGATGTCGGAAGTGTAAGAAAAGACCTGCAACACAAGTGCATCATGAAACTTATAAACGTATCGGCAGAGAACGACTCAGCGATCTGACTGCTGTGTGCGGTGGCTGCCATAAACGGATTCATAGGAAATAATAACATTTCTGCAAAACTATGAGATATTGTCTTTCAAGAAATACTGACAATAGTATGTCTCTAAATTTAACTTAACATGATTTTAACTATAGGAGCTAAAATGAATCAACAATCCTTTGAACATCAGCTACCTTTTCTTGCTGCTAAAATAACTATTGAAACAGAAAATGGAGGAGGAATTGGGACAGGATTTTTTTATAAGGCCCCTTGAATAACGGGACAGACGGTGCAATGATATTACTGATTTCGAACAAACATGTATTCATAAATCCTAAAGGGAGATTAATTATAAGCCTAAATCGCGTAAAAGAAGATGGAACTCCAGACTTAGGAAATGTTATGATCTTCGATCAGATGGGATCTGAAAATGCATATTTTGTTCACCCTGATCCAGAAGTTGATTTAGCATGTATTGATGTTTCCAGAATTGATCAGATAGATGCTCATTATATGTATCTACACGAAATCTTCCTAAAACCAATTGATTATGAAAAAATTGCTGCGGGAGTGATGTTATATTTGTTGGGTACCCGGAAAATTGTTATGGTGAGGAGAATAATTTGCCTCTAATCAGAAAAAGATCAATTGCTTCAATGCCTAATGTAGATTTTAACGGTAGAGGTCAAATTGTCATTGATGCGCAAATATTCAATGGATCAAGTGGTAGTCCTGTTTTTGTAGATTGGGATGGTGAGTATAAATTACTTGGGGTTGTATCTCAAACAATAATTCGCCATTCACAACTTCAAACTTTACCTGTGAATATGCCATCGGTTGGAGTAGAACAGATATTAGGCCTCGGTATTGTGATAAAACAGAGACACGTGCAGGAACTTATAGACCACGCTGTTAAGGAGCATATACGAAGGAAATTACAAGAGGTCTAATAGTGTCGTAGGTTGGGTTGAACCGCAGGTGAAACCCAACAAAAATTCGCGAAATCTATGTAATCCGTGTCCATCCGCGATTCAGACAATGCGGGGCGGTTAGGAAACCGCACTTACAAGGTCTGGCAATCCATTCACAATCTCAACTGTCTGCAAGCTGACATTGATAACCTGCCCAATCAAATCCACAATATAGCGCGGTGCATCCGCACGATTCGGGTCGTTCACAATGCCGCTGCGTTTATCCACCTTGACGCGATACTGGTCAACAATCCATTCCAACGCAGAACGTGTGCCAAGTCGATATTCATATACCTCTGCGGGGATACCGTCTATTGTGAGGAAATCGTTGTATACCAACTGTATTTTGTCTTTAGACAGTTTCATTTTCTCCACACGCCAATCTATCGGCATATCGGGTGTTTCAATGTATTTCAGTCCTGCATATTTCGGTTGCGATTCATAGTTGACGTGAATGTCTGCTAACTGCGCGCCTGCGTTGGCAAATCCCCAAAAATCTTCTGCAACCCCCTTGTCCAGGGACCCTCTTTATCCCCCCGCAGGCGAGGGGAGAGAATGGGTGGGATGTGTGGTAGATCGCGCTTGAGGTTCGCTTGATACTTCTCACGATACTTATGATGGTGCAAAATGCCGTAGGTGTAGTGGAAGATGTCCCACTTGTTAATACTGTCATCGACATAGTGTTTACGGAATGCTGCCAATGCCCAATCGGTGATGTTTTCTTGGCGGTTTGTCCCGTCTTCGTTGTAGGTGTAGAAGGGGAAGCATTGAAAGCGGTCCTGAGCCGCAAGTATGTGGGAGTCAGAAATCAGATTTGCCATCAGGGTATTAAAGCCTGCTCGGAAGCCGTGATCGCTAACGATAATCACTCTATTTTCCGATTCTGTCTCCAGAGTAGGAAAGATAGATGGAAATACAAGCATTCTATCGTTTACCATTCTGTCGAAATAGAGGTGTGATTTTGTAAAAGGACGATAGATTGACTGTCGAATTTTCGCTTCCGCAAATGAGGCGATTTGTCCACCCTTCAGTTTTTGTTTTAAGGTTGAACTCCATTTGATTTTCGCATCATCTGACACCACAAAATCATCAAGATTGGCATTTCGGTTTGTCCTTTGTGCCCATCGAGCGACCTCGGCATTGTAATTCTCAATCATTCTGTGCATGTTATTAGCAAGTGCGTTTTGGTCGAAGTTATAAATCCATGGATCGCGTCCCGTTGTAACACCACTACTGTAAGTCTTAAAGATTACATCTACTGCTGTGTCTTTTTCTACCTTCGTTTCCTTAGTTCCCATGGGGATGAAGACATCAAACTCGGTGTGGAGTCCTTCAGTGAGCCATGTGTGTCGTGCATCTGGTTGAATAGATTTCCACTCAATAGCACCAATGTGTTGATGTTCATTGAGAAAGTCAAATTTACGCTCTTTATCCCATAGTTCGTCTGTTTGATAGTGAAAGATATGACTGGACGGTGATAAATTCTGCTTTGTCTTTATAAACAAGTTGATGCTCACTCCAACCCGAATGCCAAACACATTTGCATCAGAAACCTTTAATCCTTTCCGCGCATTCCCTCCCAAATCCAGAATGTAGATCGCGTCAAAATCTTCTACAAGATGTTTTCGCATCCCGTCAAACGCCAAACCGTCAAGAAAGCCATTATTTGTTACAAATGTGACAACCCCTTCCTCTCCAATCCGTTTTGATGCCCATCGGATCGCTTTCACATACGGATCGTAAAGCGCGTTTTTGAGTGTTGCTTTGGAGTCTTTAGCATACGTCTCCGCAATCTGCTTGTCCATTGTTTTGTATTTTCGATTTTTATTGTTATCATTTTCATTAACCTGCCACGCATTATAGGGTGGATTTCCGATAACGACAAACATATCCGCTGCTTTCTGCCGTTCCACCCTTTCCGTATTTTCCTTCGTAAAAAGTTGCATTTGCCGATCTTCAAGTAACTCAAAGGTATCTGCAAGCGTAATGCCTTCAAATGGTAAATAGGTCTGTGTGCGTTGAAAGAACTCCTGCTCAATATTCAGACTTGCGATGTAGTATGGGAGTAGCATCACCTCGTTGCAATGTAGCTCGTGACGATATTTCTCCTCTAACGCAGTGCCTTGAATGTCCTGCATCAGTCGGACAATGAAGTTGCCTGTGCCAACAAACGGGTCAATGATATGCACCCCAACATCCGAAAGTGAGCGTCCGAACTCTGTTTCAAGGATATGCGAAACGCTATTGACCATAAAATCTACAATCGGTTGTGGCGTGTAGACGATNNCCTTGAAAAAACTTCTCATAGAAGGTATTGAGAAAGTGCTGTTTTTGTGGGAAATCTCTGCAGTACGTGGCTGCTTGTTCAATGGCAACATAGAAGCGATCTAAAGGTCTGAGAAACTCCTCGCGACTAAACGCGTGGCGGATGAGTTCATCAACGACATTTTCTATCTCTCGTGCAATGATATTTCTGCGGGTGAAGGCGGAGTTGTTAAAGACTGTTCGGAAGATGCGTTCGGTGAGAATATGCTGAATAAGCATCTCCTCAACAGCGGCACGTGAAAGGTCAGGATTGATAGAGGTGCGACAGATTTCGTAAAAGTCAGTGAACGCTTTTTTGAACGTTGAGTCTGTTTCATACCGCTGCTCAATCAGTTCCATAAGTTTGTTTGCGAAGTCGGGGACGTGTGCTCTGAAGTCGGTAACGACTGTCTGCCAATTGTCAAGTGCGGGTGCTGTGTATGCAAA
>JAAXHO010000232.1:0-524 GCA_012270795.1 Candidatus Poribacteria bacterium
ATGCAGGCCAGGTTAGCAGTTAAACGATTTTATTTGCTGAGAGCCCGAAGTTGTCATTTGACTGTCTAAATTGGTTTGCTGAGCCTGATGATTGGTTCACAGATCGCACGCCATTTTTCAGCCAATCACAATCAACTTTGACACGCTAGCAAGCTCCTTTTCTCTGAATTCTGGTTGGTTCAGTTCTTTGGCAGGGTGTACCATTGATATTCGCGATTTGCACTTTTTTATTTTTGTCGCGTTTTTCAGATACGAGGAGCAGCTTAAAGAAAGAGAAAGCCAATTACAGAAAGAAGACCTGAGCGATATGGTGGCGGAACATGCAGCTAAACAAAAGGTTAGCGACTTTTTCTCTTACAGCCGCAGTCTTACCGCGTCCAGAATGGGTAATTTTGGATGGCGTGGTCTGTTCGTGGCAAATATTAAGCGCACGAACAATTTTCTGTACTTGTGACCCTCACGGGAAAACCGGTCTTATGAATGTTCACCATAGGCGTGAAAAAAAAAAAACACGGTCACGGGGC
>JAAXHO010000232.1:779-1109 GCA_012270795.1 Candidatus Poribacteria bacterium
TAAATAACTAACTAAAGATTTAGTGGCAGGCCATCCACTAAGGTTTTCTTCGTCTACCGTTCTGGATGGAACTGCAATTTGAAAATGTTGGTTTTAGAGGGCAGGGGGAAACCGGAATACCCAAAGAAATACGTGTCGTAGCAAGAACCGAGAGAACCAACAACAACACTCAACTCAGAGTATGGCTTTTTATCAGGAACCTGAATCCAGGCCTAATTAATGGCAGGCGTGTGCTCTGACCCGGACATTATACAGCGCTTGTCAGAGGGCCTGAATGGGGTTTAGTGTTTCGTGTTCTTTTGCACATAATTTTTAGTGTTTTCTGTTAAA
>JAAXHO010000282.1 GCA_012270795.1 Candidatus Poribacteria bacterium
CGAACCCTCTTGACACCGACGGCGGAAATGCTGATGTGCTGCTTCAACGCGTTTGATGGTCTGCACCTGCATATCTTGCGGATGTTTGGAATAATGAGAGTTAGATTCCCGCAGTTTCGCCAGATGTTTTATCTGGTCATAAAGCGATACAGACTGGCTTCCATACGCCCACATCTGCGAACGCATCTGGAGCATATAGTTCTGCAACTGCTTTTGATGTCGAAACTCCGCATAAAGCCACTGCTCTTGCAAACGCGTAGGATTTGCTCGGTATTTGAAGGTTTGTTTCATTGTCTATCACACTTCACACTTTTAACCCCTTTCCAGTGGGTTGGCAGACACGTAACCTTGCGATTACGCTGGAAATGTCTGCCAGTGTGATTTAATGAGTATAACATCTTTGGCATGTATTGTCCAAAAAAAGAGGCGGATTTTCCTCCCCCGTCTAAAGGCAGGGGTTTCCAATCCGTAAACTTTGAGGAGGTATTGACATTATTATGTTGTTATCAGATTGGTATCTCGCCAGACAAGAAAAACGTATACAAGCTGCCGTAGANNAAGCAGAAGCGAAAGGTAAAGCAGAAGGTAAAGCAGAAGTTTATCGTGAGATCGCTGCATGGGACACCCGTAGAAAAGCCGCCGAGGCGCGCGGCGAACCCTTCACAGAGCCACTTCCAGGCGTACCACAAAATCACTAGGGTTTTGTAGCGTTCCCAGTTAGGTTGCGCACAATATCTTGCGAAGAAAAAACCGCATAAAATCAAAAAAGAAGTTGACCAAAGGTTAGAAAGAATTGTATACTTGTGAGACCTACCCAAAAAGGAGATAAACAAAGTAATGAACAGTTCTGTGAATAGGGGATCCACTATGAGATGCAAACTCACACTCATTCTGGAAGAACAACCAGAGGGTGGATTCACAATAACTTGTCAAGAATTACCCGAATTGATTACAGAATGCGACTCTTTAGACGAGAACGAGATTAAAGAGGTCGTCACTGATGCTTTTTATGCCATTGTTGAACTTTATGATCATCAAGAACGGGCTTTGCCTGAAGAAATTTAGATTTTAGACGACAATACGGAGGATGCTGCAGTTAGGCATCTATTGGAAACGGTGGTGCCTATTCATGAAGTATCGCGAAATAGCAAAACGGATGCGTCATCTTGGCTATGAAGAAATAAAGAGAAGAAGGTCAGGCTCCCATCGTATCTGGGAACATCCGTAAACTAAACTGTCAGTATCTATCCCTGATTGGGGTAGTAGAGATTTGAAAATAGGGACGCTCCGAAGTATTCTTAAACAATTAGAGATTGACTATCAAACATTTCTTGATAGTTAATCTGATAAAGGCAGCATATCCGCCCCTGCTGCCTTTTGTTTTACTTTTTATTTATCAGGATTCATGCCACTTCCTCACAACTTTTTCTTAATCCCAAAACTACTTATTGCGCTATTTTTAATTTGCTTTTCTTTTTTCTCGTATGGTATAATTATTATAAGGTAACAGAAAATTGAAATGCGAGATGTTAAACGCGTTTCCCCTGAACTTAACAAAAAACGCAAAATGTCAAGTTAAAATACAAAAAAATGAAAAAATTAGAAGAAAAAACATAAAATTACGTCTTTAGTCCTCATTTTTTTGAAAAATTGTGGTTTTCCGTTCATTTTTTTGCGAAGACGTTAATTTGGCGCGTTTCGCGCGTCAAAGGTTCCAATAACGATAATTATTTATAGTAGATTTTAGAATTA
>JAAXHO010000296.1 GCA_012270795.1 Candidatus Poribacteria bacterium
CGCATGATAGGCAATGGAAGAATGCCTGCGATGCGGATTATACCACCCTTCAATGTAGGAGAAAATAGCCAAGCGAGCTTCCTTATGCGTATGGAAGGATCGGCGATTGATCAACTCACACGTCAAGGGTGGCAAAGAAGCTCTCGCACAGTGCGTTATCATAGCAGTCGTAGACCCCATTGAGGGACGCACGCCAGCCTCACGACAACGCTTTCCAAATGCTATCGAGGTATATTGCACAATGCGGGGGCACCATAGGTGCCATCTGACCGGGTGTGAAAGGCTTTGATATGCTTCTTCAACTGTGCATCGACCTTTGCTCGTTTGGATGGTGGACGAGTCCGCCAGGCATAATACCCGCTGAGGGAGACACCCAGGACTCGGCATTGCGTGGCAATTGGCCAAAAAGCCTAATGCGCTTTGACTAACGCGAAGATTTTCTGGGAACCGTGTCGGTCTCCCTTGCGAACCAGGCCGCTGCTTTTGACAGGATCTCGCGCTCAATGCGCAACTGCTTATTCTCGCGTTGAAGACGACCCAACTCTGCTCGCTCATCGCCCTTAAGGCCAGCTTCTCGAAAGCCCTGGTCCCGATCAGCCTTTGGGGCAAAGGCCGAGGTCCCTTGCTCGAAAAACACCTTCTGCCACTTGTAGAACATATTCGGGTGAATCCTATGCGCGTCGCACAAATCTGACACTGGCACGCCATCCAACAGATGACGACGTAAAATGGACACCTTCTCTTCGGGCGAATATTGCTTACGCTTCTTCGGCATAGACTCCTCCTTTGGATGAACCCAATTTATAGCTTATCAAAGCATCCCAAAAGTCCATTTCTATCTGAAGCATAACAAAAATGGGACATTCGTTGCACAGTTTAAGAGGTTTTAACTATCCTCCGATTTTTCAATTAGTCCTTTTTTTATTAGAGAATCGAGTAAAGAGTCGACGTCTTCTTTCAGTTTTTGCTCTTTAACTTCATATTCTTTGAGCATTTGTTGAATTACAGAATCTGTTTCTTGATATTTAGCTATAAGTTCCCAAATACGTGTGCCAATTTCATCTAGACCATAGAAAACTCCATTTTCTGTGTTTAGCAACACGCTTTCACCATCTACCTTCGAGAAGTGAATATTTTCTGGGATGTGTACTTTAACACTTTGGCTCATTTTGATATTCCCTCCTTAGTACAAGACAAAACGCACAGGCGAATCAACGAATCAACGGTAGCAGTTGGGGGCGGAGCGGGATTTATCTATTCGTCTATGAACTGCTAGTGGGTCATTTGGTATGCACGTTGCCATTTGTTTAGGGCAGATTTAGAATGTCGCAAAGGTGATCTGGTGAAGGCACTTGATCCACCAACGGCATAGCATCTGTTTCCGCTACGCTGTCGTCGTTCTGCCCTTTTACCCCCCACTCGAAAGGCGTTGGATGAACATTCCATCCCTCAGCAGTGGCTTCCAAACATTGTATGATTTGATTTGGGGTGTGGGGATAGTGTCCATCCAGCCCTCATACGCATCAAGCTAAGGATTGAAAGCCATCAAAAGTTGGTAAGTATTGGATATTTTCTTTTTGGTATTCATCCGACATCCCTTTTCGAGACAGGCTTGAATGATCTTCAAGACATCCGACATCTTGATGGGGTTCATCTGGGAGATGGCAGAGACGATTAAGAACTTGGGCCGCTTGGTCAGATACATCTTGGCGACAGCGCACAAAATCCGCATTCACCTAAGAATTTCACTTCCCAGTCATGTGTTGTATTTATTAAACGGGACAGCGGACAAATATACCTTAGATCGTAAGCGAAAATTCCCACATATTCCAAGAGCGGAATTGAGCAAAAATGTTACCTTTTTTTTTCTTAAGATATTCAGTTTGAATAGAGACACTAATATTATATTTTGAAACCTCAGGAAAACCAAGTTTTTCCCACTGGTCAATTAACTTTAAAAGCTGGTAATACATTTTATCGTTTCCGTAGACTTCGATTTTCCAATCAGGAACCCATAGCGCACATAAACTATATAGATCTTCATCCCATAATGATAACCAGGCGATCTTTCGTTTTGCAATATAACGTAAACCTCTAGCATTTGGATATACCATATGTACAAAGGCATTAAAATCCATAAAGTGGGCAAATTCGTTGTATCCTTGCTCAATGTGAATAGGAAGTTGGATGTTCTTTTTTACAGGAGAAGTTTCAAGCAGATCTTTTATCTTTTTGTCTACACTTGTATCAATTATATGCCTAAACTCATCGTACCCAAAATCACCTTGCATAGCCATAAAAGATGCACCATCTACAATACTTCCTGTCAACTTCCCTTGATTTTTAACCAATCTAACGATCGGCATCCAGCCAGGAGACATCCAGACAGGAGCGATGATACTCCCGCCCTCAGCTAGTTGTTCATACCAAGAAACGGGAATATCGTAGATACTCGCCGTCGCGATAATGCGATCATAAGGAGCTCCTGCTTTATATCCATAACCTCCATCGGCATAAATCACATTAGCATCCTGCAGTGATACGCGTTGTAGATTTTCTCTAGCTTCTTGCATGATGGAGCGTTGATTTTCAACTGTATAGACCAAATTTTGATCCCCTATAATATGCATAATTAATGAGGTGTTGTAACCACTACCAGTTCCAATTTCCAAAACTCTTAAACCTGCCGTAAGATCTGCAGCTTCTAACATTAAGGCCATTATAGCTGGAGCAGAACTGCTAGCTGGTGGTGGTGGTTTTAACTGGATACCAATGTCAGCACAATAAATTTTTTCAAGGCATTTGCTTGGCATATTAAAAGGATCAATAGGTGTCCAACCTGTTCGATTACCCAAAAAAAGAGGTGGTAATCTATTAATAAATAGATGCCGAGGTATAGAAAGAAATGCTCTCTTGATGTTGGGAGATTTTAGTATACCTCTCTGTTTTAAGTCTTGCACCATATTGGTCATATGTTGTAAAATTTCTTTCGTAACACCCGTCATTGTTGCGCCTCTTAAGTGGTCTTTCAAAAAAATTACTTAATAATTTAAATGCGATGTCATAGACTATCAATGGTTCGGACACTTTTTGATCGGTCTTCAATTATTCAAAAATCCTAAGTCTCTATAATACAAAGGGTTATAGAATTATCTGTTTTTTTATTAAACTCAGGGTACAGGTCTAAGTTGCAAATAAAACATAGAGCCTCATCTAACCTGTTGATTTCAAAGAACCTCTACACCTAAAAACTGTCCGAAGTGTTGAGACTATCTGAAAAAGTAGGATTGTCTATGATCAGACCCTCCTGAAGGGTCGACACGCTGGACATTGCATATGATCGCGAATAAAATCGTGGAAATGAACGTGATGGATACCCTCTCTCATGAAAGCGTGCGAAGTGTGTTAAAAAAACAAACTGAAACCCTGGTTAAGTGAACAATGGTGTATTGGTAAAATCACGGGATCTTATCTTTGGTGCCTGGAAGATGTGCTGAGCCAGTATGAAAAGCCTGCTGACCCGCTTCGTCCCTTAATCTGTTTTGATGAACGTCCCTGTTTTCTGATTGAAGACATCGGAGGTATCCTGCCCATGTCAGCGGGTAAGGCCAAACGCTATCATTATGAATATGGCAGAGATTGAGTTGTCGGCCTTGTCGAGACAATGTTTATCTCGTCGTATTGGGGATATAGAGCAGATGCGTCAAGCTGTGTTGGCTTGGGCTGCCCGGCGCAACCAGCAGCGACGAAGTGTGAAGTGAACCTTTACCCAAAGCGATGCGCGAGACTAGATGAAACGACACTACCACAATGTTAATAAACTTATTTGAAAGAGCACTGAATGGTCTGTCAAATAAATTTCGTGTCTAAACCCACTGGACTCCGGCCTGCGCCGGAGTGACGAACGGCGGTTGTCATTGCGGCATGCCTAAAGCCGCAATCCAGTCTATCGAAAAAACATATCAACAATTTTTTTTGACAGAGTATTAAGTTTCGTTGTAAAATACTTTTTTTAATGTTCAAAATGAGTTTTAAAACAACTTCTTAGATACCAAAGATCGTAACCAAATCTCTAGACTAATAACTTGCCAAACCTGCGGCCATAGTCTCAAATCTCCTTGATGACACGCGTTTAAATATTCCATGAATATATCTCTATTAACATAACCATATTCACTGACTAACGGCTTAGTGAAAACTCGATTGATTAAATGCCACTCCTTTTTAAGACCTGTACAAATTATCATATCCAGTGATATCTTACCGGGTCTCCTTCGAATGCGTTCAGGTAAAATTCCTTTCATAGATCTTCTTAATAAGCTTTTGGTCATTCGTGATCTGCGTTTTTGATATCCAGGAATAGATAAAAGAAATTGGACTAGCCGCTGATCAAGAAACGGATGTCTGACATCAATTAACATTGGATTGCCATACCAATAATCCAAAATTTTATAAGGAGGTAAAAAGTAAATCGTCTTATAATCTGATTTCGAAGCCAGACTAAATTCTCTTAGTGAAGGAACCATATCAGATAGTTTCTTCGTTATTTTTGTTTTTTTTAATAAAGAAGTAGAAATCCAGCTAGGGATTATTGGGCCAGGCCAAATACTATTTGGCAATATAAGATAGTGTCCGTATATTTCTGTAAAAAGAAAAAAAGTCACCGTAGCTCCGAGAAAAATCTTAAAATAAGGGTTGGACTTGACGTACGCAGTGAAACCGACTGTTATTTTTGTGAGCGCACGCTTCGCACCTATCGTCGTTTGGTGATTCAGCATCACCTTGATGAGGTGCTTTTCCGTAGTCTGACTGACAAGCTCATCCATTCGGTTGGGGTTAATACCCGCAAACAGCGAATCGAATCGACGAGCGTTGGCAGCTTTATGCACAGTCTGACGCGCTTGGGCATTCTGGTCGAGTCCACCAGCAAATTCCTGCGCGAGTTGCGTCGAACCTATCCAGAGTTGTATCAGGGTCTGGATCCTAAACTGTGGCGCAAGTATGTCGCCCGAATAGGCGATGGGTGTTTCCCCTTAACCACGCCGAGCCAGTCGTGCGTGGCGGTTGTCAGAAGCAGCGGATATAGATGCGCTGATAGGGCAGTTTTGTCCAACTGAGGCGGCGTAGTTGGACAGCTACCGTCTGGATGTCAACAACGGGTTCCTGGGCTGGGCAAATCTATACCAGAGAATCAAAACCCCCTTAAAACCGTACTCTCTCTGCGGGGTAATCCCTCTTTTGGCGCGCGTTTTAGGACAACGTATTCCAGACCGTGTTCCTCACA
>JAAXHO010000179.1 GCA_012270795.1 Candidatus Poribacteria bacterium
TGAGACAATATTTATTTGAATCGGTATCAGATTGCCAGGATTACCGCATCAAGGTTTTTTGATGCGTTTTGATGTCAACTTTGGGAATAGAACCTGTTGAGGAAAATCCTGGAAATCTACTAATCCTGTAAATCCTGGTTCAGACACATGCCAAAACTTTACACTCCCAATTGCTGTAACTTTCAATATCGCAGAAAGACAAAGAAATGCATACCAAAAAACTTGTTTTTAGTTTAGTACTTTTGAGTATCCTAATTAGTGGATACAGTCATGCCGATACCTGGATAGATGATTTTGATGCGGAAGTTCCCAACGGATGGGAACGGATTGTGGAAGAGAATCCTTGGTTTGCAGAATGGAGTACATACAAACATAATCCTGGATGGTGGCCTGTTGATGAGGGATATCTATATGGTAAAGTTGGAAAACCGAATGCGGCACATGTGACAGCAGCAGATTTCCTGCATTGGAACGCTCATCAATTTCAACTGGAAAAGTTAACAGTTGTGGGTGAGGAAATATGGTATTTACGACACCGCCGAGAAGTGTCTGGTGAACTCGGTTTGTTCCTCGGCAAACGACTACTTAGTCCTCACTTTGCCAAGGGGTACATATTCAGTCCTGAAAAGACAACAAAGATGCAATTTTCCACCAAGGGAGTCTATAAAAAAGGTGAAGTGAAAGCAGATTACGGTCTCATGTTCCGATTGACTTCAGAGGACATAAGGGTGGTTTTTGATAGTGGTAAATTTCAACTCTGGACACAAGACCTGCTCATAACAGAATTCTTTGATGCCGAGATCACTAAGGTTGATGTTGTAGGAATGATGGTTGTGTTTGAACCCCCTGGTGGGTGGTTTTCTGGTAGAATATCAACCTTTTCTATTTCAGGCAGTGGTATCCCTCAATACAATTCTCTTGATGAACAGTTACGCGAAGTGCAATTAGGAGAAAGGCAATTAACTACAACTTGGGGAAAGTTAAAACGATTTTGATTACACGCAAGGCACTTAGCTATGGTGGATTATACAATTAATTCTACATTCTGAGTTGTAGGAGCGACCTTTGGTCGCGACCAGAGGTCGCTCCTACAGAAGAGGTGTAATTATTTCCATATTTCACCATAAATAGAAATTTGACCGAAAATATATTTTGAATACAACCTACCGTTTCACAAAACGTTGGAAGTGTGAATCATGAAGTACCTTGCAAAAATTTGGCTATTCTGTCAACGGTGGATAAAACAGTCAATTTTGTCTGCTGTACTTTTTTGCATATTAAGCAGCTCGCTTCTTCTCTGTGTATTTGTCCGAACAGCGAATATTCCGCACATGGAAGATGAGTATTTACTTGGTACTGATTCATACCATTTTCTGCGTCAAGTCGATCTGATTGTTTCTCATGGACAGTTACCAGAAGTAGACACACAGCGATGGCAATTGGAAGGGAGAGATTTATCAACTTCTCTCAATCTTTTTTCTTATGTCCTCGCCTATACATACCACATTTTACATTGGTTTTTTCCAAACATAAGTATTTACAGGGTTACAGTTTACACCTCTGTTGTGTGTTACGCGTTGTGTCTATTAGGACTCTACGTCCTGTGGCGGCGTGTTTTTGATACGTCTATCGCTCTCCTCGCTGTCAATTTTACCGCGATTTTCCCTTCCTTGAATCTGCACCGTTCGACTGCTGGTTTTGCTGATAGGGATGCTTTTGTGTTATTATTGTGGTTGATTATGTTCCTATTCTATCTGAAAGCAGAATCTGCACTTCCTAAACCTGAGTCATCCGATGATATTTCCTCAAAAGCATCAGAGGGTAAATGGTTGAGTTATTTTTATGCAGCAATTTCGGGAATTGCTGCGGGGTTGATCGCGTTGTCTTGGGAGGGGGTAGGTCTCGCGATAGTTACACTCTCTATCTGGATCGGTGTGCGTATGCTGCGGGGGCGTTTTTCTCGTCAAAGCGCGTTGGTTTACGTTATTTGGTATTTCTGTTTCACCGTACTTGCTTTTTCATTTACGCGCGCCTACCACAACATCTGGAATCCTTATGCTTTTTTGGCTATTGTCATTCCAACAATTTTCTTTTTCTGTACCTTCACATTTTTTGGAAAAGAGAATTCAACAACTGCCAAAACAGAAAAACCTATATCATTATGGAAACGTTTGCTTGAATTCTCAAGGTACAGCAACATCCATCGCTTCCTTTTCGGATGTGTTATCACCATTTTCCTGTTGGCGGGGTTTGCTCTGTTGCAGTCACCTGATATCGGGGAAACGTTTCGTCGGTTGTTTGACAATTTTGTCTCGCCATTAGGGCAAAGCCGTCTTATGCTTACTGTTGCTGAACTTGAGAACTTAAACGGTATCCAGTTTCTCTGGAACTATTCAGTAGTAGGTTTGGCAGCAATGGCTGGTTGCGGTATCTTAGTTTATAATTTCTTTTCAAAAGAACGTGCTATTTTTCGGTTAACCCTTATTGGTTTTGAAATCGTACTTTGTGGAATTCTCCTCTCTCTCTTTTTCTGACAAATTCGGATTTCTCTTTTGCCATCTTCGGTTTTTCTTTATTAGTAGGAGGGCTTGCAATAGGCGTAGCATATATCCTCCGACCAGGAGATAACCTCGGAAATAATAGGTATCTGTTGGTGTTAATATGGATATTTGTTGGTCTTTGTAGCAGTCGTGGTGCAGTACGTTATCTCTTTTTTATTGACCCCGTGTTTGCGGTTTTGGTGAGTTTGTTGATTTGGACAATACTTTGCAGATGTATGCGGGAGCAAAGTGAAAATAATTCGTCTGAACGGACTGAAGCAAACGATTTTGTTATCCGGTCAGGATCTGTATTAGGAAATGCTTATATAGAATTATGTGTCATAAGTCTTATTGTGGCTTCTGAACTATATATCGGATACCGACTATCTGATGTAGGTAGTTTCTTAGGGTGGATTTTTCTTGGCATGATGATACCGTGTACACTCTTTGGGATTATGCTGCTGTACAAGTTGGCACGGATTAAGATATCCCATCTCCAAAGGTTTGGCTGCCTTGCGACCGTTATTGTTCTCATCCTTTTCACAAGTTCAGATGTGTTTTCTGTGGGTGGTGTTTTTAACCCCACTCCTTTTCCGTTCCACAAAGGGTTTGTCCGCGCAAGTACCGAGGCAGTACGGGAAACGGCACTCCCCGACTCGCCGAAATTTCAAGAGGGTTTGGTTGATATTGCGAAGCATACCGATGAACACGCGATTATTGCCGCCTGGTGGGATTACGGAAGTAAGATAAATTGGTTTGCTAACCGGGCAACTGTTGTTGATGCAGACCACTACATCCCTTATTGGATATTTTTATCAGCGCGGCATGTCTTTAGCGGTGTATCTTCTACTGAGGCACTTACATTTTTAAAGACACATAACGTTACGTACCTGTTGATAACCACAAACGAACTCCTTAAACTTGATACTATTACGTATATGGGATCCGATGAAACTTATGACCGTGGTGCATCTGTTCATTTTCTTACACCGGTCAGTAGCCGACAGGTGACACCTTCTGTGGAGCAAACGAACTTAATACCACATAGTTTTCGAATTATGGATACGTTGTCGTTAAATGGAAAGGAACACTCGCCCGGCAAATGGATGCTGCGGGGTGTCTCAATTACATCCGACGGTGATACTTGGGAGGCAAAGGTTCATGGAATAACTAAAGGCGGGGAATTTTCTTTACCACCAGCAGAATTGCGGGTTGGCAAATCACACATTAAGTCTGATAAAAAGGGAGTTCCAGGTTCTGTGTTTGTTTTTTCTAACAAGGCAAACCAGAATTGGCAGGCATTTTATGTATCAGCAACTGCTGCACGCCTGTTCACAGTCCGACTATATCTTTTGCTGGAGGATATTCCAGGTTTTTCGTTGATATATGACACTAATTCTGAAGCGCGATGTGAACCTGACGGGTTCCGGCTCTGGAAAATTGATTATCCCGATGCAATCCAACCCGATCCGAAATATCGAGAGCACGATTTTCCAAGTTCTGAAAAAAAGTCGAAAGATTCCTGGGAACGAGGAAAGTTTTATGGTATTCAGTAGCGATGGATAGACAATCTGTTTTCACAAACGCATATTGAAACATTGAAAAAAATTGAACACGTCAGGGTGTGTAAAGTTTTGGTTATGTCTGAACCAGGATTTACAGGATTATCAGATTACCAGGATTACCGCATCAATGTTTTTTGATTAGCATTTATGTCAACTTTCGAATGGCAATCTAATGCACCATACTCCAATCCCGGGGAATGCCAAAAGGCATTCATACCGTTGATTTGAAAATCTGATAATCCTGTAAATCCTGGTTCAGACAAGTGCCAAAAACTTTACCACCCAACACGTCAATATTTCTTGACACAAACGATGAAATAAAGTAAATTTAATTTTGATTTTAGAAGTTTACCGAATACATGGAACAACGCAAGCAGATGAGGTAACATTATGTCAAAACGTTCCGTTATCACAACAATCGTCATTCCAGTCCTGTTTATTTTGATAGTGGTTATCGTCCTTGTAAATAACCAACGGGAGTATCCTGGTGAATTGGTTTTTGCTCAAGATAAGGTCGACTTCGGGACAATTCCTGAATGGGAGGGAACTGTAAAACGTACGGTAACAGCGAGAAATGAAGGGAGAAGTCCACTGCAAATAGAAAGAATTCGAGCAGGATGTAGTTATGCAAAGATAACCGGACCAGAACTGATTCAACCTAACGAGGAAGGGACGTTTGAAGTTGTGCTGGACCCCAAAATTGTTCCAACTGATGCAAGAGCGGCAACGGCGATTCTGTTCACAGATAGCCCGAGGACACCACAGGTGTATCTAACAATTGTTGCTACCGCAAAGCGGTTCGCAACACTGAGTGCTGAAATTTGCGATTTCGGACAGATAGTCTCAGAAACGACACATGAAAAGATAATTAAACTGTGTGTAAACGCCCCACTCAATTTAGAGGAGGTCCGACTCATGCCGTCGGCACATCCGAGTTTGACGTGGAAAATGTCTCCAGATCCGGATTCAGCATGTTTTTTTATTACAATCCAATTGAAAGCATCCAATAAATGGAAACAGGAAAACACAGAGCAGCGAGTTTATAATGCTGAAAAACTTTTTTCTTCTTCACTGACTGTTGCTTTTCCGAATGAGCGAACCTTGACGTTGCCGATTACTGCCAGAATCGTGCGACCTGTGGCGGTGCAGCCGGAAACTCTCAGTTTTGGAGCGGTGACCAAAGCCTCGAACCCGTCTATTGAATTCACACTTGCTGCGAAAAAAGATTTTAAGGTGCTTAGCATTCAAGTTCCTGACTCTTTACGGATTATCGCGCCAGAAGACTGGACGCAATCCTTGCACGCTTACAATGTGCACTTGCAACAAGAGAAACGGTACAAGGTTTTTTGGGAGATAGCAAATTCATCTGAACTGCTGCGTGAAGAAATTCGAATACTGACCACAGCAGAAAATGTCCCAATTACTATTCCTGTTTACGGATTGATTCACACCTTAAAAGATGAAACATCTCTGCCACCAGAGAGGTAAATTTTTGTGAGAATGAAAACTTTAAAATGCATTCACAGATTCAATATATTTTTATCTATTACCATTTCTAAAAATAAGATGCCATTTGTCGAAATGTTCTGGTAGGAGCGACCTCCAAATCAACGGTATGAATGCCTTTTGGCATTCCCCGGGTCGCGACCGGGAGGTCGCTCCTACCGAAGAGAGGCACCCCAACCAGCAATAAAAGTGGAATTCCTTAATGGGACAATATTAATTTGAATTGGTATATTTTCAGTGCCTTTAAAGATAGAAAACAGATAGTCCTAAAATCCTTTCTATTTTTCTTACTATAGTTTGGACAGTTTTCGTTTGTATTGTTTTTTGGACACCTATCGCACCACTGGTGCTTGGTTATTGGATGCATTGACGTTTCTATACACCTATCGCCCTGCTGGTGCTGCCGAAATGGACAATAAAATCCTTTTTCTGTGAGTTTTGGACACAGTGTTGTAACCCAACGAAAATATATCAGACATCAAAGTGGCAGTCCTCGAGGGACGGCATGTGTATAGAGATCATTTCCAATCCCACTCCAAGCCCCAGAGGGGCGAAATGTGTATTAGCAGGAGATTTAAAATGAAAATGAAAAACATCACGCCTCAAAAAACTTTCCAAACTATAGTTTTCTTAGTGTTATGTGTTTTTTTGAGTGGACACAGTTACGCTGAGGTCTGGACCGATTCGTTTGATGGCAATGAACTCATCGGATGGGAACGAATTTGGAATGGCAATCCCCATCATGTCGCACACTGGGAAGTTGTTGAGGGCTTCCTTTTGCCGATATTCGGAACTTTGATCTCCCGCCAAGTTGTCATAAGAACGCAGCGGATTTTCTGCACTGGAAAATTATTGATTTTAACTTTGAGCAGTTAACAATGGTAGGTGAAGAAATTACGTATCCACAGGAAGGAAGAGAGGGCATGGGGGAACTCTGCTTGTTTATCGGGAAACGTCAAGATGATCCAGACTTAACAGTAGCGGGTTATCTCGTTAGTCCCGAAGAGGTAAGCAAAGTTACCTTTAGGGAGATCAGTAGATATAATAGAGGAAAAACGAAAGCGTGGTATGGGAACATATTCCAAAGCACGACACGTAATCTTACAGTTGTTTTTGATTCCGGTCATTTCCAGGTATTGACAGACGACGATCTGATAACTGAATTCATTGATGAGAATATAAAGAGTATTGATATTGTGGGATTGTTGATTACGTGTCACTTTAGAGGACAGTGGTTTGGTAGCAGGATCTCAAGTATCTCGATTTCTGATGAAGCAATTATCAAACCGAATCTTGCTGTACAATTACGAAATACACAACTCACGACAACTTGGGGAGAGTTGAAGCAGTAAGGAATGGCAACATGAAGTATAATGGACATATCTTAATAGGGATTGTGCTATTCGTTTTGTTGTATGTTTTTTATCCATCCGTTTTGGCACAAAGTTATCAAGATGATTTTGATGTTTTGAGAGAGAAACTGGGAACATTGGGGTGAATATGCTATATGGAGAGCCGAAAACGGATTTTTAAAGGGATGGATACAGGCACCGAACTTTTTCGGAGATGAAAGTCCTACGATAGAACTGCTCCAATTTATAGATGGCAGCGGTTCTTATGAAGATTTCAACACCCTCAAAGGGCGAGAAGTGATAAAGAGACAGGTAAGAAACCCGGGCTATGAAACCTTCACGATTATCGTAAAAAATTTGGGTGAAAAGCATGGGGATTTTGGCATAGCGATCGGGAGGCGGTTTCCCGAGCTCCCTGGTAACTGGCCGTTCTACTACCTGTTTCTAACGCATAAATTATATTCTGTGCGTTTTGATATCTGGGGAGGACATGCATTTGGAAAGTCGTCTGGGCGGGAGCCTCTTAACCCTGATACTCTCTGGTTGAATACTAAAGAATTTGAATCTATGGAGTTACGTTTCAATAAAGGACATATTCAGTGGTTCGCGGATGGTGAAAAACGTGCTGATTTTAAAGATCCCGAATTTTCTTCTGTTGAGATTCTCGGATTTGTTGTGATTGTGAATATATTTCATGTTGGGCATGCATGGGTAGATTCGTTTAAATTTTCGGATCAGGTGCTATCCGTTTCACCGCAAGCGAAGTTAGCGACAACGTGGGGAACACTCAAGCAGCGTCAGTAGTTATACCAAGTTCATGTCCAACTTAGTGAGAAATGTAAACCGTATGTACAACGTTATATTTACTTATGTCGTCCTGTTTCTGCTATGTTTTGGTACTCCTATGGGAATCTGCCAATCCCAAAAGGTTGGCGCAATTCAGGGACAGATTACAGACAACCAGGACAACCCGCTCCCCGATTACGTCATCTCAGTAGTTTCGCAAACAGATAACGTAACTTACGCTGCAAAAACCAATTCTGGTGGACAGTTTACGCTTAAAAACTTACCTGTTGGTACTTGGGATGTAAAAGTCCAACACTTCAGCACGTTGCTTGCACAACGCGAAGTTAAGGTTACTGAAGAAGCCGAAGTTAAAGTAGATTTCGTGATTGAAGGGACAGGAATTATTTCGGGATTTCTGCTTGATTCCGATAACAAACTTCCGCTGCCGATGACAGGTGAAGTCAAGATTGGTCTCCTCACCCCTGACGATGAGTGGATAGATAGCACATACCCAGGTGAGGTGTCCAACGGCTATTTTGAGTTCAAAAATCTGTTATCGGGACGATATGTTATTATTGATGCTTTTGACGGTTATGTTTTTGCTGTGTCCGCTTCGCCTGTGTTAAAGGTTTATCCGAAAAGTCATGTCGGGGGTGTGGAGGTGCTTTTGAAACCGGGGGCATCTCTTTCTGGCAGCTTCGTTGATGCTGAAAACGGAAAACCTATCCCTGGCGTTACTGTCCGTGCAGCTTCTGAAATGAAGGATACCGTCTACCCCGACAGGAGATATACACCCCAAAGAGAGACAAGCACAAACGGGGAATTCTACCTTACTATTCCAAATGATTCCGATACCTATTATGCCTTCACATTACTGGCATCTCACCCCCGCTATCAAACGCACCGTTGGCGATGGGATATGTTTCCCGATAAAAATGTTTATGATTTAGGTGAACTCACGCTCAAACCTTTCCTCTCCTTACAAGGCAGCGTTACTGCTTCAAACTCAAGGCAGACAGTGGACAAGCTCAAGGTGCAGTTAAAAATGCACAATAAACCTGCTGACTTCTTTCGTGCAGCAGCACAGCCTGAACACATTGTGCAAACTGATACGTCCGGCAATTTTCAATTCTCTGGACTCCATCCGATTGAATACAGTTTGACAATTTACCAGAATGATGTTATTATTGGACTCTTAGAGTCGGTCAATCCGCAAAACAGAAAACACATAAAAGTCCGACTGCCGCGACTGAAAATGTTACAAGGCACAGTTGTTGATACGAAGGAACGTCCGATTGCAGATGCACAACTCTACGCAATTCGGCGCAGCGAAAGTCAGCATGGACATGGTGCGATCCTTTCCGTGACGCAAACGGACGCAAACGGTGTTTTCCACATGCAACTATTAGGGGCGAAGCCACACCTTTTGTCTGTGGAAGCATCTAAAAAGGGGTATCTTTCAAGAGTATATCCAAAGGTTAAGATCGACAAAAAACCGATGGTTATCCCACTGCAAGAGGGATTTCAGATTAAGGGGCGTATTATATTTCCGCAGGATGTGTCATCGGATGGGTATTATCAAGTCAATGTCTTTCCACAAAACACTAAAATGGAAATGACGTTGAATGCGCTTGCACTGAACAGACCGCTGCTATCAAGACGATATCCGCTAACAGAACCGTCTTTCACCTTGGATGGACTCTTTGAAGAAGAATATACGGTTTACATCACTGGGGACGGTGTTGCTGCGACAAAAACTGATGTGAAGGCATCAGCAATTAGCAATAATATATTGATAGTAGCGGATAGACCAACGGTTGAAATCAAGGGACAGGTATTTTGGGCAGATACGAACAGACCTGTGCATAATGCCTTAGTATCACGCGCCTGGTATCCGTGGGAATTGAGCCAATACGACATGTCACTCACCTTAGATCGTTTTGAAACAGAAGCAGATACTGAGGGGAAATTCTCGTTCTCAAATTTAACGCAAGGCCGTTATCAGTTACAAATTCGTGCTGTTCAATCAACATTTGACAAGGAGACACAGGCATATCAACGCGCATATATCCAGAAACTGGTGACAATACCTGTCTGTAGTGATAACATTCAATGCATTTATCTTGGGAAAGCGGATGGTACACCATTTGCTACCGTATCCACAAAAAATGAAACAAAATAAGGAGGTAGAATAATGATACTCACAGTTCATGTTCCCCTTGATCTTGAGAAAAAGGTGAGAGAGAATATATCGATTGGTGATATAGATGCGGTTCGCAATTTGCTAATTGAAGCACTTGAACCAACGGTGGAAGCACTTATGAATACTACACCTGACCTATCCGTTGAAGAATTTGAGGAAAAGTTGGATAAACTGGTAGAGCTATTCATGGAATGTGTAGGTCCGGATGTGCCTCCGTTGTCTGATTATGCATTGAGTCGTGAAGGTATATACGGAGATCATCCATAATCGTGTTTTAACTTTTACTATATTTTGGACAGTTTTCATTTGTATTGTTTTTTGGACACCTATCGCACCGCTGGTGCTGCCGAAATGGACAATAAAATCCTTTTTTTGTGAGTTTCGGACAGTGTTGTAACTCAACGAAAATATATCAGACATCAAAGTGATAGTCCCAGAGGGACGGAATGTGTATAGAATCATTTCCAGTTCCCCTCCAAGCCCCAGAGGGGCGAAATGTGTTTTTGCCCGAAAATTAAAATGGAATGAAAAACATCACGACTCAAAAAACTGTCTAAACTATAGTAGATTTTTGACCCATGCCACGTAAAATTAGAGAACTCATTAAAGACCTTGATGCCGCAGGATTTATTAACCGTGGTGGAAAGGGAAGTCACAAAAAATTCATACATCCTAAAGTTAAAAAATTTGTTGTCCTTTCCGGACACGCCAAATCGGACGCAAAACATTATCAAGAAAAGGCTGTAAAGGCTGCAATTGAGGAGTCAAAAAAGTGAAACAGAGTACACGTTACGTAAAAATAGTTGAATGGTCGGATGAAGACAAATGTTATGTAGGTTCTTGTCCGGGGCTCTTCTATGGTGGATGTCACGGTGAAGACGAACAAGAAGTGTTTTCAGAATTGTGTAACATTGTTGATGAGGTAATTGAACAATACCGGCGTGATGGAAAAACCTTGCCGTTACCTACAACTTGACTGGATTACGCAAACAAAATGTTACAAATTGCCTGGTAGTGAGGCTGAGTTCATCTGAAATACTGAGGGGAAGTTGTCCGAGTTAAACTTTGATAATTCTCCAGATCAACAAGCAATAATACCATTTCTCATTATTTTTATTACATTCTTCTGTAGGTCGGGTAGAGGCACGAAACCCGACAGGATAGGCACAATCAATACATGTCGGGTGTCGTGCCTCTACCCGAAATCAACGGTATGAATGCCATTTAGGCATTCCCCGCCTACGAAAATGGGAAATTATAAAGTAGAAATTGTATAAAAAACATGGTATATACTTTGAAATTGTTCTTAACGATGATTGTGATCCTTTCCATATATGGCATCGTGTTTGCAGTTACATGGCAAGATGACTTTGACCAAGTTGCAGCGGATAATTGGCAACTGCAAGGCACAGATTCTTTGTGGCAGATTGAGGATGGAACACTAAAAGCAGAAATCCAGACTGAAAAGCAGTGGCGGACTATATTTGAACTTTACCTGTATAATGCATTCCCTGGACCTTATGATACCTTTACAATAACGTTGGAAAATATCGGTGCAACGGGAGATGTTCGATTCGGGCTCGCTCTCGGAAAACACTTCCTAAACGATGTTGGGGAAATAGAGGAGATAGGTTATTACCTGTTTTTCACAAACGATATGCAAGCTTCACGGGATGGTAGGATATTTCTTGGCCCTGGCAAACGGTGGGACACAGATGTACTCAACGAAATGTCTCTCCAGTTTGATGGGGGAAGGTTTCAGTTGTTCGGTGATGGAGAGTCCCGCATGGATTTTACGGATGCCAACCTACCAAAAATTGATATTATCGGCTTTGTTCTCGTCGGATATGTTACAGACAGGGTGAATACAGGCGAAGCATGGGTGGAGAAAATAACGATTTCCGGTCTTTCTGTGTCACCTATAGGAAAATTGACGACTATATGGGGGCACCTTAAAAAATAGGAATAGGGCTTAAGAAATATGTTGCGTAAGAATTTAGATCTGATATTTAACGGGATATTGCTACTGATTGTATTAGGGGTTGTATTCTGGAGTACCTTTGCAAAGGCCAAGTTGAATTCGAATGAGCGTGCAGAACCTACTGCATCAGGAGCGTATTATAGGACACCTGGAAAAAATGGTAAGTGGTTCGGCTCTGAAATAAACTCATTGACGCTTTGTGAAGGTGTACATAACCAATTTAACAATAGAGGATTTTTTAACATTACAGAAACTATTGAGAATGCCGTTGTGTCAAAATCAAAAATCAATGGTGCTTTACATTGGTATCGAAGACAGAAATGGGTGTTTGCAGACGAGGATACGCCTTGGGGAACAGATGTATCTATTATTACACTCCGCGATGACATGGGTTGGAGTGAAATCAGTCGGGGGACTGGAACAACAGGGTATCCCTGGAGCGGTATTGAAAGACATTGGCGGGACGAGAACATTATCAAATCACAATCCGCTGTGATGGGATGGCGACGGTATGCACGCGGAAGAGAACGATGGACATGTCCAATGTATTACAAAATTGGTGGATGGCAAGGGGATAGTCTTGAGGTGCATTGCAAAACGCTTAGAGTCTGGTTTCCACCTGACTGGAACGTCTTGGTACAGAAAAAGGGCGACTTCGGTTCACCTGTAGAACGAAAACCTGGGGTAATCAGCCGGAAAGGGAAACGGACAAACCGATGGTACGATTGTATCAAAATCAATTGAATTGTATGTTAAACCGCATATTATCAGTATTCATTTTAGTCTTTGTCTGCAACACTATGTCCGTATATGCGGAGATATGGACCGATGACTTTACTGTTGAGAATCCGGACGCATGGACTAAGGTTGGAAACAGTAGGGTATGGAAAGTGGTTGATGGATTTCTACGTGTTGAGGTCAATCGTGACTGGGAAGTTGAATACGATCTCTACCAACTCATAGCATTCCCCGCCCCTTATAGAGATTTTGCCATAAAGATAAAGGATTTTGGTGGAGACCAATTGCGTTTCGGTTTGTGTGTAGGCAGAACGTTCCCTGATACACCTGAAGAAGACCCCTTTTTTTATGTGTTCTTCCCTGACGAAATTAGAGCCAGACGATTTAACGGTAAAGGGAGTAGCCATCCGTTTGAAACCCGTTTATCACGGGAACCTCGTACACGCTGGTATACAGATGTTTTGACTGATATGGAATTGCATTTTAACTCGGGACTCTTTCTGCTTTTTGCTAATGGACAATTTCGGGCAAAATTTCGAGACCGAAACTTCAATAAAATCGATATTCTCGGTTTTGTTGTGGAGGGCATTACGATTGCAAATGAATGGGTCGGTGAGGGATGGGTCGATTCTTTCACGATTTCTGGATTAAACGTTACACCTGAAGTAAAAGTAACTTCTATGTGGTCGCAGCTCAAGAGTCAATAATGCGTATCAATCAAAAACAACCTCAGAGGGATGGTCAAAATAGTTCTGAGCATAGAACAGTGAACCACATATTGAAAGAATTGCTAACTGTCTGTATGTGGATTGTCTTTGGTGCGTTAACGCTCTGGGGTGCGGATGGGTTCGGACTTCTGTTTTCCTCGCCTTCTGTTCCATATAACGTTTCCTCGCAAGTTGATTTTCCCGAAGTCTACCAAATATGGCAAAGTAGAGATGCTGTTTTTGTGGATGCTCGATCCGCAGAAAGTTTCCATCAAGGACATATTCCCGGCGCAATTAATGTCTCCATTGATCGTGTTGTGCAGTATTTACACCTCCTACCCACAGATAAAGAGACACTTTTGATTACATATTGTGGCAGCATAACATGTCCTAACGCCTATCAGTTGATGAATGTTCTGATGGGAGAGGGTTACCAGAACGTCAAGTTTTTTCCACGCGGGTTAAGAGATTGGCAGGCATTAGGGTACCCAGTAGAAACAGAATGACATCTTTATCGTTGCTTATAACAGGTATAAGAATAATTCTTGGGTTCATTTTACTATTTTCGGGTGTTGCTAAACTGACAGATTTCAGTACTTTTCTAATAAATGTAAATGCGTACCAGATATTGCCAATAGGTCTGGTAAAACCGGTGAGTTACTTGTTGGTTTCTGCTGAGATAACGATAGGAATGGCATTGTGCATCGGCTATTTTTCACGTGGTGCTGGCATCTTGTCAGCGTTACTTTTTCTCATTTTCGCTGTTGCCTTAGCAAGTGTGTTGTGGCGAGATTTATCGATTGTAGATTGCGGATGTCGCAATTTTCTCTTTAGTCTATTGGATTTCTTGGGACTGTCAATATCAGTAACACCGAACTGGAAGATGGTCTTTGTGGATGTCGTTTTGTCGGCAGCAAGTATTGGAATAGTTTACTCACCACAGCAGGGGTATGGTCTGGAGTCGCTAATCCGAAACCTACAACACAGAAAGGCATTGTAATACCGTTTCTATAAATTATTGGCTCATTAGAACGGTTGTTATGGTAGTCATTCTTTAGGCACAAACTGGAAGTTTGTGCTACATAAAAGAGACATTATTATAGTGAAATCTAAAAATATGTTAACACTCCCCGGTAGGTGCGGTTTCCTAACCGCACCATTTACTCAGACTGAGTAGGGTGCGGTTAGGAAACCGCACCTACCGCAATGTAATAGTAATTTTAGATTTCACTATAATTTGAAATGGTATTATGAACTGCTGGTGATCGCATAGGCACGAAGGACTTCATAATACGGCAAACACTCCGACAAGACGTTTTCCAGTACTTGTGGGAAAGGTTCGGGTTTCGGTGTGTACGGAGCGAAACCATTACTAAGATGCACATTATGGTACCAATGCGGTGCCCACACCCCATCCGATGGGTGTCCCCCCTGTTCCCACGACAACATAGACTCCTCAAACGGAAGTTCTAACCGATCACAAAGTGTTGAGAGGACATGCTTGGGTGCAAGCAGCAATTCTCGTGCATCTAATATAGATGGGGATTGTCCTATTTCTTGCAATTCTGTTAACAGGTCTGCTTGTGTTTTTAATCCGGTGTCTTTCAAAGTTGGGATACCGATGACTTTTGTTAAGGAGGGAAGCATCTCTTTTGGATCGCGGATCAGGAAGATATTGACCGTTTTCCGCATGAATGACCTGTCAATACCAACGAGATGGTGTGCCATCTGTTTCATAAAAAGAATCGGCTTTGAACAAGGGCCGAGGATAATGTCACGGATGACTTCAGTGCCATCTATCGGCAAGGATGCCATCACCGCTTTTCGTCCAGGATGCATTGCACCTGAAACATGCAGGTAGTGTGCGTATAACGGCTCATCAATGATTTCGGTGTCACTGCGTTGTCCAAACGCATACATTACGGCTGTTGAAATATTTCTCGGTCCCGACCAGAGACAGATTCGTTTTGTATTCATAGGGTTTCCTTATCCTGAAAATCTGATAATCCTGGTTCAGACAGAATTGCGGAATTCGCGAATTCCGCAATTCTGAACCCAAATCCGCAAAACTCGACAATTGAATGTCTCTGCTAAACAACCCTGAAGGTATTGCCTTCACTATGATAAATGCTGCTATTTTACCTTTGTTTTAAATGTCCCCAACTTATCGTCAATTTTTCTTGAGGCGATACTGAAAGCGAGCCTTCAACCCAATGTGGAAAGTAAGCATGACCTAATGGAAAATCGGTAAGTTGTGTCATCTTACGACTATTTAGATCATACCGATAAATATTACGTGGTGCATTTTGTTCTTGTTCCTTGTACGAAAGCAGTACAGTCTCATCATTCCCCATCCAGGCTAACCCACCAAATCTCCCTTCTGCCGGAAATTTATGTATGGTACGGCTGTCTGTAAAAACATTCTGAATAATAAGACGATTTGCTATGTCCTTGAAGGGATCATTTTCAAATTCTATTTCAACGTACATAATATATTTGCCAGAAGGTGACCATCTTGAATACCCTCGAATAAGGAATGTATTCCCTTGATGAAAAGGCGTAATACGTTCTTTTCTATCTCCATCCGAATCCATTATCCAAATAGTATCTCCGCCTGCTGCATTGTGATATACAACCTTGTTCCCATCAGGAGACCAGCTAGCATCTTGTGTATATCCATCTTCTATTGTGTTGTTATGTGTCAGCTGATTTAGTTCTTTACGGACTAAATCGTAACTATAAATATCCAGATATTTATTATCACGCGAACTATGAAAAAGAATATATCGACCATCAGGAGAGGGAACAGGCTGTCTATCTTTACGATGATTGTCCATAAAACTATGTTCGTTCATGCCTGTTTCATCAATAATAAAAAATTCTCTATGTATGGTATCCCCTGTGCCATACCCCCAGTCTCTTTCAAATACTATCTGTTTACCATCAGGAAACCAACGTGGGGCACCATCATAATAAGTTGGATTCGTGATTCTTCGTAAATTACTACCGTCATCTTCCATTGCGTAGATATGATAAAGTGTATCTCCTGTATGTTTTATTTTCGCGTCAAATACTATTTTGGCATCAATATTCAACGCACAAAACAGGAAAACAGCAAGCCCCATGCACACAGACAAAAACGTGAGTCTACGTTTTATTCTCATAACATATCTCATATAAACGATGACGTGTGGCACTTTTGTAAGAGCACCACAAGCCATCGTAAAGTAAAGTCATCTAATTGTCAGAAACGGAAATAACCTGATTTTCATCAACCCCTTATTTAGGTTTAAGAACAGGGAGTTCATCATAGTCATCAACTTGAACTTCATCTTGTCGTTTTTTGCGATCATTTTATAATTCACCCATTAACAATAAAATTTCATATTCCTACCATGTTATGATATTTTCACCTTCAAGTCAAGGTATTGCGGGGTTATTGTTTGGGTGTGTAAGGCAGGGTTATTCAATTTTCAAGAATCAGAAAATATAGGAAGAAGCGCGAACTATAGGTTTGCGCTTAAAGGTAGTAACTTAGGCTATGAGTCTATTTTCAAGCAGAGCACATTTAATCGTTATCGTGTAATTTAGACGTTCCTCTGGTGATTTTATATCTGAATTATGTCGCGAATCATATTTTCCTCTGTTGTCCATGGTACACCGATTACTCTTTTGATAGTTGGTCAAAGAAATCGGACACAAAATCTATAAGGGCATCATCTGCAGTTCCTGGCGAATCATCCCCATCCGTGAGTCAACCGCCTGAACATCCAAGAGATTTATAAAACCGTTTCCGTTGACATCAACCACAGCAGGCTATTCAGGTTCTATGTTAACAATATTTGGTATATGCGGTGCAATATCCCAGAGCACAATTTTGTGATCACCACTTCCACTTGCGATTGTTTTTCCATCCGGACTGAACGCTACACTAAGGATACCGTACTTATGCCCTGTGAGTGTTTGGGTGTTTTCTCCTGTGGCAACATTCCACAAACGCACCCCATCCCTACTTCCACTTGCGATAGTTTTTCCATCCGGGCTAAACACTACGCTACGGACACGCGAAACATGGTGTGTGAGTGTTTGGGTGTTTTCTCCTGTGGCAACATCCCACAAACGCACCCCGCTGTCATCACCTGCACATGCGATAGTTTTTCCATCCGGACTAAACGCAATACTCTCAACAGCACGCTTTTGCCCTGTTGTGAATGTGTGCGTGTTTTTCCCCGTAGCAACATCCCACATACGCACTGTCTTGTCAGAAAAACCACTTGCGATTGTATTTCCATCCGGACTGAACGCTACGCTACGGACCCAAGCCGTATGCCCTGTAAGTGTTTGGGTGTTTGCCCCTTTTCCAATATCCCACAAACGCACCCCGATAGGCCCCGCACTTGCGATTGTATTCCCACCGGACTGAACGCTACGCTAAAGACATCACCTGCTGGGAGTTCTTGGGTATTTTCCCCTGTGGCAACATCCCACAAACGCACCCCGCCTCCCGTACTTGCGATTGTTTTTCCATCCGGACTAAACGCTACACTAAAGTTACCTCGGAGTCTGTGCGTATTTTCCCCTGTGGTAATATCCCACAAACGCGTCCCATCAAGATCCACACTTGCGATTGTTTTTCCATCCGGACTGAATGCTATGATTCCGACACCACGCCTATGGCCTTCGAGTATTTGGGTATTTTCCCCTGTGGCAACATCCCACAAATACACATCGCCGCCATCACCTCCACTTGCGATTGTTTTTCCATCCGGACTAAACGCCACGCTTACGACATGATACCTATGTCCTGTGAGTGTTTGGGTATTTTTCCCTGTAGCAACATCCCATAAACGCAGCGCGCCGTCCCCACCTCCTCTATCTCCGCTTGCGATTGTTTTCCCATCCGGACTGAACGCTACACTAAGGACACGGTAATTATGCCCTGTGAGGGTGCGTATCTCTGTACCTGTCTCAACATCCCACAGACGGATTGTCTCATCAGAACTCCCACTTGCGATTGTTTTCCCATCCGGACTGAACGCTACGCTATAAACCTTATCCGTATGCCCTATGAGTGTATGTGTGTTTTTCTCTGTTCCAACATCCCACAAACGCACCGTCTTGTCATAACCCCCACTTGCGATTGTTTTTCCATCCGGACTAAATACTACGCTAAAGACCGACGTATTTTCTACACTTAAGACCTCCGTATTTTCATTAAGATCTTCATACTGGAAATATTGTGCAAAGACGTTCAATGAAATGAGGTTTAACAGGATAAGTAAAATTAAAGTTGTTTTCGTTTTCATCATTAAGGATCCTTTAGAGAATTTTGTGTTTGTTAGGTTATGCTATAAAGAGACACAATCTAACAGATTGTGCTACAAAACGAGGAAGCTGCGTCTCGTTCTTTTTAGTTTTTTCTGCTTTTATAGGATAGAGTTTAGATGGCATTTTATCAGGATCTCTACCGTTTTTTTCCCATTCAATCCAAAGAGCATCTCTTTCAACTATTCCTTCAGCTTTGCCTTCAGC
>JAAXHO010000113.1 GCA_012270795.1 Candidatus Poribacteria bacterium
GGTTAGAAACCCCTCCAACAAGAGGTTCATTTCTTAAATTGACGCTTATGGGTTTCGCAAGCTCTACCCGACCTACGGAAAATGCTACCTGATTATAGTTCTACAGTTGACATGTCATATATTTACTGTGTTTGGTAGATTTTTTCGCGAGTGTGGAATCCGCCTTCAATGATTTCTTTGTCCAGGTTGTCTTTATCGACTTGGATGGGAGTGAGTATGATGGATGGTACATCAGTTTTCCCATTATTGACAGTCTGATTTGCTTTTTCAATAGTCTCACCCTTTGCGAGTGCGACGGCAGCTTTTGCTGCTTCAGTAGCGATGAGTTGAATGGGTTTGTAAACAGTCATGGTTTGTGTGCCTTTTACGATTCGTTGGCATGCCTCTATGTCTGCATCTTGCCCTGAAACAAGGACACTCCCTGCAAGATTCTGTCCTTCAAGAGCTTTAATTACGCCCCCTGCAGTACCATCATTGGAAGCGACGACTGCGTCAATCTGGTTGTTCGTCTGTGTTAAAACCTGTTCAGTACTGTTGAGTGCATTCTTTCTGTCCCAATTGACTGCCCAATGCTTACCTTCAGCGACTAACTTTATATCCCCACTATCAATTGCGGGTTGCAAAGCACGCAGTTGTCCCTCTCGTAGAAGATGAGCGTTATTGTCTCCTGGGTCCCCACCGAGTAGAAAGTAATTCCCTTTGGGTTTTTTACGGAATAGATATTCAGCCTGCAAATATCCGACCTGCTCATTGTCAAAGGAGATATACAAATCGGGTTCACTTTCACGGATTAACCTATCGTAAGCGATGACTTTGATGCCTTCAGCATGCGCGGACTTTACAATTTGAGAGGAGGCGACACTATCTTTTGGGATTACGACGAGGACATCAACACCTTGAGTAATCATGTTTTCGGCTTGTTCATTCTGTTTGACTGGGTCTTCATCTGCGGATTGTACAATTACTTCTGCCCCGAGTTTTTCAGCTTCTGCAATGAAAATATCTCGGTCTTTCTGCCATCGTTCAACGCGTAAGGAGTCCATTGACAAGCCGATTTTGATTTTATCTTCAGTTTTATCTGTGCAGCCTATTAACATTATAGTACAGCACATTACAAAAAAGATGTGAAGTGCTATTGATTTTATTGACAAGCTTCTCAATTGGGACATAGTTTTTTTCTTATTGATTTTCACTGTCATTTTCTCCTTTATTGTTTTCCTGTGTAATTACATCTGAATGAGTTGATTTAAGGACATCTCCTCTTTTTAAGTCAATAGTTTTTTCGACTATTTTCACGATAGAAAGGCGGTCATTTCTGATTTCAACAACAGCGACAGTAGCGATTTTCTTTTTGACATAATCAAGTATATCACCAGTGTCAACATCTCGTATGGGTTGAGCATCTGTGTAAACATCAAACTTTTGGTCAATCGCTAACCCTCTTGCTGAACCAGCATTTATGTATATCATATCAGGATTTTCATTATCAATGTATGTAATTTTGATGGGGCGTTTCATAACTTCTTCATCAACTATCTTTTCTTGGTCATCACTTTCAGGTGTTTCATCCCAAGGTGTGATAAAGTTTGGGCCGTAATTATCTCTGAGTGCGAGGACAACCTTGATGAGAGCTTCGTTTGTTACATGACCGAGTAGGGTTTTGTCGTATTCTGGGGTGGCGAATTTGATTTTATTCAGTTCAGTTGGTTTTGCGATTGGACGAACATTTGTACCTTTTTTCTCTGAAGTCATGCCGAATCGTAGGTCTGTGCCAGCTTCTGTGACAGAGGCTTGTAGACCGGAGACTTGTGTACCAGCAAGGCTATGATAGCGGGTCACTGATATGGGGACGGTTGTTATTTCACTCCCTGATGCTTCGTAGAATTTTACATTTAGTTTGACGTGTGCGCGGTATCTATATGCTAATGCAGCGAAACCGGTCATATAACTTGCTGTAATAGGTGCGGCAGTTGCTTCTCTTCCGCTCTCGGTCAAGCTGCGTGATGCGTTGGCTCTCATCCGTGACTGATTAAATTTTTGTATTTCACCGATAACGATAGCGTCTGCGTTGAGAAGTTTTGCGAGTTTGGCGCGTTGTTCTTTATTTAGTTTTTTGAGATCATGTCGAGATAATGACATTTGTGCCATTGCATCCAGTAGTTCATCCCGTGATATGGGTTGGTATACGGTTGTTAGTGCTAGTTTGCGATTTAAGATTGTTGCGAATCCAGATTCTAAATCCCATTTTTTCTTAGTTCCAAAGATTCTCCCAATGAAGTTTGGTATACAACCGCATCCGGTTGATGAATCAAAGCGGCTATTGTCATCAAAATATAACACAGCTACGCGTTTTGTGGATGGGTGTGTATTTTTTTGAGTCGTGGTATTGCTGCTATCTGCAACATGTCCAAAGAGAAGACATGTGCTTAATACTATCAGTAGTATTGATAAACATAAGCGTTTCATTTCAGTTTACCTCATTGCTGGATAATTGTATTTTTAAATGAGAATAATAGTGCCGGTATTGTAAATCTATATTATAGTGGTGTTTCATTATATTACTACTATAGCAGAATTAACAACTTATTTCAAGATTAATGCTGAGAGAGTGTGTAAGTTCTTGTTCAATATAAAATTCTATTTTGTTTTGTTTTTTAACGTGAGTTCGGTTAAACTTTAATCTATGCTGGAATCGGTGTTGAAAACACTTCTATCCCCCCTTTATCCCCCCGCAAGCGAGGGGAAATCTTCTTATTTGAGAGGAAAAGCGGACAATGAAAGTTGAATTAGACTTTACCGAACTCACGTTTTTTACGTAGTGTAAATATCATTTTGCATGCAATTTTTTGTTAGCTCAGATTTTCCAAAACATACCACGTGGTATGAAATAACATACCGTGGTATGTTTTGGAAATTGGCTTTTAATCCAGTCTGTGTAAGGTCTGAAAGGGATGTTTTTTTTTACAAAATTTTTTTCTGAGTATTTTAGTATGTCTGTTTTTTATTTGGTTTCGTTGCTTTGTGTTTTACTCCTTTTTGTGTGAGGAATAACTGCAAATTCTTTGTGTATTTTTTTAGTTTTCATAA
>JAAXHO010000225.1 GCA_012270795.1 Candidatus Poribacteria bacterium
ATCATGGTGAATTCGGGGTTGTGCTTGGTGGAAACCCCCTCGTTTCTGAACGTTCTTCCAAGTTCATAAACTCTCTCAAGTCCTCCGACGACAAGTCTTTTAAGATAAAGCTCGGGAGCTATCCTGAGGTAAAGGTCCATGCCGAGAGCGTTGTGATGAGTAACGAAAGGCTTTGCGGCCGCGCCGCCGGGAATCGGGTGGAGTACCGGGGTTTCCACCTCCAGAAAATTCCTCTCGTCAAGAAACCTTCTGATGAGATTTATCACCTTTGATCTTGTCTGAAAAATTTCTCTGGTTCTCCGGTTAGCAATGAGATCCAGGTAACGCTGGCGGTATCTTGTCTCCACATCCTGAAGACCGTGCCATTTCTCGGGAAGCGGTCTCAGTGCCTTTGTGAGGAAAAAAAATTCCCGAACCCTTACAGTAAGCTCCCCGGTTCTGGTTTTGAAAAGTTCTCCGCGGACGCCGGCAAAATCTCCCACGTCAAGGAGCTTGCGAAACAGCGTAAAGGTTTTTTCGTCAACGGAGTTTTTCTGTATGAACCCCTGAATTTTTCCGGTGCGGTCAGCCAGATGAAAAAAAGCGCTTTTTCCGAAATCCCTTTTCGAAACAATCCTGCCGGCCAAGCTGAATATCTCTTCTATTTCCTCAAGCTCTTCGGGAGACTTTGACGCGTGCAGAGAGGCCAATTCTTCAGCGGTATGCTCCGGGGTAAAACCGTTTGCGTAAGGGTCAATGCCCATTGCCCTCAGTTCTTTGAGCTTTGATTTTCTTAGTTCAAACTGTTTGTCTTGCATTCTTCATGTATATACTCAACGGGCGAATAGAGAATTAGCCAATATGAATATTTTTTGTTGAAAATCGAGGGCTACTTCTACCCGCTGGCAAACTATTGAAAGGTCTCGTATTGTAGTACTTCCGTTAATGTTTGATCGATTTTTTTTCCCATCAATCTAATCAGGCGGCGATTGGACTCTATGATTTCTTCTTCCTTCTTCGCTTCGGCGATAAGTTGTTTTTATATTTCAATTGAAGGAAGGGGAATTTTAATCTTTTTTATTTCATCTCTATTGATTGATGTAACCGTGGCTCCTTTGTTGCCAATTATCTCAACTTTCATGCTATTCAGAATGTAGAAAGCAAAATTTGTGAGCAATTGCTCCTCCACCGGTCTAATTGCAGCTAGACCTCGACCTATACAAATTTGTTGAGTCACCAGATTGACAGGGCCAACAGGAGCACGTACAGATATAACGATATCACCTTTATTAGCGAATTTCCTCGGATCAGTAGTCCACCTTGCAGGTTCGCCTATAAATACCGAGCGAAATTCCGTCTTGCCTTGATAGAAAGGTATGCCCACGCCAGAATTATTGTAAGATGACCCAAGCGGTGATTGTCCAGAGACAATTTCCGCTACTTCACCTAATTTTACCCACTTAATATCTTTTAACCTTCTAATTTTTTGGCCAAAATATCGTCTCTCTCTCTCTCTAAATTTTTTATAATTTCTTTTGCATGGTTTATGGCGTTCTGTTTAATTTTTATCTGCTCCACGATTTCCTTTTGGATTTCAAGTGGAGGTAGAGGGATTTTAATGTTTTCTATAGTTGTTAACCGTAAAGAGGGATAGTCTTGATCTGGTGCAATTTGTTTAGCATCAATTAGACACAATACGTTGTAGATATACTTTGATAAGGCCTTTTTTTCATCACAGATAATACAGGCTAAGTGGCTCGCCACATAGGCTGCTTCGCTGATTGTGACACGGTGGTTTAGAAAAGTTGATGCACCGCTTTTCGGGAAAAGAATTGTTCCAGGCGGGAATAGCCGTAGTCGCAAATTATTGATAGCCTTCTGGTTCACCTTATCTCTAGCACCAGCAAAATCATCCGAACGGTGAATGGCTCCTACGTCCGATGTACGGATAAATGGGAATTTACCTCCTTCAAAGTATTCTGCACCTTGAGGCGCAGAATTGCCAGCGGTAATAGTAGCAACAGTTTTAAGTGGAACATGCGGAAATGTTGTAGTGAGGTGTACCTTGCTTTTATAACGTTCTCCAATAAGACTAAATTCGTCGTCCGAAGCAATCTTTTCTTTTTTCACAATCAACCCTAACGTAGGCTGGAGATCGTCAAGTGATTTACCCGTTCTCAAGAGGCGAAGATATTCACCGATCTGAGCTTGTGCTTCTGGTAAGTCATTTTGATTAATTGGTAGTCTTTTATCTCCAAGTTGAAAGCCATCATTTTCGACTTTAAAAAAACCAACGTATTCGCTCTTCTTTGCCAATAATCTATCTAGTAATAAGATGGAAGTTTTAACACCGGAATATGGTTTGAAAACACCCGCAGGTAGCGAAATAACTACAACCAAGTATTCTTCAACTAGCATCTTACGTAGTTGTTTGTATGCGTTTTGGCTTTGGAAAACTATACCTTCAGGCACGATAATTCCCGCACGTCCTGAAGGTGTTAGATGTTCTGCTATGTAGTCCACAAACAACACTTCGCTACGGTTGCATTGTATAGAAAAACGCCTATGTGGTCTGATACCACCTTTAGGAGTCATAAATGGAGGATTGGCTAAAATTACTGTTGCGAGTTCATTCCAACGATCTTCGTTTGTCAATGTGTCGTATTCAAATATATGTGGGTCTGCAAAACCGTGTAGGTACATATTCACTAGAGAAAGTTTTACCATGTCAGGGGTGATATCGTAGCCAGCAAAGTTTTTCATAATGTTCTGTTTTTCACCAGGAGAGAGATTTCTCTGCGCTCGTTGGGATGTACCTTTATTATATTTTCCGTCATATTGACGCAAGATATGATTATAGGCGGAAATCAAAAAACCGGCCGTACCGCAAGCTGGGTCTAAAATTGTTTCGTTTTTCTTGGGGTCGACGATGTTAACGATAAAATCAATGATGTGACGCGGAGTGCGAAATTGTCCCGCATCACCTTGACTACCAAGCACTGAAAGTAAGTATTCAAAAACATCGCCGAGATTCTCGCTGTGGTCGTAGGAAAATCTATCAATTTCTTTTAGAAACAGTGAGAGCGTTTCTGGGTCACGGTATGGCAAGACAGCATCCTTGAAGATATCTCTGAAAAGCTGAGGAATGTGCGGATTTTTGGACATTCCGGTAATGGCTTGCTCGTATAGGTTAAGCCGTTCATATCCAGAGAGTTTCTTGTCAAGAAGTTTGGTCCAACTGTATTTTTCGAAGTTGTTAATGAAAAATGTTGCCCTGCCGCCAAGGTCTTGCGCTTTCTTATCCATATCGTCCATGAACTTATAAATAAGCGCATTGGTAATCTGGTCCACCTGTGCCTTGGGATCAGCAACTTTGCCAACAAGTGTGTCCCTAGTGGAGTCGATTTTACGTTTGGTTTCAGCATCTAACATGATTTCTCTAGGCTATATCATGTATTCGTTCACTGGAACATAGTCTTTCACATACTCTGGAACGGTGAGGCGCCAGTTATCTAATTTTTCAAATTCCCGCATCGAAAATCCCGGATACACATTCAACTTCGCAAACTCTTTGCGGTTGATGACTTCACGGAAATTCTCATCTGTAACATATGCCTTCAGGTAATTTCGGATATATGGTACATATTTGCTCTCGGGCTTATGGATCAGGATGAATTTCTCTACTTCCTCTTCAAGTTTCTCATCCTTGGATTTAAATGCATCGATAAAACCAAACACCCGTTCCAAAAACTCCCGCCACGATAGACGACGATCAAGATTTTCACTCTTACGGATTTTCTCAAGATCTAGATATAGTTCCGGTTTGTTTTCGTATCTATCGCATACGATTCGTACCGCTTTTTCCCACTGTTCAAGATGAACAGCTTTTTTTACTTCTTTATCTTTTTGAATCTCAACCTTGGCTTTTTCGAAAAGCTTCCGGTCAACTTTCATTCCCTCCTTACCGATAGAAGTTTCCGTCAACTGTTTTATCTTGTCGGGATCAAAAACTTCAATCTGATCAACCTTAACAACAAATTCTTCGTCTCTGCCACCTTTACCCTTTCTTAAGACTGGTAAATCAAGCATTTCGTCATAATTGAATCTTTCCTCGAAATACTCGAAATTGGCGAAAAAATCGAAGAACTTAAACTTGTCTTTTTCAGTTCTCTGGATTTCCCCGGTTTCGTTTCTGTATTCAAAAGCGAATCTGCGAGTTCCGCGTCCTTTCATCTGGACGAAATCAGTCGGCGAAAAAACAGGGCGAAGCAAAGCTAAATTTATGATGTCTTCGCAGTCATAACCGGTCGTCATCATCCCAACGGTAACGCATACCCTCGTTTTGCTCGATTTGTATCCGGGCAGAAACCTTGAGTGTCCATTGAGGTTGTTATTGGCGAAACTGATTGTCATCTGCTGAGATAGATCAATGTTTGAAGTGATCTGCACAGCAAAATCTGAATTGTATTTGTTAGGCCACACCTGATACGCCATTTCATTCAGGATTTGCGTGATTTTGGAAGCGTGGTCCTGGCTTACGCAGAATATGATTGTCTTGCCGATTTCACCGCTTATAGGATCTCGCAGGGCGTTTTCCATAATCGCTTTGCAGAAAACTCTGTTTGTTCTTTCCGAGAAGAATCTCCTCTCAAAGTCGGTCTGGAAAAAAATTTCTTCGGTTTTTTCCCCTTCTTCGTTTTCAACCATAACCGCGTAACCGCTCTCAGAAAGAAGCTCGGCGGTGATATCAGTACGTGCGTCAACCGCAACAGGGTTTAGGAGATAGCCTTCAGCTACACCATCAATCAGCGTGTACCTGAATGTCGGTTCGACGCTCGGACAGCCAAAAGTCGTATAGGTATCCCTAAGCTGGCGGCGTTCCCACGCACGGGGGTCTTTGGTGGAGAGGTTTCCAAGGTCGACATTCCTAAGGTAATCTCTCGGCGTCGCGGTGAGTCCAAGCTTGTAGCCGACAAAATACTCGAAGACGGCACGGCTGTTGCCACCGATTGAGCGATGCGCTTCATCGGATATGACCAGATCAAAATCGGTCGGCGAGAATAGTTTTTTATACTTGTTCTGAGAGATAAAACTCTGAACGGTTGAAATGACGATTTCCGCTTTTTTCCAGTCATCCCGGTTCTGCTTGTAGATAACTGATGTATAATCGTTTTTGAGATAGCGGACGAAGTTTTTGTACGCCTGCTCTTCAAGCTCAAGACGATCCACAAGAAACAGAATTCTTCTTGCGTTTCCGGTATGCAGAAAAAGCTTAATAACGGCGGCGGAAACGAGAGTTTTTCCCGTTCCGGTTGCCATTTCGAAAAGAAATCGGTCGTTACCCTCTTCCGCACTTTTCTGTAGAGCCCGAACTGCTTTTAGCTGGTAAGGGCGTAAAATCCGTAGCCCTTCGTCGTGTAAATATTTTTTTTTGGTAGCTTCGTTTTTATAACGAGGGTCGTGTTTGTAATTCGGGTTCTGAGTCAGGGCGATATAATCCTCTCCAACTTCTTCGTGAGCCAGAAGCTTGTTGTCCGGTTTGAATTGCAAGCGGTACAGGAGCGCTTCTTGACTTAGGAATTCACTTATAACTTCTGGATTGCCTCTCTCCCGGTCCCAGAAATAATGACTATTGCCGTTTGAAAGCAAAATGAATCTGACGTTTTGAGATTCGGCGTAACCGCGCGCTTTTTCCTTACCGTCAAGCGGGTTTTTTCCTTCCTTTTTGGCTTCCAGAACTACAAAGGGAAACCCTTTATCATCCATCAGCAAAAAATCGATGAATCCGTCTTCACTCTTTTCGAAATCCTCGCCGAAAGAGTCAATATCTTTTTTGGTGATTTTCACGTGCGGTTCAAGTTGTATGTTAGCGGGGCCGTTTTCATCATCGAAAAACCGCCAGCCCGCTTTTTCAAGCAACTTGTTTATCTTTATGCGCGCTCTTGCTTCTTTTGGATTTGCCATGGTGTTTCTTAATATTTGGCAAAAATCTGTCGCATATTTTCTAGCACTTGTTCATCCGTTCACTTCAAGTTGAATTCAGAAGCCCTGCTTTCCGTGCCTTGTTAACCAGAAAAGATGCAAAAGATGCACATGCGCCGACCATAAAAACGGCATCTTCCATATCTACATCCGTGTCTTTTTCAATTCCGGCGTGGCGGATACCACTCTCATCGCTTGTATATCCGTAGAAATTCTCTATTCCTCTTTTGAACGCGGAATGAATTGTTATTTTGCTTGACAGTGCATCGAGTGTCGGTGTTAACGATGTTGCGGCATCTGCGTTTAGGCGACGAGCTACCGATTCGACAGCGTGAATGCTCTCACGGATGCTTCCGGCAAAGTCACCCCTATTTATGTGTTCCGCCGACTTGCAAAGATGATTTCGTGCCGCTTCAAAGGGCCCAAGCGCCAACGACTGAAAAGCCTCTTCAATGGATTCCCTTTGTTCAGGCAACGCTATAGAAAAAATTGACGGGCCATCGTCGATGATCGTATACGCAGTATGTTCTTTAAGTATCCGTGTTATGGTGTCACGAAAATACTCACGAAAATGCTCCGGTGGGAATCTCTGTCTGAGAACAAACTGCAGGAAATCAAATACCCTGTTATATTCTCCATTCAGAAGGAGTTTTTTTATCTTCGAAGAATGCAATGAAAATTCATTAACAAATTCATCTCTGGGCTCGCTCAAATATATTATGTGGTAATTGTAGAGAATTGTTAGCCACGGGTCCCGTAATCTGTGGATATCTCCGAAGCGAGTTCTAGTAGTAGAAATTGAACTCTCGAGACTTCTGTGAATAAACTCCCAGAGAAGATTTCTTGCCATTCCAGTCAGTTCGCCTAAAGCAGCGGGTTGAGGAAGTGTATCAATCCCCTCGGCCTGGGAGAAGGTCAACTTACTTCTGTCAATACGGTGTTTGACCATAGTTTGTAATTGTTTAGAATCTAGACAAGCTAGTCTTTTTTACTGAAAACGATCTTTCCCGAAACTATCGTATTGCTTACCACCCCTTTGAGTCCCCACCCGGAAAACGGAGTGTTTCTCCCTTTTGAGAAAAATTCTTCAGGGTTTATGGTGCGACTCTTCGCAGGATCGAACACCACAAGATCAGCGATTGAACCCGGGGAAAGCGTCCCTCTCTCTATGCCAACTATTTCAGAAGGAACAACGGTAAGTTTTTTTATCATCTCATCAAGGGTAATTATCCCTTTTTCCACCAGCTCAAGTGAAAG
>JAAXHO010000046.1 GCA_012270795.1 Candidatus Poribacteria bacterium
TGAATACATTTCATGCTCTGGATGATTTTTATTTTCAAGCGCGCTTAAACATTCTTCGTACCCCCAAATTCCACCCACGTCCTCGGGTGGACAGGCGCGTTTTCCCGTCAGACATACAGGATAAAACACCTCAGCTTCTGGCTCCTTGATTTGTTCAACTCGAATAATGTGTTCCCAACCATCACCGAAATCATATTCATATATAAATTGTGCCCCAACCTCAACGGCGACCTGCTGAAGGGTGGTTTCATTTGCATCTCGGATATCCTCCATCATTCCCCAGTCTTCCATCCCTGGATAAGGGATGCTATAATAGGTATCGTTGACAATGAACTGGTGAAGATGAGAATCTGTCCATCCCATCACAATCTGAACCACCTGGTGTAGTTCTCCAAGTGAGATGTTGCCATCAACCTCAACCCGCCGCCATATCGGCGGCCTGGAACCCGCCAGAGTAATTTTGAGTCGGTAGATCATAATGATTCCTTTCGCACTCCTTCACTGAGAAATTTCAGCGATCCGAACCAAAGCGCATTCGAGCATTGGGCAGCGTAATACCAACAAGACGGTCATCCCGATAGTGGTAAATATTCCCGTCATCTTCCATTACACTGTCATTGGCGCACTGAGGTTTTTCAAAGCTGAGATACAGGACATCTGCACCTTCATCATAATCACTCCAAACTTGCGAATATGGTAAACGCAACAGTTCGGTAGCAAATGTCAGGTCAATTGTGGACGTGTCCATATCGTAGTTCTCCTGCGCATAATTTTATCCTGTAGTATCGCAAATTCCTCAGGGAGCTTTCGAAATTCTATCAGATATATTGACAAACGGGCATGTTGATCTATAATATACTGAAAGGGTAGAAACTCGGAAGATTTTTCATATCCAAAATCATCTAAAATCTCACCGTGTAAAATGATAGATATCAATGAACAACGTAATATACTGAGCCAGGTTGATCTTCTTAGATATAACCGCGTTGTAAATGGCAAAAAGAAAAACCACCTTGGCCAGTTCTTTACGCCTGCTCCGATAGCTGAGTTCATGGCACAGATGTTCCACATATCAGAAACTTCTGTTCATTTACTCGATCCTGGTGCCGGAATAGGCTCTCTTTCTGCTGCTTTTGTCGATTATGTGTGTACACAGAAGCAGGTCCCAAAGGAATTTACAATCACAGCCTATGAAATTGATGCTTCATTGACGCCGTTTTTAGAAAATACATTGAAAGCTTGCCGCTCAAAATGTGAGCAACTGGGCATTCATTTTAGGTACAAAGTAATCAATGAAGATTTTGTAAAGGCTGCTGAACCTGCACTCAGACAAGATCTGTTCTCTCCCCAGGTCAAGAAGTTCAATTATGCTATTCTCAATCCCCCCTACAAAAAAATCCAGAGTTCTTCAGAACACAGAAAATTATTGCGTCGCCTTGGGATTGAAACGAGCAATCTTTATACAGCCTTTCTTGCAATAATAAAAAAATTACTGACTAACGAGGGACAACTCGTTGCAATTACACCGAGAAGCTTCTGCAATGGACCTTATTTCAAAGCATTTAGAAATGACTTTCTCGAAGCAATGGCATTAAAGAGAATTCACATCTTTGAATCCAGAAAAAGGGCCTTCAGCGATGATGGTGTGCTGCAAGAAAACATCATTTTCCATGCGATCAAATCTAAGACAAAACCATCAAAGATAGCGATTTCATCTCATTCATCTCCAGGAGATCCTCTATTCTGGAGAGATGTTGAATATGACCAGGTGATATATCCACAGGACCCCGATAAGTTCATTCACATCATAACAGATGAGACAGACCATCAAATAGCTGAAAAGATGAAGCATTTTCAATCAACCCTGGAGGAACTCGGCATCTCTGTATCAACGGGCAGAGTTGTTGATTTTCGAGCGAACAGATTCTTGAAACATGTTCCAAATAAAAAAACAGTGCCCTTAATTTACCCCATGCATTTCCAGCAAGGTTTTGTTGAATGGCCCCCCAAAAACAGCAAGAAACCCCATGCCATTATTTTTTCAGAAGAATCCAAAAATTTATTGGTCCCTTCTGGCACGTATGTTTTAGTAAGGCGTTTCTCTTCAAAGGAAGAAAAACGCAGAATCGTAGCTGCTATCTATGATCCAGAGCGAATAAAATCAGAAACAGTAGGCTTTGAAAACCATCTGAATTATTTTCATTGCAATGGAAAAGGACTGCCTGCAAGCCTCGCAAAAGGGCTGTCAGTTTTTCTCAATTCAATGATGGTTGACGCTTATTTCAGATTGTTCAACGGACATACCCAGGTAAATGCTACGGACTTGAGAAGTCTAAAATACCCTTCAAGAGAAAAACTCGAATCTCTGGGGGAAAAAATTAAGGACAGATTACCCGATGGCGATGCGTTGGATGATTTAATCGAGCAAGAGGTCTTTAATATGGCAAATGAAAGTGAGAAACCAGATCCAATCAAAAGAAAACAAAAGATAGAAGCAGCACTCGCAATTCTGAAATCTATTGGTATGCCAGGTGCCCAGCAGAATGAGCGTTCAGCATTAACCTTACTGGCATTGATCGATGTAAAGTCTGAAACGCAGTGGGAGGATGCGAATAATCCTTTGATTGGCATTACACCGATCATGAATTTTGCGGCTGACCATTATGGGAAACAATACGCACCAAATACGAGAGAGAC
>JAAXHO010000171.1 GCA_012270795.1 Candidatus Poribacteria bacterium
CGACCTCCTGGTCGCGACCAGGAGGTCGCTCCTACCAGTTCTCCGCAGCTAATGAGAAATTATATTTTAGAAATGGTATAACTTAGACTTTCTTGGCAAACTTTGGAGAAAAGGATTAGATGAAACTCTCACTTTCTGTTCGCGTTGCGGAGACAGCAACGAAAAGAGATGCGACCCACACGTTTGCACAACTCACGGAATTAGCAGCACATCTTGGCTATGAAGCGATGTGTATGCGTGCGTCACAGGTTGGTATTCATTCACCATTGGAGCAGATTACTGCTGCACGCAAGCAGGCAGAATCGTTAAACCTAAAAATCTCTATGGTTACCGGTGATTTTCCTGTCCCGCTCAATAACGATGAGGGACCGGATGGACTCCGTAATATAACCCCTTATCTTGATTTAACGGAACTGCTTGGTGCAGACCTAATTCGCATTGCGATGAAGGTTGAGGAAGATATACTTTGGGCGCAACGCGCGTCTGACGAGGCAGCAGAACGCGGGATCCGTCTGGCACACCAATCACATACACAGAGTCTATTTGAGACAGTTGAAGGATCTATTGATGTCTTAAAACGTGTCGGGCGAAAGAATTTCGGCATTATCTATGAACCTGCTAATCTTGATCTGTGTGCACAGGATTACGGTGTTGAGACACTCAAAAGGTTTTCCCCCTATCTTTTCAATGTTTATCTCCAAAATCACATCCGCAGACCAGAAGGGAAAACACGACTATTGACATGGATACAGGGTGAAGTCCCACACGATCCTATCCGTTTGCAAGATGCTGGTGGAATTGATTTTCCGTTAGTGTTTCGTGGTTTGGAAGCGATCGGTTACGACGGTTATGTCACAGTGCATCAAGCGTTTAGAGAGATAATGGAACCTGAAGATGCAGCAGAACAGAGTTATACATATTTAAAACCGTTTTGTACGTAATTTAGGCTTTGCAGAAAACAGGTATAATTGAAATTGTGGAGGTGGCACTCATGGCATTTAGTGATTTCAGTGATATTCCTGAAGTTCAAGTAAAATATAATATCAAATATTCGTATAATGATTTTTTCAAAGCTGAGGAGAAAGATCCCTCAGACCAATTTCTGAAAGAACTTGAATTTAGCAGACAACATATTGATATATTCCACTCAGAAGGATCAAGACGTGAAGTGCTCATATTTCCTATATTAAGAGAGGTCTACAAAGATTATGCTGAAGACTACGGACTTTGGATAAAGAAATCCATTACATACGATGAAACATTATGCGGCACCCCGGACTATCTTATTGCAACAAAGTCTGATTTGGGTATCACTGTAGTTGGGATGCCTTTGATAATGATGGTTGAGGCAAAAAAGAATGACTTTGAACTTGGCTGGGGGCAATGTCTGGCAGAATTAGTCGCAGCACAAAAAATAAATGGCGATCCAGATTTTCCTGTGCATGGCATTGTCACTGATGGAATCACGTGGCAATTTGGTAGGCTCGTTGGTGATGCCTTTACTCAGAATAGAACGAACTTTAGTTTGGACAATTTACCGAGGCTTTTCGGTGCTGTGGATGCTGTTTTCAAAGCAATACAGGAAAATTAAACCCTTATGAATACACAACGACCTAATATACTCATCATTACGACTGACCAGCAGCGCACGGATAGTCTCAGCTGCTACGGTTCAACATTTACCGATACACCGCATTTAGATAACTTTGCTTCTGAAGGTGTGTGTTTTGAACGCGCTTATTGTACAAATCCTGTGTGTACGCCTGCACGTGCATCAATCTTTACTGGAAGGTATGTGAGTCGGCACGGTGCATGGAATGTCGGCATGAATGTTCCCGAAGATGAACCGATGATTTCGCATCGTCTCTTGGATGTCGGGTATCGCACATACTATATTGGTAAAGCGCATTTTCAACCTTTCGGTGGTTCCCCAGAACTATCAATGGAAACGCGAAACAACACAGATCGTTATCCAGATTTCCGCGGTCCTTACTACGGATTTGAAACAGTAGAGTTGGCACTCGGTCATGCGACTTATGGTATTGCCGGACATTACGGGGAGTGGGTGCGTTCTCAAGTATCCGAAGCGGATTTTGCCAGTTACAGCAGAGCGAGACGGTTATCAAAAGTAGGGTTTGGTGGTGGTGCACACGATTGGGATATACCCCTAAAATATCACAATAGCGTTTGGACTGCTGATCGTACGATAGATTTTCTGAGTAATCACAATGAAAACCAACCGTTCCTATTAGCAGTTGGATTTCAAGACCCGCACCATCCGCATTGCGTGCCGACTGAATTTGAAGATCGCGTTGACCCAACAGAAGTTCTTCTACCAGATTTTGTTGAAGGAGAATTAGAGGACAAACCTCCGCATTTTATGGAAGCGAGGTGTGGGCAACTCAGCAAATCAAAGACACGCGGTAAGTTTGCTATGGCGGGACAAGGTGGCGGTGCAGATTTTCGCAAAGTATCAGATGATGACGCACGACTCGGTAGAGCTTACTATTACAATATGGTGAAGATTATTGATCAGGAGATGGGACGTATATTAGAGTGTCTTGATGCTCGTGGTTTGCGCGATAATACGTTAGTCCTATTTACGACTGACCATGGAGAACTGTTGGGGGATCACGGTCTTTGGATGAAGGGTCCATTTCATTATGAACAGCTTGTCCGCGTGCCGACTTTGATACGGTATCCCAACTGTATTCCATCTGGACAACGGACACCAGCACTGTTCAGCCATGTTGATATCGTGCCGACTGTGCTTGCGGCTGCGGGATTACCGATTCCGTCAGATATTGATGGTGTAGATGCAATGCCGATGCTGACTGGAGAACAGGAGTCTGTCCGAGATTCGTTGTTGGTGGAATGTGTTGACGACCCACAGGGTTTACGTCTCAAAACGATTGTGACTGATACGCGGAAGTTGACGTGGTATTGCGGGCATCCGTATGGCGAACTCTATGACCTGGAAACTGACTCTGCTGAGCGCGTCAATCAGTGGGATAATCCTGCTTATGCTGCTGATAAGGCAAGTTTCATCGGTGCGATCTTGAGGAGATGGAGCCGTTGGAGAGGCGTGTTGAGCGTTTTGCGTATGCATAGTGGGTAATATCCACATCCAAAGTCAACACAGACGCAGTAATCCTACTATTAGATATTGACATCTTTCGATCTTATACCATTTCTAATTTATAATGTCTCATTAGTTGTGGGAAGCTGGTAGGAGCGACCTCCTGGTCGC
>JAAXHO010000175.1 GCA_012270795.1 Candidatus Poribacteria bacterium
ATTGGTGAGGGATTGCAAGGGGAAATTGTTGGTATGCACAAGCCGGGGTTCTCTGGAATCAGCTACCGCGTTTTCCGCGAATTCCGCGAGGCCGTTCACACTCTGCGTCCTCTGCAAATCCTGCTATGCCGCGCGACACTGAATCGCGAATTTCACGGAATACAGGGAAAAGATACCCAAAATCAAAAGTATTAAATTTTCGCAAGTATCTTTGTTAGAAGACATTTCAACAATAGAATCCCAATAGATTATACATGGTTTCTATTGTTCTTAAAACAGAAAACACAACTGAAAAAACGACAAAAAAAGTAATTTAGTTGTTTTTTTCAAAATTTCGTTAAAATTAAAAACCTTCATAAACCCATACCACGACACGATCGAAAATGCTTTTGAAAAAAATGCAAAAAACACGAAAAAAAACAACTAAAAAATTCACCACTGGGACAGTATTCAAAACCTGAAGCAATTAATTGTCAATTATGATGAAGTTTGAAATTATTTATACCCATCTTCTGTAGGAGCGACCTCCAGGTCGCGACCATGAGGTCACTCTTACAGAATCCGAGTAATCCATGAACAAACAAGTAACCAAATATTTACACATCCGTGATTACATAAAACAGAAGCGTTCAATTGTCACAAAGCATCATAGTTGGAGGGGTTTCTAACCCCTCCAACTATGATGCTTTGTATCTCAATCGGGGTTAGAAACCCCTCCAACAACAACGAAATCCGACAATTGAATTCCTCTGGCCATAAAAATAAGTCTTATTGTATTATATTGAAAATAATGTTATACTAAATAATGAAAGTAAATTAAAACAAAAAGTTGTTTTCCACCACTATGCAAAAATCAAAGAAAAAATTCATCTTCACCATACTCATTCTATTTGTTGGAATCATTATAGTGCTATCTGTTGTTTATCATCAAACATCACTTTGGAAACCTGAACAGAGTCTCATCACTTTGCTGCCAGAATCTCCAATCTGTTATTTTACATTGAAGGATTTGGAAGGACTTGTTAAAACCTTCAATCACAGTGAATTTGGTAAACAGGTCAAACAGATGCCTATACTCAAGCAAATTAAGACGACACTTTGGTGGCGACAGATTGTATATCAGAAAACGTTGTGGGAATATGAAATGGGTGGGAGACTTGATATGGGAGCAGTAAATGGGCATTTTGGTAAAGAGGTTATTCTTGCACTCTATCAACGGGATGGTGAACTCTCTTTTCTGCTTATAACAGAAGTTGGTGGGGCAGAGAAACTTGCTATTGAAGCAGTAACTGCAACAGATGCAATTAATCCCAATTATGAACGAATTAAAACTGAATACAACGGTCTAACTATCAATACCATTATTGGATATCCACTTGACTTTAGTTATACCTTTATCGGTAAAATTGGTGTTTTAACACTCAATCCGCTGCTTTTGGCTGAGGTGATAGACATATATGCTGAGGAAAAAGATGGTTTTCTTGCCAAACATCCCATAAAAAAACAGATACAGGAGAGTTGCAATAACAATACAAACACGGGATATGTTGATGTCCCACTTTTCTCTGTCATGTTGAATGAATTAGCAAATGAAAACAGTTTAATTACTGGACATTTACCTTCTATGACCAATAATGGAGAATATTGGACATTAGGAAATCGATATGAGGAAGGGGTCATTATTTCAGTACTCGGTTTTGGTAAACATAAATCTCCTACAAGGCGTGAGTCAAAATCCGAATATGAACCGACATCCCTACCAGAACAGACTGCTTTAGTTACATACAATCCGCAACATAATTGGCATAAATTCTGGGAATTGTTAAATTCCATTATTGCAATTGAATATGATTCAGATATAATTAATCTATCAGACAACTTTAAACCGGAATTGACAGCTGCATTATTATCCCATAACGATGGTGAAACATCAAAATTCCCATCATTAGTCTTACAAATGGGGATTCAGAACAGAAAAGGACTTGAAGAGAACATTAAATTACTAAACAACTCAACAATCTCAGCCGTAGGTACGCCTTTGGAATTCCTTGAGGTACAAGTCTATAGGGGCATTTCTATTCAACCAATTCGGATTCGTTTAAATTTCCTACTTGCAATTACTGGGGGTTTTGCTATAATCAATAACAACCTCTTTTTTAGCACGACACTCAGTGGTCTCAAAGTTGTTATTGATGCAAATTCTGAAAATTCTCCAAAATTAGAAAATTTAGAATTTGTATCTAATGGAATTCAGACACATATTCGGCCAAATTTACTGATACCTGAAATAAAACGGTTAATACCAATTGCTACGCTTCTTGCATCATTTTCTGGAATGAAATTGGATGCTCAGTTAATGCAGCACCTCCAAGCAAATCTGTTTCCATTGGAGTCTCTCGGTCCAATTACTGCAAACGTGAATGTAGGTGACGACGGTACAGAAGCAGAAGTGCGTATCGTCTTAGATGAGTAGTTCTAATCAATATATGTATGCGAGAGTAGTAATTAGAATGAATGTTCTTTTTTCAGAAATCCTTGAATTTACCCAAAAACATTACTTTTTAGCAAATTTTCATAAATTAACTTTACCATATAATCGTTCTTATTTATTTTAACGAATCAATTTTAGGGGGTAATATGTTAGAAAAATTATTTCGTTTAAAAGAACATGGAACAAGTGTTCGGCGGGAGATTGTAGCAGGTTGTACTACCTTTATGACGCTCTCTTATATTATCTTCGTTCAACCCGTCCTTCTTTCAATGGCAGGAATGAATCCGGGGGCAGTCATGGTTGCGACCTGTCTTTCAAGTGCTGGGGCTACCATTTTAATGGCATTCATGACCAACTATCCTGTTGCCCTTGCTCCGGGAATGGGTATTAACGCTTATTTTGTTTTTGATGTTTGTCAAGAACTCAATTTACCATGGGAACAAGCTTTAGGAATCGTTTTTATTTCAGGTATGCTATTTGTAATACTTTCATTTGTCGGTTTGCGAGCAGCTGTCATGAACGCTTTGCCTTCATCGCTTAACAACGCTATTGCAGTTGGAATAGGTTTGTTTATTACATTTATCGGTCTGCAGATGAGTGGAATTATTACATTGCATCCTCAAACTTTTGTACAACTTGGTGATTTCCATTCGATACCAGTTCTAATTTCAATCTTTGGTATCTTAATTATTGTCACGCTTCTGGCGCATCGGGTAAAAGGTGCAATCCTCATGGGTATCCTTGCAACAACCATCCCATATATAATCTATAGAATTGTTGTTGCAGAACCTGATGAAACAGTATTTAGTGGAATAGTTAAAACTCCTCCATCTATTGCCCCTACATTGTTTCAATTGCAGTTTCCAGATATCTTCAACAAAGTAGAACTAATTCCAATCATTTTTGTTTTCTTTTCTGTTGATATGTTTGATAGTATAGGCACCCTCACAGCAACTGGACATGAAGCCGATTTGCTTGAAGATGGAAAACTATCTAAAGGAAGACAAGCCCTCTTAACAGATGCTATTGGTTCAGTTGGCGGTGCTTGTCTCGGAACTACTACTGTAACATGCTATATTGAGAGTGCTTCCGGTATTGCCGAAGGTGGACGTACTGGGCTTACATCATTAGTTACTGGGATCCTCATGTTGTTGGCTCTGTTTTTTACACCACTCATTGAAATCGTTGGAGGGGGGTTTGATATTGATAAAAGCGATCCGAATAATATACTCCTTTACCCGATCATTGGACCAGCATTGATCGTGGTTGGTGGTTTGTTTCTTAAAGATATTGTGAATATCAATTGGGATGATTTTACTGAAGCTATACCCGCGGCGTTGACGGTGATCATGATGCCCCTCAGTTTTAGTATTACAGATGGCATTGCCTTTGGTTTTATTTCTATCTCATTTCTAAAAATAGTAACAGGTAGAAGCAAAGAAGTTAATGTACTTGTCCATTATTTTGCCGTGTTTTTTATTGCTCGGTATATCGGTTTTGCCTAAAATATTCAAGTTGTGAACCTCAAAATTCAGAGTTAATTATGGTGCCATATGAAAATAATTAGACATTGTTTTCAGTTAACTGCTTTGGTAGACATGCTATTTTTTTCCCTCTTGTATTCGGTAGGAGCGACCTCCCGGTCGCGACCTGAAGGTCGCTCCTACCTGTGCAAGTGTGTAATTAATTCTATAATTTACCATAGTTTTAAGAATTAAAGATTTTCTCTTTTACTAAGAGTTTTTCGTAGGTTGGGTTGAGCGTCCACTCAATCTACCTACAATTCTAACGTTTTATTAAGACAAATAAACTTATCTCAAAAGGAGACAAAAAATGAAAGTCATTCTAACTATTGGAATTCTGTTGTGTTTAATAATCCCTTCTGTTTATGCAGAAGAGACATCTGACAAGAAGGCAGACGTTGAACCAACAGAAAAACAAAACACTAATAAAAAGAATATAGAAATTTGTACACACAACCTGGAAACATTAGGCAAAGCAATTCAGGCCTACCATAAGGAACATGGGGATTATCCTCAATGGTTATCAGACCTTGTTCCAAAATACTTAGCAGACGAGAAGGTTCTGTTGTGTCCAGCGGACAAGAAGGGGGGACAACCGTTTCATCCAGTCACTAAAGATCCAAATAAACCTGTAAGCTACGACTATCAGTTAGTACCAAATTTACGTAATACTGCCATGAGAGCGCGTGACATGTATGGGGATGTAACCCCTCTTGTCCGTTGTATACACCACAATAAGAAAAACAACCCCTCTTATTCAATGTTAAATCTGAGTTTTGAAAAAAAGGTGTATCGCGCCCCATACTTATGGCAGAATTCACTGGAAAAAGTATATGGTGGGGTTGAACCTGCAATTAATGCATTGGAAAAAGGTTTAAAGAAAAAGACTGATATTCAACAAGTTTATAGACTCTATGGTACGCTTCATGAACTCTATATGAAAGCAGAACGCAAGGAAGATGCTGAAAACTTGATGAACCGTTTCAAAGTACAGATGGATCCTAAAAACTATTATCATGGTGCGGTGTTAGGTGATATGCTTAAGGCATTGGATCGGCATGATGAAGAACTTCAGCTCTTTCAAGAAATGGAAAAACATCATCCTAAAAACCGTTTTGTCTTACAAAGACTTGAGAATATTCATAAGCAACGCGGTAACGATGAATTGGCTTTAGAATACCGCAAAAAGTATGTTCCTGGGTTGGCGTTTCTTGGAGAAATGGTCCCAGATTTTGAAGCAACGGATCTTGACGGAAAACCGATCTCCATTGAATCATATCGCGGGAAAGTTCTCTTAGTTGATTTTTGGGCAACGTGGTGCGGCCCATGCATCGCAGAAATGCCTAAAGTTAAGAAGGTATATGATACCTACAAAGACAAAGGGTTTGATATCCTTGGTATTAGTCTTGATTCCGATGAAACCAAACTCAGGGAATATCTCAAAAAGAACGATATTTCTTGGCGACAAGTTTTTAGCGGCGAGGGGTGGGACAGTCCTGTATCACGAAAATATGGAATTTATGGGATTCCGACAGTGTGGCTCATTGACAGAGAGGGGAAATTGATCTCACATAATGCCAGGGGTAAATTAGAGAAATTGGTTGCTGAGGCTCTAAAGAATGAGCCCGCAGAATAAAACAACACTAATTATAGGCGCGGTTCCATCCGCGCCTATAAGCACTTGCTTACCGTCATAGTATCTATGGTGAATTATTGAAAAAATTATACACATCTTCTGTAGGAGCGACCCGGGGAATGCCTAAATGGCATTCATACCGTTGATTTCTTGGTCGCGACCGGGAGGTCGCTCCTACCGAAGAGAGGCACCCCAACCATCAATAACAGTGGAATTCCTTATTGAGACAATATTTTTTAGAATTGGTATAAGAATCTCAATTCAAAAAGGCATAAAATGAGGTTTTTTATCCTAACGATTTGCTGCATTACGTTGTTTATTGCATGCGGTTCTGATGATGAACCTGAACCGACTGCTATTAAACCAAACTATTTCCCCGATGCAGTTGGAACGAAATGGGACTACCGAACTTCTGACGGTTCCCTATGGACATGGTTAGTTAGTGATGAAATATCCATAAACGACACCTTATTTCAGAATATTGATTATTTACCAGAAGTGACCGGTAAATACTTGGATCTTCTTATACCTTCCTCTTTTCGTGTTACTCAGAATCAAGTCTTTTTCAAAGTAGATGAAAGAATTAACAACTATCTTCATAATGGACTCCCAAAAGTTGTTGAGGATGAATTCACAGGATTGGAAATACGTGTGAATTCAGATGCCAAGTTGTATCCTGAACTCCTTTTCATGCAAACACCATTAACACTGAATTCTCAATGGGATGCTTTTGGTACAACTATCACTGGTAACCTTAATTTGCAAGACCTTGTTCTTCTACAGTTTGCGTTTGATGTCCATATTAAAATTCACTGTAAAGTTCTTAATAAAAAAGTTGTTCAAACACCAGCAGGTGCATTTGAGAATGCATTTCAGTTACAATATGAAACAGATATAACTCATTTAGTTTTATCTAACGAGAAAACAGCAAAGAGTATCAAGATGGTATGGTTTGTTCCACATGTCGGTATCGTCAAAATAGAAGATGATGAAGGTGTAACAGAACTGATTGAATATAACTTAGAACCCTCCATTGATGAAATAAAGTAATACAAATCTTTGCATATCTGAAAACAGATGAAAATACTGGTCTTAAGTGACAAAAAACCTGGACACTATAAACAATCATTAGGTATAGTGCAAAAAATACCTGATTGTAGGGTGGAATGGGTTGAGATTGAATATCGTGCAAAATGGCGCGATAATTTGTTAAGATTATTCATGTGTGTGTTTCAAGGTATACCATTATCTTCAGACTTTATCCAAAAAATGTTTAGGTGGTGCCTTACTACTCAATCATACAACACATTATTAAAAGTCCAAGATACCGACGTAATTCTTTCAACAGGTTCATCGTTAGGTGCAATAAACTTACTTCTTGGTAGGACCCTACACGCTAAATCCGTCACTTGTCTAAGACCGTCACCTATAGGTATTCGTCATTTTGACCTTGCTATCTTACCAAAACTTTATTTGGACAGGGGCAAACCGAGTGATAATATTTGCCAGACAATTGGTGTGCCAAACCCCATATCGCCAGAGTTACTTGACATAGATAAAGCAGGTATAATGCAATCATTAAATCTACAAGAAGGTAAATATATAGGTGTACTTATTGGCGGAACTGACAGGTACGAAACAATTACAGTGGATGATGCAATGCATCTGCACGCAATCTGTAATACAGTCACCTCAGAATTGAATGCCAAAGTGCTTATTACAACTTCGCGTAGAACTCCACCTGAAGTCAATTCATACTTGAAGTCAAGCTTTGAAAATGTTGAATGGTGTCCATTCTTTGTTGAACCTACCACCCCATCTGAGCTTGAAAATCCATATCAAGCAATTCTATCATTGAGCGACCTACTTATTGTCAGTGGGGATAGTTTTTCAATGGTATGTGAAGCCGCAAGTAGTGGACGGAAAGTAATCGTCCTATCGCTTACACAAAAGAGAAAGAAACTACCAAAACGCTATAGCATCTATAAGTATATGGAAAAACAATCAATTATAAACCAGTGCAAACCTACAGAATTAGATAAGCAAATAATCAGAGAACTAAACTGCCAAACACAAAATAAACAACTTCAAGATACAGAAAAAGTCGCTAAGGAAATCCAATATCTGATAAAGAACAAATAAACAGAAAAAATGAACTTCTTACTGTTATTAGTGTGTAAAATGAATATAGTTAACCTATAAAATATTTGATTTTTTCATTCACGCAGAATACGAAAATTGTATGAATAAAAAATTTAATTTCATGTCAAAATAGTAAGGAGATCAAAGTGAAATCTAAAAGTTTAGTCTATATCCTGTCGTTCTTGTTAACTTTTGGAATGATGGTGTCATTCGTACATTCTGATAGCGATACTGTCCCAGAAAAGCAAGAAACCGAAACGAAAGAAACCAAAGCTTATGAAAGCCTCACTGATGAAGAAAAGAAAGAGGTTAATAAAAAGGTTCAGGAAGTCTTGGAGAAGTTAGAAGAAGGAATTGAAACTCTCGCCGATGACGAATTATTTAACGAAGATGCGCTTAAGGAAAAACTAACTAAAGCGTTTAAGAATCTTGAGAACGTAGAAGACGTAACAGTTAAAGTAATAACGTCATCTGATATGTCTGACTTCCTTAAAGATCCTGATTCCCTCAAGGAATTTGAGGTGAAGATCAAGGAACTCGTCAAGGACGAAAATCTTGATGATGAAGCTTTGAATTTGAAAAAGAAGATAAAGGAATTGGTGGAGAATCTCGATTTACTATCTTCCTTTGATATTGACGAAGATAATGTAAAAGTCATTACATCTGAACCAATTGTTATCACAAAAGTCCTAAAAACTGAGAAGAATCTATCGGAGTTAACAAAGAAAGTTGTTGAACTTGCTAAGGACGAAAACCTTGATGAAGATCAGTTAACTGAGAAATTGAAGGAATTGTTGAAAGATAGTAAATTTGAACCAATCATTGTTTCTGACAAAGACAATGTCAAGGTGATTGTAGCAGGTGAATCTTTTAAAGCCAAAGGTCTTACAGAATTCGCAGAAAATATTGCAGAACTTGCAAAGGATGAGGACCTTGACGAAGATCAGTTGGCTGAGAAAGTAAAGGAAATGATCAAGGAAAAACCTTCTGTGTTCTTTTCTGGTATAGATATAGGAGACATAGCAGACGTAAAGGTCTTGAAAAGTGGATCGATCGTGTCTTCACATAAGTCCAAAGACGCTACTGAAATTAAAAAGTTGACAGAAAGGGTTGAGAAATTAGAGAAGGAGATTGATGCTCTAATTGAAAAACTTGATAAAATTACTTCAAAATAATGTAGGGAAGGGAATACTGAAAAAGAAGAATGGTGAATTTCTTGAGTTTCGCCATTCTTCTTAAGTTGTTTATAGTAATTAGTTTCTGATACAACAATTGATCCAACTAATTCAATCCCGATTCAGTACTTCATCTACTGTAGGTGTAATAACCTGAACCGAATAAATTTCTACCATATCAAATTTCCCAGGTACGCTTCATTTCCACTCACAGGATTCTACTACAAATACTTAAATTACATACCTTCTTCTGTTCTCATTGCAATTTCATTACTGATAGTTGACTCATCAAAAGCGAGAACATCCTTGCGATCTGTACCAACAAGGTGTGGACTTTGCGCATGTGCAATAAAATGATCGTTTTCATCAGTAAAAAATATATACAGCAGTACATCAATATTTGGAAACCAAATTCGGAGTAACAAACTTCAGGCAACAGAAAAAACCGTAAAGATAATATAAAATGTGAATAATAACAAATAAAAAAATGAAACTTCTTATTGAATTTAGTGTGTAAATAACATATAGCGTCAGACATTAAAAATGTCAAGCAAAATAATTTTGCTATTGACCTAATATGAAAACTATATTTAGATTATATCAAAATTACTAACTATATCAATAAAGGAGATTAAAGTGAAAACCAGAAGTTTTGTTTACTTACTCACGTTATTGTTAACCTTCGGGTTAATTGCATTTAGCGTACTATCAGAATCAGAGAATGCTGTAGACATAGAACCAAAACCTACCAATGATGTAGGTGCAGAGACGCTTGAACCCGGGTCTACTGAAGTAGCACCTGATTCAAAAACTGTGGCGGAAGTACTGAAAAAAGTTGAGCACATATTAGATATATTACAAGGTTCATTGGAAGATATTACTGAACTAACAAATGGCGATAATATCACCATAGATGATATTGATAATAAGATCGATCAGATGGTCAATAATCTTAAAAACATTGAGGGTGTTGAAGTAACAACTTCATCTGAAGTAAAAGAGTTTGATTTGTCAGAAATCTTAAAAAATCCTGATGATCTAAAGGATTTTGAAAAGAAAATAAAGGAACTCTCAGAAGATGAAAACCTTGATGAAGAGGCTAAAAAGCAGAAGATATTTGAATTGATAGAGAATCTTGAATTAGATTCTACCGTTTTTCCGGATATAACCAAATTCAAAGATTTAGATTCTCAACCTGTGGACACCAAAGAATTCTTTGATAGTGCGGAGAAACTTGTTTGAAATAATTGGGAAAATAAGTGAGCTTCATTTGGAAGGAAACCTTACCGAAGAACAGTTAACTGAGAAAATGCAGGAAATGCTGCAGGGACTTAGTGTAAAACCCATCATTCTTTCCGACAAAAACAACAATAATATAAGTATCGTTCTCGCATCAGATAGCTGCGTTCACTGCATGAATAAGAAAAGTATTTTGGATACGGCGGGGAGTATATTAAACCTTGACCAGTACGAAGTACTTGACGAAGAACAGTTAGCTGAGAAGATTAAGGAAATGGCAAAAGTTAACAATGTTGGTGTATCTTCTGGTACAAAAATTTCTAAAAATAAGGTATCAACAGGTCAGTTACAAGCATCCTCAAAAAACTCTGAACAATCCGAGGCATTAGAGGAATTGGATCAAAGAGTTGGGAATTTAGAGAAAAAGATCGATACTCTAATTGAAAAACTCAGTAAAGAATCATCCGAATAATTCACTGAATAATTCACTGGATGAAGAAAACAAAATAAGGATAATGGTGGTGTTCTTGTACCTCACCATTATCCTTATTTTTGATAGTTAATAGTTTCTTATACCATTTCTAATAAATAATGTCTCATTAGCAGCGGAGAACTGATAGGAGCGGCGGCCTCCTGGCCGCTCCTATATCATCTGATGAATCAATAACATCCGTCATAGAATCAGTCACAGCCTTCTCACAACTTGAAAAACTGATGACTACCAAACCTATCAATAGCATCATCACGAAAACTTTTCTCATATTGTATCTCCTTTTTTCAAACACAGTTTGATCATATTTCTAATGAAAACTTGTTTCAATTATTTACATCTCATAATTATAATCTCTACTTCAGGTATTTCAAAAATTTTTGCCCTTGCAAATATTCATCTAATAGGATACCCTATGTTATGCAAAAAAGTAGAAAATGGACAATACGTCTAACTGAAATAACGATAATTCGGAGTCTTGAATGTCCAACAAATTGGCAATATCGGGCGGCACCCCCGTACGAAACATACAAACCCATCCGTGGCCTTCATGGCCGATCCGGACTTATGAAGAATGGAAACTTGAAATTGAGCCGTTGCTTCGCGAAGTCTATATGAGTGGAAACGAAGGCAGCGGCGGAGAAATGATACCACGTTTTTGCGATCAATATGCAAAATATACTAGAACAAATTATGCACTTTTTATGCCACACGGGACTGATGCAATTGGTGCCGCTTTAGCCGGTGCACTTGACCTTGATGGATTCAGTGATGGTGGAGAAGTTATCGTTCCAAACTACACATTTGTTGCGACTGCCAGTGCTGTTTTAGAACGTAGATGTACTGTTGCTTATGTTGATGTTTGTCCTGATACATTCACGATTGATCCCAAAGCAGTTGAAGCTGCGATTCGTCCAGAAACACGTGCAATTTTACCTGTTCATCTTGGCGGTCATCCAGCAGAAATGGGGGCTTTACATGAAATTGCACAACGACATCAGCTGAAGATTATTGAAGATTGTGCTCAAGCACACGGTGCAGAATTTCGGACAAAAAAGGTAGGTGGACTTGGAGATGTTGGTGCTTTCAGTTTTCAGTCCTCCAAGAATCTCACTTCGGGAGAGGGCGGTATGGTCACCACAGATGATAAAGACATACATGATCGTGTCTGTGCTTTTATGAATGTCGGCCGCGCCCCTGGCGGTGCAAGATGGGAATATCCTCGTCTGGGATGGAACTACCGACCATCTGAATACCTCGCAGTACTGCTGTCAGTACGGTTAGAACACCTTGAGGCACAAACAGACCAACGAAGTCGAAATGCAAATTATCTCTCAAAAACGTTAACCGATATAACGGGAATAACACCACCAATACAAGCATCATGGGTTACAAAACATGGCTATCATCTTTACTGCATGAAGTATAATCCAGATGGTTTCGGTGGTAAATCACGAGACGAATTTGTCAAAGCATTGTCCGCGGAAGGTATACCTTGTTCAATCGGCTATCGTTCGCCACTATCGCAAGAACCTGGAATGGCACATGTCGCAGAGAAATACCCGCATCTTATTCGTACATTACCATGTTCAAATGCAGAATTAGTATGTAATCAAAGTGTTTGGTTATTCCAAAATCTACTACTCGGGACTCAATCTGACGACTTGTGCCAGTTAATTACATTTGTGTAATATTCTATTTTACTTAGTTTATTAATTTGCAGATTTCTCTTTACTTTAAACCATCCTTATGCTTTTCTTTATTGTATATTCCATCAAAAAGGAAGCAAAAGGATGGATTTACAGAAAAAAGGAAGCAAAAGGATGGATTTACAGAATACATTAGAAAAGCATGTAATGCAACTAAAAAACAAACACCGCACTCTCCGAAACGTAGCTTTAGTCGTAAAAGAGATCACCGCAACACTTTACGAGAGCTACTTCCCGGGTGCTGAAAAGCTTAGACCAGGACCAAAAAGTCGTTGTCCAGATAGTGATATTATTTGCATCGCTTGGTTATTAGAAATCATTGGAAAAGACAG
>JAAXHO010000133.1 GCA_012270795.1 Candidatus Poribacteria bacterium
CCGGGAGGTCGCTCCTACCGAAGGGAGGAACTCCAATCAGCAACAACAATAGAATTCCTTAATGAGACAATATTTATTAGAATTGGTATTAGATCAATTCTTAACTTAAATTTAATAAAAGGAGACCACAATGTTTAATAAAACAGGACTTACGCATTCCTCCTTGATAGGGGTGTTAAAAAGCTTTTATTTCTGTTATTTATCTCCCCATACATTATCGCTATGGGGATTGGGCCCCACCCCCTAAACCTCCCTTATCAGAGGGACTTTTAAAAGGAAATACGTAAGTCCTACACAAAATAGGAACCAATTCATGAAAACAACACTATATTTCACACTAACATTATTTACTTGGACAATGCTCGCTTTTGTACCGAATAGCCTCTCAGAAGAAGTGGAAAGACCTATTGTCAGAGTCATCTATTTTACCCCAAACGATGTTAAACCACAACCTGATATAAACGAACAGATAGATACACAAGTAAAACGGGTGCAAACACTATTTGCAGATTTGATGGAAGCTCACGGGTTCGAGAGAAAAACACTCATATTTGAAGAAGCGGCGGGAAAGGTCGTCGTTCATCATCGGCAGGGAACCCGGAACGATAAATATTACCAAAAGGACCCTAATTCTGTTTGGTATGAATTCCCTATAGCGTCTGACCCTTTAAAAGATTATTACCTCGTCTTTCTTGATATTGATACGGAATCACCTGACAATACTTTATGTGGATACGGTTATAATGCTACTGCATATAAAGGTGGAATGTTACCTACCTCTGGTGTATGCGGTGAAGGTGATCTCGGAATTAATGTCATTGCTCATGAACTTGCACATGGATTTGGATTGGCACATGATGATCGATCCGATAGCGATGCTCAACGAATATATTTATATTCTATTGACAGAATGATCACTGCCTATTGTGCTGCAGCATGGTTTGATAATCACCCCGCATTTAACGATGGCATCATTCAACGCAATAACAATACCAAAGTAAGAATGCTTGAACCAGAACTCGCATCACCCCAAATACAATACGCCTACGACTTGAGATAACAGACCCTGATGGAATTCAGATAGTCAAACTAATATCACCCCATAGTAGCGGAGACTATAAGCTGTGGGATTGTATAGAATTTTATAGTGCTACAGATGCCACCGTTGAATTCGTTACAAACCAATTACCATATTATACTAACAATATCATTCTTAGAATGTTAGATGGTTCTGGAAACTATATAGAGAAAAAGTTCACCCTTACAGATCCACTCCCGTTCTCTCCCGAAAAAGAAATCCGCATCCCAGATCCAAATTTAGCTGCAGCTATCCGTGATCAAATTGGAGGCACAATCACGACACACACAATAGAATATCTTACGGAAATTAATGCCAATAGCAAAGGGATAAAAGACCTTACAGGGCTTGAACATGCACAAGACCTCATGACACTATCCCTTTCTCTGAACGATATTTCAGATATTACTTCGCTTTCAAAGTGTACCCGACTACATTGGTTGCTTATTGATTATAACAGAATTTCAGATTTTACTCCGTTGTCAAAGTTAGTACATTTGAATGTATTAGAGCTTAGCGGTACCGGTATAACGGATGTCTCCATACTGAAGGACTTGATATACCTTAATTATTTGGCTCTTAAAATCAACGGAATATCGGATGTCTCCCCACTGGCAGCACATAAAAGACTGAAAAATTTATTTCTTGATTTTAATGACATTGCGGATATTTCGCCATTATCGGTACTTACACAACTGACTGGACTGTATATTACCAATAATGCTATATCATATCTATCCCCACTTTCAAAACTAACCCAGCTGCGAATTTTAGAATTGGATAACAACAAAATCAATGATGTTAGCCCCCTTGCTGAATTGGTAAACCTTAAAAGGTTACATCTTACGGGCAATCCGATTCAGGACACAAAACCACTCTTTGATCTATTACGAAGAAATCCAAGTATGGAAATATATCTAAACGACCTGACCAGCGTGTTAAAGTTACCTACAACAGATCCAACGCCACCTCCAATAGATCAGTCCCCCCAAAAAGTTATCCTTAGCGAGTTTATGTTTGAGTCTGCGGGTGGAAAAGACTCGCTTCCGCAATGGATTGAGGTCTATAACAGCAGCAGCTCAGCAGTAAATCTTCGGGGATGGAAACTCCACTGGAAACGGCTGCAGCCTTCACTTTTAGAAACGACAACTACGTTTAAAAAGGACTTTATCATTCCGCCCCAACAACCGAGATTGATTGTTACCACTTTGGGAAGACGCTCAGGGGGCAGCAACCTTTCAGATGCCTCTGTTTATCAACTGGACGTTTTGCATGCAGAGGAACTTGCACAAGATGATATAGCAAATCACAATCGCCTCATTACCCGTGGCGGTTTCTCCCTCAAACTGCTAAATTCTGAAGATGTCCTGATTGACCAGATTGGCACACTTAGCAATGACAAACAGACATGGGAACTTCCGGTATGCTTGATTGACGGTGTTCACAGTTCTCTGATACGCCGTTTTGATGAAGGTGTGCCGCGTTCGGGGATAGAAAGAAGCGGTTGGATGCGCGCGTATGACGCGATACACCTTATCAGAGGGACTTACTACGGAAGTCAGTATGATCTCAGCACGCCAGGGTACCGACGTGGCAAACCTTTACCTGTGGAACTCTCGCAATTCTCAGCAAAGTTCGTTAAGGATGAGGTGGTTATCAACTGGATAACGGAAACTGAACTTGATAATGCCGGTTTCAACATATACCGCAGTACCTCTCCAACAAAGAACTTCCAACGCATCAATACCAAGTTGATCCAAGGTGCTGGTACTACGGGTGAAAGAAACACATACCAATTCATTGACAAAACCGCTAAACCCGATGTCGCGTACTACTATCGAATTGAGGACGTAGATTTCTCAGGCACGCGTGGGATATTCACAACGTATCGACTCCGTGGTGTTATCACACCGACTGGTAAAATCACAACTACATGGGGAACACTCAAAGATAATAGATAACCAAAGTACCATATAGTAGCATAAACTCCCAGTTTGTACATTGGAACATCAGAAGCATTCAATTGTCGAGTTTCGTAGTTGTTAGAAAGGCTTCTAACCCCGATTTGAAGAACCATTCCATAAAATCGGGTTAGAAACCTATCCAAAAAAAGAGGATATTCTTAAATTGACACTTATGGTTTCGCTTCGCTCTACCCGGGGAATGCTATATAGCATTCATCCCGTTGATTTCTTGATTTCTTGGTCACGACCTTGTGGTTGCACCTACAGAAGAGAGGTACCCAAGCCAGCAGTAAAAATGGAATTCCTTAATGAGACAATATTTTTTAGAATTGGTATTAGAAAAACAGGGATAGTGATGATGAAAAGCACTGTCCCATTGTGATACAAGAGTTCATCTGGTGCGTCAATGGGTCCGCCAACCGCTTTTGTAGTAGGATTGTATTACCCCGTTACCGTCTTTATCTGTTGTGATGCGAACAACTTCTTTGTCTGCATTGTTGTAGACGACTATTGTCCCGTTGTCTCCATTTTCGGTAGTGTCGTCTTTATCTGCTGCGATGCGAGCCACGACTTTTCCTTCCTTGTTGTGGACGACGAGTATCCCGTCTCCATTTTCGGTAGTGCCGATACCTGCCACTATTCCTTCTGTCTCGTTTAAGATGACGAGTATCCCCCCGTCCCCATTTTCGGTAGTGCCGATACCTACCATTGTTTTTCCTGCATTGTTGTAGACCGAGATAGCCCCGCTATCTTCATAGTCATCAAGGGTGATAACACGATTTCCTTGTTTGTTGACAACTTCCAGCTCTCTACAAACGATTTTATCAATGATCTGTTCGTTTTGTTGAGCGTTTGTCGTGAAGCTGCCGAGTGATGCGAGTATGTATCCTGCGATAGTGAATAAACAGCCGAATAGCATGTATCCTGCTTTTTGCTTAAATTTCATTTGTATTTCTCCTTTTTAATGATATGGTTTGTTGTCTTTGTGTGTGTTTGGTATTGCTACCCAGATTCCGATTCCGCATCAATAAATAATTATATCGTTATTGTAGGTTAGGTTTCAAGCAATTTGTGCTGAATAGTCTGTATGTGTATGCATAACGTTGTAACACCTCAGGTGAAAATTATCATATAGTCTGTTTACATAGTCTGTTTACACAATTATTACCGAAGTCAATACACGCGGTGACTGCCACAGGTTTTGAGTTGAAACTATTTTTGTTTATCATCGCAACAAATATAAACAACTTTATGGCGATAGGTAGTAACTTGGGTTATTTTACCTTAAGTTTTTACCTTTATTGCCCCGCCAACGTTTGGCATTATGATCATACTGAAATGTGAATTCAGTAACATGCTCAACCCGTCTCTGTATTAGGCTTGAAGGGAATGCATAGACTGTCACCTCAGCCTCCCTTGTCTTGAGTGCCTCATTGTAATCGCCCCATTCTATTTTCCGCACTTCAACATCATCCCTTTCAACACCAAGGATCGTATATGCGTAATTCTCTTTGATGACCTCTTTTGCCACCGAGTCGCTCGGTTTTTTAGGTCCACATCCAACCAAAAACAGAGCGATTAGAATACATCCTGATAGCGCAAATTTCATTCTCATAGATTTATCTCCTTTATATAACAGGACTTACATGCCAATTATATGCATTAAAATAGATTTATCAAGTTATAACTTTGTTTTTTGATTTAGCGATTATAGAATTAATTTTTGATATTATTTCCGTATTAACATCTTCCGCGTTGCAGAAAATTCACCTGCTGTTAATGTATAAAAATACACGCCGCTTGCAACAGGTTCACCAATGTCATTTCTACCATCCCAATGGATAGCACGGCTGCGGCTCTGGTAGATACCAACGGGCTTGTGTCCCAACGCTAAAGCCCGTACGATTTTACCATCAAGAGTATAGATTGTCAAGGTCACCTCCGCTGGTTCGGATAATTGATACGGTATCCAGGTTTCAGGGTTGAACGGGTTCGGATAGTTCGGCAACAACATTGTCTTTTCAGGGGTAAGGACTATTAGCAACCGTTCAAGATTCGCAATTCCCTTTTGGAAAGCGAATGATCCATCATCTTCAACACGTGCTTGGGCTATCCACATTTGAACGGTTGCGGGTTCTAACCCCTTTATGTCTTTTGTTGCGATAGTAGTAGGTGCGGACATGATTTCCGATTCACCGAAATGTTGTGCGACAAGGATAAGGTCTAAGATATTGATTTTACCATCACTATTTACATCGGTTCGCAAGTCGGAGGTTCCTGTCTTGCCAAAATCTTGCGAAATGAGAACCAAATCTAAAATGCTTACGGATCCGTCTTCATTGACATCCCAAAGTAGCGTGCCTTTCAACATAAGCGAGAGATAAAGGGGACCGGCAGGGATTTCTCTACCTATGCTATCAGCGAGTCTAAAGTTATTCAACCGCAATTGTGTTTTACCCCCGGCTTTTGCTGCGAAAGTTAATGACAAAAGCAAACCTGTACCGCTCACACTGTTGCCGTTGTGTGTTACGTTACTGATATCTGTAATTTTACCGATCTGATTATCAATTGTGCCTTGCTGAAACAAGGTTACAGCACCCGCAGACTCCAGGAAATAGCCGTTATTCACCTCAAGTACTTCGAGAAGTAAGCGGTCAAAAGCAACATCAAATTGCCACCCCGCTAAATCGGTCACATTTTCTGCGTATAGGTCAACAGTAAAAATTTCAGCTGCGGCGAACACACCATTAGAAAGAACATAATTGGATAGAGCATATCCGACACCCGCAAAAGGTAGTATTGTATATTCTGCGTCAGCTTGGAAGCCAAAGTATCCACTCCATCTACCTGTGCCATTACTCACAGCGACTAACAGTGTATTTTGACCTTGCTTTAGCGTGACAGGAAAAGCCCTTTGGTAATCGTAAGCATTGTAATATACGATTTTCTCATGAACCAGCTTGCCATTCAGCCAAACCTTGAGCGCGTCATCATGCCCAACAAACATCCTTGTGTGCTGTTCTTTTGGCGAATCTATGGAGATAGAGCCGTAAATGACACGTGAGTTTCCGTCCCAACCGATAGCACTTACCATTCCGTTTATGTTGTTTGCGGCACTTGGTGAAATTTTTAGGGGAGTCCACGCATAGTCGCCAACGATATCCCCTGGTGATGCCCCGTGTATCGAGATTTGTTGTTCTGTAACAGTTCCACCACTGACTTTTGCCAATAGGTCTGTTGTTCTGTTGAGATGTTCATCTGGCAACAGGACCCATAACCAAGGTCCCTCTATTTTGGAACTGCCGCGTGTTGGATCTAAGTTGGCAGCTGAATCGTCGGGAGATGTTACGGGTTGCCCTGGATCCACGCTAATGCTCTCAAAAAACTTTTTATGTTCTTCTTTGGCAGCGTCTATCCAGGCAGGAAGTGTGCCTAATCGGTGTTCCAGTTGTGCTTCGTAAAGTGACGAAGGGTGAACGTGGGTGCCGAATCCTTCAACGTAAGCGTTGCGCGGGATCAAACAGCCCAATGTTTTGTATCCGATCATATTTGCTTGTGTTGCAGCGAAGTTGTATCCACCAGGATTCCACAAGTTAAAGGTGCTGCTGTCTGCTACCGTGTTATTCCAGCGTGTGTAGCCGTCAAGATGATGCGGTAAACTACCGACACCGCCACCACTTGCCTGATGATTGAGACTGTAGTAATTATCAAACAAGGTATGACGGGGTTGCGCGCCGTGTGTATCGGGTCCGTTTATGAATTGACCGCCTACATGCCATACAACACTTCCTGCCGCGTAATGCGACACGGCTGCACCGTGCACCATGCCTCTGTCCGTCCAATCTTCTAAAAAGGCTGTGAGGCAATATGTTGAACCAAATATATTCCCTAAATTATGTCCGAATCTACCATCAACGATATTACTAACAGCAGTCGTCCCATAAGAATGGCCGATAAAATAGGAATCAATTACATTAGAAATCCGACAACGGCGAATCCATGAATGTGCGGTCTCCCATAATGAAATGCCTCCACGTCCACCTTGAACTAAATGCTCATAAACTTCATCAAAACTACCATCAATATGGAGATCTTCAAAACCGATACCCTCTTGTAAATCAATCCAATGTACAACCATACCGTTACTTAGATGGGTTACAACGGGTGCTTTTAAATAGACAAGGTTTCCTTCAATTCTATCAATCTCATGATATTCTCTAAGTGTAATCCCTTCACGGATTCGAGTATACGACTCAGGGAAATCAGACGTAGGTTGTGAGGAATATTTCTCAAAATCCTCCCCACGAAGACCAAACCCTCTGATCGCAATATATTTACGGTTTATCAAATTGGTTGCGTTATACACCTCAAAGGACTTTGTTCCACTGGGGTATGCCCCTTTGACGTTTGTTTTTGACCCCCAATCAAATTCAGCGTTGATTGTTCCAAATAAAAATGGTGAATTTGACTCTATGGTACTATATGCCTTAATAGTTGTTCCGCCGTTGTCTGCGCCTTGCGCGCCACTGCCACGTACGATTGTATGATGCCCTGCAATGACAAACGGCTCTTTTATATCGTCATCAAGTAAGACATCGTATTGTCCGGGTGGGAAAAACACGATACAACTACCGGCAGATGCCGCGTCAAGTGTTGCTCTGATAGCAGCCGTATCTGACTTATTATCGTCGGGGACAGCTCCGTAATCGGTCACATTATAGATTGGATAGTCAAAATCTTCAGGTATGCCTTCTGTCCCATTTTTATAGCCTGCGTAAGAATGATCAATTAGATCGGGGGTGCCCGCGGGGACAGGTTCTCCGATAAATTTCTTCCAGATGTTCGGTGTGAGTTGTGCTGATGCAAGCGGAATTAGGAACAGGAATAACAATACAGCGACTGTGCAATTTTTTATTTTGTTGATCATGGTCTGCTTGTCCTCCTCTAGGAATTCATATAGAAATTCATAAGTTATTTTCAGATAAAAGACTTTTCTTTTGTAAACTCAACCTGACGGTCGTGACCAGAAACCACTCCTACCATAACATTTCAACAAATGGCATCTTATTTTATAAAAAGGTATTATACATTCCTGGCCTCATTTAATGCTTCTCCCTGTCTGTTATGCAAAATCATCTATCCACCGATCTGAGTTCCCTTTATGACAGCCATCGTTGTCCCAAAACTATTGACAACTTTTATTTTCTTACACACGATTTCGTCTATGACGCTGTTTGTGTTCTCTTGTCCGTGTGCGGTTAGTGGTTGGTGATTTGTAAGCGATGCAAGGAAGTATCCCACAAGTGTAAATATACATCCAATAAACATGTAAAGTAGTTTTTGCTTGGTATTCATAGGTGTATCTCCCTTTGGTCATAGTGATTTATGTGTGGGTTTGCCTGTTGTCACATTTGGCAAACAAACATGTGAAGTGTAGTTTCCGTAGTTATTGCAGCTTCTGCATTGTTTAATTTTTGGGGTGTTATGTCTGGCTGCAAATTCAAGATGTGTTGTTTTTTCTGCAGTTTCCGCAGCCGTCACCTGCACATTAGGTGGGTGTTCTAAATTAGGACTTAAGCCAATTATGTTTTACTTCACACAATGTTCTTTCACGAGTCAAAGGAGAGTCAAACGATTTTAGCGAGGTGGTGAAGTTCCTGTCCATTTGCCAGCACCATTAAAAATTTCCACAAAACCGCCATCAGGGCCAGTACCTATGCAAGTAACGCGTATGCCTGCATTGTTCCAGCTTTTCACAAAGTCACGATATAGAGCAGCGTCTATCTGAGTAAGGCGTATACCTGTATCGTTAATATTACACTTATTTTTCCTGTAGAAAAAGAACCTGATTAGCAGAAATTTGCTGAACGATCTGTGTAGATCCACTAACCCATAGTACTTCAATTTTATCAACAACTTTATGTTTGCCAATTCCAAAATGGAGTTTAAGTTCCCGTTGCGAGAGATACCCATCACCACTCTGTACTTCGCGTATTTGCGATAAGGCTCCAGTAGTTATTTTTACCCGTGTCCCCACTGCATCCGACGAACTTCTTGCAGCTTTCATTTTAATCTGTATCCAGTTATTCCTGTTTCCACCATCGTTTCGTAATAGACGTGGCGGCGTATTAGAATTGGTCACGAAAATATCAATATCTCCATCCAAATCGTAATCAGCAAATGTGGCACCGCGGCTTACATCTTCTAAATTCAATCCTGGTCCCAAAGATGCGGATACATCCGTAAATGTACCGTCCTGTTTATTTTGAAAAAGTAGATTGCGTTGCCCGTAAGTACCCTCTAATCCGAGTTCAGTAAGATTGTCTTGCAAGTGTCCATTCGCAACAAAAACATCACTATAGCCGTCATTGTCGTAATCAATAAAAGCCGTTGCCCAACCGAGATAAGGATACGTAACAAGTGCTGTCTTTGTAGTCGTTGTTGCATCCGTAAAGAAACCATCACCATCATTATGATAGAACGTATTTGTCTGATCCGCATAGTTCGTAACGGTTATGTCAAGCCAGCCGTTATTATCCCAATCCCCAAATGCTGTTCCCATACCGTTCTCTGCTACACCGTTTTCACTAAGCGCAACACCAACCATAAATCCTACTTCCGAAAACGTACCGTCTCCCAAATTGGTATAGAAAAAGTTTTCGGTTGAGTCGTTTGCTACATAGATGTCGGGATTACCGTCATTGTTATAGTCTCCCCAAACAACGCCTAAACCTTTTCCGGTATCGTTGTAGATACCTACTGACTTCGTAACATTAGTAAAAGTACCATCACCGTTATTCCTATAGAGTGTATCCGATTGGGCTTGAAAGTTGTCCGGTTCGCAATATCCCCGGATTCCCTTTTCCTTTAGTCCACACCAGGGATTTTCATTGATGTTGTAATCAAGATAGTTGACAACATAAAGATCGATATTGCCATCTCTGTCATAATCTGCGAATGCACAACTCGTACTCCACCGTGGCTCAGCGACTCCTGCTTTCTCTGTGACATCAGTAAAAGTTCCATTACCATTATTTTTGTACAGACGATTTTTTCCATAGTTTGTTACATAAAGATCCAAATATCCATCGTTATCGTAGTCTCCTACTGCACACCCATGTCCATACCCTGTATCTCCGACCCCTGCTTTTAGTGTTACATCCGTAAATGTTCCATCACCGTTGTTTTCATAAAGAACATTGGTGGGTACTTCTGAAGCGTGGTAACCGGGAAGTGGTGCACTATTAACAAGGTATAGATCTGGGTCACCATCCGCATCATAATCAAAAAAAGCTGCGCCTGATCCGAGCATTTCCATACAGTATTTTTCACCGCTGCGTCCATCAACATGTGTCCAATCTATTCCTGCTTCGCGTGTCACGTCAATAAATTGAATCTGAGGCTCTGAGATGCCATGGAAAAGCATCACGTGAAACATAAAAAACTGCATACTCCACAGACACATAAAAATCGGTGGTGGAAAAAATCTATTTATTCTGTGAATTTGTTTTTTCATCTGCCTTTATCTTTGCTAATGTTTGGTAAAAAGATGCATTTTTTGGTTCTAATTTTATTGCAGTATTTATTGTATTCATTGCCTTTTGATGTTCTCCTGCGTGAAGATAAGCTAAAGCAAGCGTATGCAGATATTGTGGTATTGCCACTAATCGTACTGCTTTTTCAGCTAGGTCAACAATGTCTTGTGGTGTCATGTGATTATTTTCATTGGGTTTAACTTGAAGATAGAGTCTTGCTAAACCGTTTAATGCATAATGTGCATCTGCATCTAAGGTTAGCACCTCCTGATATGCATGAATTGCCTTGCCAATTTCCCCACGACGGTGATGAATTGCAGCGATGCCTCCCTTTGCCATTGCTAATGTAGCGTCATACTTTAGAGAGGTGGTGTATTCAAGGAATGCATCATTTAACCGTCCTTGCATGTAATACACTGCTGCTAACCCTGCGTGTAGCAATGCTTGTTTGGGTTCGATTTCGATTCCTGCAAGATAAGCTTTTTCTGATTCTGGTAATTTTCGTGCCCGAAAATACAACTGTCCAAGTTTATAATATGCATCTGTGAGTTTTGGATTTAGTCGTAACGCTTCTTGAAATGCGCCAATTGCTTGATCGTATTTTTGATATTTTTGATATGTAAGTCCGAGCTGGAAATGTTTTTGCGGATTGATCGGTTCGTTAAGGATTGCTCTTTCACGGGTGTCAATCTCCTGAGCGATTTTGTTTAAACGGCGATATGTTTCCATTGCTTTTTTGCCTTCATTTATCTGTTTTAATCGAAACAAGGCTTGGGCAAGATTGTAATATGCCCCGATGTGGTCTGGTTGTTGTGTAATGACTGTTCGGAAAGTACGAGTAGCACGTTGGTATTCCCGCTTTTTTATGTGGAGTAAACCGAGGCTGAAATGTGCTGCGGTGAAAGAAGAATCATTACGGACTGCATTCTCTAATAATGGTAGTGCTTTATCAAGTTCGCCTTGACGCAGATAGATTGCCCCTAAATTACCATTCGCCATCGGAAGTTTAGGCTTTAAGTTTATCGCTTGTTTATAGTATTTAATTGCTTGGTCAAGTTTGTCAATTGCTTCATAACACGAGGCAAGATTGGCCATCGCTTCCGCAATGTCCGGTGAAAGGTTGAAACTTTGATGATATGTCTCTATTGCTTCGTGAAACTGATTATTTTGCTGGTAGACAGCTGCAAGACCGAAAAAAATACCAACGACTTTTGGATATTTTCGGGTTAGGTTGCGATAGAGAACAATTGCCTGGTCAATGCGTGAGGTTTTTGTGTAGAGAAGAGCAAGGTTTGTTTCAGCTTGCATCAGATTTGGCGTAATTTGCAAAGCCCGTTTAAGTGAGGTTTCTGCTTTCGCGTAATTACCGAAATGCAGATGAATGGTTCCTAAAGCGGTGTGTGCTTTAGCAGAATTAGGGTCTTCTTCAACGGCTTTTTGAAAATTCAGAAGTGCTTGCTGATATTTACCTTGTTGAACTTCCTGTTTGCCGCGGATATAGGATTCGTTAGATTGTTGTGCATGACATACATAAACATTACAGAATAAGACAAAACAGAGAAGTACAACGAAGGGAGTTAGTTTTGACAACATGGGATTCATTCCTACATACTATTGTGCAATAATATAAATGGATACTATTAATAAGGACTGCATCGTTGGAATATGTTTTTATTCAGTTGGTGCGTCCATTGCACAGCGAAAACCGCGCATAAGTGATCCAGGATTACCACCGAAGCGGTTTGCACATCGTGTGAAATCTAAATTTTCTGCCCAACTACCACCTTTCAAGACATGTCCATCTCCGGTTTCTGGTCCGTTAGGGTTAATATATGGAGCAAAGTCATAATAGTCTTTTTTGTACCAGTCGGAGACCCATTCCCAGAGGTTGCCGGCCATATCAAGTGCCCCATAAGGACTTGCACCTTGTGGAAACTGTCCAACAGGTGCGGTCAATTTATACCCATCTTTTATACCAGTACCATCATTTCCGCTGAGTTTTGTCGGGTCCCACTCATTGCCCCAAGGCCAGATGCGTCCATCAGTCCCGCGAGCAGCTTTCTCCCATTCTGCCTCAGTTGGCAGTCTTTTTCCTGCCCACTCAGCGTAAGCTGCAGCATCAGACCATTCCAGAACAACTGCTGGCTGGTTAGAAATATTATGAGGAGGATAATCTAAGTATTGTTTAGGTTTGTAGCCGGTATCGGTAAGGAACTGCTTGTATTGCAGGTTGGTAACCTCAAGTTGATCAATGTAGAAAGCGTCCACGTATACTTTACGTTGTGGTCGTTCATTGTCGAACCGTGAGATGTTTCTGAGAGGAAATATATTTTTATATAGTTCAATGTCAGCATCGCTGGTGCCCATCAAAAAATCGCCTGCAGGGACAAATACCATTACTGCACTATCTTTCTGTGTGGTAATGGTATTAATGGGTGATGGTTCAACGGTGTGTGTATCCATTCCCTCACGACATGCCAAAGCAAGTAACAAGGGAATGGATAATATTAGAATGAAACAGAATTGGTTATGTCTCATCAACCTTATTTAATTGTTTTCAGGTTACCCCATGTTGTGGATAGTTTACCATTCGGTTCAACAGGTGTAACGTTATTCATGAGCCAGATTATGATTTCAGCAGCGACTGCGCCTTTCGGTTCATCCCCCATATTTGTTTGTATGACAGGGATCAATCTGCCGAGATCGCCATCTCGTACAATAATCGGGTCGGCCCGTGTGCCAGCCTCGTTTTGTGCAAGTGATACTTCAACTACCCAGTTTCCCTCCAGTAGGTCGGTGTGGAAGGGGCGATCAGACTGGAAATCAGTCAGACTCGGAGCAATCTCTTTCCCTTTTTCAGTGACAACCATGGGTGTATTGTCGTCCCACATGACCATGCCGGGTATATCCATCATATTCCGTATTCCACCTTCAGCATTTCGGTTTTCTAAACCCCAGAACATCCAATCAGCGTGGTTGATGATAGCATCTCCATCGGTGGTTTCAATGAATGTCTCCGCGATAGAACCGTCAGGTGAGGTATTTCCTTGTGGGTAAAGTGTGGGTGGTAAATCACCGTAAAGTATACAGATATCCAAACCGTTGTCGTCTGTTACACCTTCCATCCATTCAGCTAAAGCGTCCATATCACCATCACTCACGTACCAGGTATTTTTGATTCCTGCGTCGTCCAGCATGTCAACACAGATTTGTGCTTGTTCGTCTGCGGCATCTTTATTGATCCACTGGGTCGTTCCGGTGTAGATTGCAACTTCACTTGCGCCGAATGTTAGTGTTAGAGGCATTGCTAATAAAGCAATAGGTATGATTAAAATCAAATAGTTTCGCATTAAATGTATCTCCTATTTTTTTATATTTCCCCAGAGTATGGGGAGTTTATTAATTGGTTCAACTACTTGTGGCTCAGCTTCAATTGCCTCAAGGTAGTAGTTAAGTATGATTTCAGCAATCACTTCACCTTTTGGGTCATCCCCCATGTTGGTCTGATGTACTTGAATGAGTCGTGCGTTCGTTTTCTTGTTCCGGACAAGGCACGGATCACACAGAGCGGCATCATCTTTATTTCCGGTATTTGTTGCGAACGCTATCTCTATCTCCCAATCGGTTGCTGCCAAGTCGTTAATGTGAAAAGGACGATCAGAAGCAAAATCTACGAGAGATGGAGTCAGTTCCTTTCCTTCTGGTGTAACCATCATGGGTGTGTCGTCATCCCATTGGACGATTCCTGGGACATCCATCATATTTCGTAGTCCGCCTTCTGCATTTCGATTTCCGAGACCCCAGAACATCCAGTCTGCACTATTTGAGATTGTATTTCCATCATCAAGAAATTCCTCGGCGATAGAACCGTCGGGTTGCGCATTGCCTTGTGGATAGATTTCAGGTGGTAAGTCACCAAATAGAACAATGATGTGGTGTCCGTTTTTCTCTGTGTGTTGTTTTGTCCAGTCTGCGATTTTGTCAGCTGGATCATTAACAACCTGCCCGATTCCATTTTTACCTTTGATCATATCAATTAGGATATCAGCCTCTGCTTGTGCAGCGGCTTGCCCAATCCATTGGACTGTCTCCGTATATACAAAGACATCAATGTTAGCATCGGTTTGAGGTATGCTAATCATAAACGTAGTAGCGCATATAACGCCAACAAGAAAACAAATATTTTTCATATTATTAATAAACCTTATATCTTTAAATGACAGGACTTATGCAAATTGCATGTAAAAGCAATATATTTCATCAGAATGTAACCTTATTAGGTTTACAGTTAGAGTTCCTAAAGTAAAATTTGAAACTCTAATGTTTTTATTCATGAGTAATGGTTAAGATATCCACCCACTTTCTGCAAACAAAATAACCCGCAGCAAACTATCCAAGTGAATAGAGAGCAGACGGACACAATAAAAAGTTGATGAACATCAGCGGTATTCGCCTGTTCGTTAACTGATATATTATTACAATCGTTAATTTTCGTGAAGGAGGAGGTAAACCGATAGTTAATAAAATGAATAATCGGTAAAAGCACAGAAAGTTTAAGAATAGAACAAACGTAGAGGTAGCTTAGACTATTGACAGTCGTCCTTTCAACATTGCGGTTGCTATAAGCATCTTGCATTTTCGCCCTCCTTCGTGCTGTTTGAATATCTGTACCAATACCAATCAAATAACAATCATTACCAGGACTTACGCAGCATTAAAAATTATTGAAGGGTTAGAGATTTGTTCCTTTTTAAAGGAGTGTAAATGTTTTAGTCATAATGGAATAGTATACCACAAATTTAAATTATTGTGTAAGTCCTGCATAGATTATATCAAGGACAAATGTAAAAACATTTTAACTTATCAGAATCAGAATTTAAACCTTACTTGTTGATACTTAAATCCGAATTGCTCCACAATTATAGAGTTCTTAGGAAGAGTAAGATTGTTGATAACGTAATATATTAACCCAAGTTGCTACCTATAATTTGTTGGAGGGGTTTCTAACCCCGATTGATAAAAGAAAACAGAAAAACAACGAATCTTGATACGAATTGTCATAAATCGGGGTTTCTAACCCCTCCAACAAGAGTATTCTAAAGTAGGTGGCAACTTAGGTTATATTATACAAAATTATCATACACTTTGTCAATTTAAATTCGTTAATAATTTACTATAGTAACTCAAGTTGCTACCTATAATTCTGAAATTCCATCGAATTTTTTAGATCAGAAATGTAACGGCAGCGGTATTCAATTGTCCAGTTTTTTCAAATACATTATAAAGCATTAACCAAAATCTATTGGATTTTTATTGAATATCTAACGTTTTAAGGAAGAATCGCCAAACAAAAACGTGAAATAAACATAACTTTCGCAGAGGAAATTGACAACATCTCCTACAAGAAAACGTAAATCACTGGTGATGAAAACTCCTCACACACAACAATGTTTATTGACAATTGAATGCCTTTACCCTATTGCTTTTTATATTCCAAAATTCCGTGAACTTTTTTAGCATTGATATGACTAATAAGATGAATATATCAATATCTTATGTTTATGAAAATTTGGAGAGCTGATAAAAATGAAGTTATTTACACCAATGTTTATTCTCTTGATCGTTACATGCATTGCACTCCCTTGTTTTGGACATGGCGACGAAGAGGTAGCAGAAGATCAAGAGAGGGTCAAGGCAACAGGGTTATGGATTTACAACGACCTTGAAAAAGGGATCGCACAAGCTGAAGAGACAGGCAAACCGATACTTGTTGTTTTTCGTTGAGTACCGTGAGTGTCTTGTCAAGGCATTGATGAACAGGTTGTTCGTCACGAAAAATCAATCAAAGATTTAATGGAACAGTTTATACGTGTACGCATCGTACAAGGCAACGGTATTGACCTTTCTGTATTTCAGTTCGATTACAATCTCACTTTTGCAGCATTCTTCATGAATGCGGACAAAACTATCTATGGACGATTTGGCACACGTGCAGAATACAGAAACGCTGCAAAGAATATATCTGTTGAGGGTTTTAAACAAGCACTTGAAGCAGCACTTGAATTACACAAAGGTTATCCTGACAACAAAGCAGTATTAGCACCAAAGACTGGTCCTGCTCCTTTAAAGAAAACGCCAGAAACATTTCCTGCTTTACAACGATATCCATCTGATGTAAACTTAAGCAGACGCGTAGAAGGACAGTGTATCCATTGCCACCAGATTGGGGAAGCGCAACGAGAAATACACTGGTATGATCGGAAACCTGTACCAGATGAAGTACTATATCCTTTCCCGATGCCCGATGTGTTAGGGTTGAACTTTTCACCTAAACATCGTGCGAAGATTAGTAAGATAACACAAGGTTCATCTGCAGAAAAAGATGGTTTCAAACGCGCAGATGAAATTTTAACACTTGCTGGTCAACCAATTATCTCAATCACTGATGTTCAATGGGTGTTACACCGTGCAAATGACAGTGATGTATTAACAGCAACTGTGAGTCGACATGGTGAAGAAATCAAACTGAATCTAACACTCAAAAAAGGTTGGCGGAAAGCAAGTGACATCTCCTGGCGAACAACAACTTATGAATTGCGACTCGTTTCCTTGGGTGGTATGATACTTGAAGACTTGTCGAACACTGAACGCAAACACAACAATTTAAGTGATGATAACATGGCTCTAATTGTTAAGGATCTGATGCGACGTGATAGACGAGCTAATAGTCAGACAAATGCCCAAAAAGCGGGTATCCAACGCGGAGACATATTAGTCGGTTTCGGTGAACGGACTGATCGTGTTTCTGAAAGTAACATCATCGGATATGTGCTACAGGAACAAGCAGAGGCTAAATCTTTACCCGTAAAACTGAACCGAAATGGGAAATTGTTAAATGTGAACCTGTCACTTGAATAGTACAGGTATTATCATGAGAAATATAACTACATTAAAAAGGGTTGACATGTTACGCAAAATTACGCTTATACTAATTTTATTATCAATAGCTTGCTTTGTTGCAATTACAATTAGTGCATTTGATTCTGATGATGTTGATGCTGAAAAAGCGATTGAAATTGCTGAGATTTCAAAAAAACCAAACATCGTGGCTTTAGCAACAGTGATGAAAACATTCCGCGATTCATTAAGTGAAGACCTGCTTGCCGCTGCCTCTTATCCACTTGGACATAAGGAATCGTATTCATGGTCTAATTTGCCAGCATCAAGGAACAGTGATCGTGGTGGTATTGATTTTGCCAAGTTATCTTTAGATCAATTAACGCTATTCCATAAAGTATTGGATGCGTTTTTAAGTGATGAAGGTTTGACGAAAGTATCTTTGATAACTAAAAAGGCAAAAACTCAACTCAGTGAAATTAAAACAGATTTTTGGAATTCTCGCCCCTATTATATCGCGCTGTTTGGCAATCCAGAGACAGACGGTTCATGGGGATTTCAGTTAGATGGACATCATTTGGCACTGAACTTTCTGGTGCATGGTGATGAAGTTACTATCGTTCCTAACCATCTCGGCACACAACCGACAATCATAGATGGAACAATAGTACTTGAAGACGAAAGAAAACTTGCATTAGCCCTACTCAATAGTCTTGATGCGGAACAGAAGGGAAAAGCAATACAAAAAGGTACGCGTCGCGGTTTGAAAGTTGGACCTGGAAGTACAACCGATCCTTACCTAAATTATGATTATTCAAACTTTGTAGGTGTTGGTTTGAAAGCATCTGATATGGATAATGTGCAAAAAGAGAATCTCAGAAAATTGGTTAAAGTCTATGTCTACAATCTTGAAACTGAGTTTGCCGATGTTTGGATGAAAGACATTGATGCTGATCTTGATGACACCTATTTTGCATGGATCGGTGGTACAACAGAAAACGATTCCATTTACTATCGCGTTTTCAATCCTGCGATTTGGATTGAGTTTAACGATGAAGCAAGAGGCAGAGATGGTAAACCGAATCATATTCACACTATTACCAGAGCACCAAACGGCAAAGATTACGGAATTTTTGCATTGAATAGCGGCCCAAGAACACTACTGGAACACTATGCAATGGCAAACCATCATAAAGATAGCAGTGTGTATTTTGATTATACAACCTCCAATTTACCAGTTAAAGAAGAAATAAAGGAGCATTAATGTTTGAACAAGTTTTGGCAGAAGTTGAGCAACAGTGTCGGGAAGAACGGGTGCCGATGTTGGGACCAGATAAAGCAAAGTTACTTGCAAGTACTGTTGAAAAGGCTAAACCCTCCCTCATTGTAGAGTGTGGCACAGCCATCGGTTACTCCGGTTTGTGGATGTTACGCGTGTTGAAAACTTTAGGTTCAGGCCGTTTGATAACGGTAGAGATCAACCCAGACAGTGCAAAACAAGCCCGAGAGAATTTTGAAAAAGCTGGTGTCGCAGAGCTTGTAGATTCACGAATTGGTGATGCCGCGGAAATACTAAAAACAATACAAGAACCTGTTGATTTCTTGTTCCTCGACAACAATAAAGACGGTTATTATACTTGTTTTAAAGCAATAGAACCTCAATTGACTAACCCCGCAATGATTGTTGCAGACAACATTGGAAGAGCGGATCAGATGGCGGCGTATCTAGACCACGTCCGTTCTAATTATGAATCCGAATCGCATTGGTTTGAAAGGCGAGGGAGACGCAGAACGGATGGTGGTGAGGAAACCAACCGTGGACCGCGCCGACGCGGCGGGGGTGAAGGCAACAGAGGTCCGTGGAGACGTGACGGAATGGAAGTTAGTATTTTTCGTCGTTGATGAAAAGAAAGACAAAAAAGTGCAATTTTTCATTCTTTTTTTGCACAAGGAACAATAATAGAATCCACCATACCGTGTAAGATTTTCTTGTCTGCAGGACAGACTGTTGCTTGGATGCCACCAAGTTTTACAGTATCCCCAGAGACAAAATAGTATGGGCGAAGTAGTGGACGACACAGCATCTCCTGCATCTCTTCGGTTTCAAAATCGTAGTATTGCATCCGAACACGTTTTGCAGTGTGAAATTCTTGTAACACGTGGGGTGTGTTTTCAAAGGATGAAAGGCCATTTTCAATAGCGGATTCCCACTCCTCCGTTGGCAGATCATGCCCGATTTTTACCCCTCGGCTCCCCCAGGCAAGTTCTGAAAAACCTGACGGTTTTATCACCAATTCGCGTTGCTTCTGGCTTACGGAACTTAGCTGCTGCCAATGGGTTACAGCAATTCCGTCCATTTCAAGGTTTGGGATTACCGCATGTGGGGGTAATGGACGCGGATCAAGAATCCAGGTTTGTGGTATCACTTCCTGTAGAAATGAGTAAGTCTTCTTTCCGAGTTGACGTTGCCAAAACGGTTGGAGTGATGAGTGATGAAAAAGAGCGAGCCACAGTTTTTCTTCCAAATATACTTTCGGAGGGGGTGTCATAACAACTGTGCGTTTCTTAGCACTATAGAAAATCAACTCTGCTTTTGGAATGTTCGGTAGATCAAACATTTCATAAAATCGGTAAACAACATCAACTTTAATCTTACCGTTTTCACCTTCAACTAAGAGACTCTCTTCAGTAAAAACGACTTCGTGTGATTTAACGGTAACAGTTCTGAGCCCAGCATCACAAAGTGCACTTGCAAGCCACAGCATCTCTGGTAGATAGTCTTCAGATTCGTCTGATACAACAATCGCAAGGGTAGCATCCGCCTTCTTTGCTAAAGCGCGAATCATCTCAGCATATCCAGTTACCATGCCATCTTTACCACCAATGATTTCATATCCAAGTTTGGTATATAACCTTGCAAGACAACCAGTTCCACCAATGAAGCCTGGGATAGAATCTAACTCAGTGATTACGCGTGCTTCGTCGGAGGTCGGTAGTATATCGGGACGCATGACACCGGGCACTTGTGTTTTGAAACGGTTCATTCGTCCTTGCTGGATAACATTCTCGGGTTTGCCAATATCTAAGTATTCTGCGACCCAAATTGGTTGAATACCCCGAATGCTTTGAGAATAGAGGAGGTTGCAAACACGGTAAAATGCTAAAAGGTGAGAACCGAGTTCTTCAAACCAGTTCAGTTCTGACTCTGTTAACCAGAACGGTTCGGGTGAGATTCTCCATGAGGTATTGCAATCGGGATGAACTTCCTGTTTTTCTGCGGTAAATAATTTCTCTTTTGGTATTTCGTCATTGATCAACAAACATAACTCTTTTGCATCCAAACTAAAACTCCATTCTCATAAATAATCTTGTAGGTTAAAGGATAACTTGCTTGACAGAATCTATTTTTTCTTGTGCAGCGATTGACTTGATGACATTGCGCGGAACTACACTATCCACATTAATAAGGGTCAACGCAACATCTTCAATACGGGAACGACCCACCGTCATATCCGCAATGTTTATATTGTGTTCACCCAAGATGGTACCCATAAGTCCAATAATCCCAGGTTGGTCTCGATTGCTAATCAGGAGAATATATCCGTTAGGAGTTGCATTTAAATCGAGTTGGTTGATTCGGACTATGCGGATCTCTTTTCGTCCGAAGGTTGTTCCAGCAAGGATTGTATCCCCCTTATCGGTTGTAACGGTGACAGTGATCAGGTTTGAATAATCTGACTCCGCATCGCTTTTGGTCTGTGTAACCGATATTCCCCGTTGTTTGACCAGAAAAGGAGCACTTACATAGTTAACCTCTGACAACACTGGTGTCAACAAACCCTTTTGTAATGCGACAGTAATAGGTTTCACGTCCTCTTGCTGGAAAAGTGTGCCGCTATAATGTATTTTGATTGCAGATATTTGCCCTTCAACTATCTGCGCATGAAAACTGCCAATCTTTTCGGCAAGTTCAAGATAGGGGCCCAAGATGTCAAACATTCTCGGATCAATTCTGGGTTGATTGACGGCGTTGGCTACTGGTTTACCTTGTAGCGCGTTGATGATCTGCTGTGCGACTTCAATGGAGACATGCTCTTGTGCCTCAGTTGTTGATGCGCCAAGGTGGGGTAAAGCGAGTACGTTATCCAAATCAAGGAGTGGACTGTCAATTGCAGGTTCATCTTCAAAAACATCAAGTGCAGCACCAGAAATCTGCTTATTTTTTAATGCCGTGTAGAGTGCCATTTCGTCAATGATACCACCGCGTGCGCAATTGATGATTCGCGCGGTGGGTTTCATGAGTTTTATTTCTGATTCACCAATACTGTGATATGTTTCTGCAGTGAGTAGTGCATGAACTGAGATAAAATCAGATTCTTGGAAAAGTGTGTCACGGTCAACGAGTCGCACCCCCATTTTATCAGCTGAATTTGCTGTAATAAAAGGGTCAAAAGCAATGAGTTTCATCCCAAACGCAATTGCGCGTTTAGCGACTTCACGCCCAATTTTACCAAGACCAATGGTGCCAAAAACCTTTCCATAAAGTTCAACCCCGATATAATCATTTCGTACCCAGATGCGATCTTTAAGCGAGATTCCAGCAGGAACAAGGTTTCGTGCTAACGCCAACACCATGGCGATAGTGTGTTCTGCTGCTGCGATTGTATTTCCATCTGGTGTATTTACGACCAATATACCGCTTCGTGTGGCTGCCTCAACGTCGATATTATCTACACCGACTCCTGCTCGTCCAATTACTTTCAGTCGCTTTGCTGCATCAATGACATCAGTTGTTACTTTCGTCCCACTTCTAATCAATAAAGCATCGTAATTGGCAATATGTTCTAATAATTCTTCGTGGGTTAGATCCAATTTCACATCAACCTTGAAGTCACCGCTTTTAATTAGAACATCTAAACCTTGCTGCGATAACAAATCGCTAACCAGCACTTTATTCATAATTGTAATCCCTCCCGCCAAAGCAAGGCATAAAGCATTTACAATTGTAGCACTTTAAGAACATGGTGTCAATATATAAAAAAATTATCAGCAGAAGCATTCAATTACGAAGCATCTTTGTTGGAAGACATTTCAACAATAGAATCCCAATAGAATATACATGATATCTATTGTTCTCAAAACAAGAAATACAACAAACTCACACAATCATAAGGTATAATGTTGACCATAAAAGCAGCTGACAAGTTCAGTATAAAACTAAACAAAAATACACAACAAAAAAACGATAAAAAAACTCCATTTAGTTGTTTTTTTTTTAAATTTCGTAAATTCATAAAACTGCCATAAACCCATACCACTACAGGATCGAGAACACTTATGAAAAAAAGTCAAAAACCCCAAAAAAACAACTAAAAATTTTACGATACAGTACAGGATACACAACCAAAAGCATTCAATTGTCAATAAATCACACACGCTCAACAATTTGAAAACCCTATTTCCTTCATGAGTACATTTCGACAATTGAATGCTTCTGCATAACATTCACAGAGGCATTCAATTGTCGAATTTCGCTCTTGTAGGAGGGGTTTTCAACCCCGAATTCTCCCTATCTTCTGTAGGAGCGACCCGGGGAATGCCATAAGGCATTCATACCGTTGATTTCTTGGTCGCGACCATAGGTCGCTCCTACCTTAGGAAACATAGGTTAGAATGTATGCTTAATCAACAATTGAATGCCTCTGAAATTATCAGAGTGGGTTATGGTAAATTATTGAAATAATTATACACATCTTCTGTAGGAGCGACCCGGGGAATGCCATAAGGCATTCATACCGTTGATTTCTTGGTCGCGACCAAAGATCGCTCCTACAACTCAGAATGTAAAATTAATTGTATAATCCGTTATAAATAACCCTGTCTTTGTTCAGACAATAGTTGACACAACAACACATCTATACTATACTACACCCATAAACATCCAAAACACTTAACCCAAAAGGAGACTAATGATGAAAAAGATATTTTTACCAATTCTAATCACAATGATCGTGACGCTCAGCACAGCGTGCAGCAACAACCAAAACACATCACAATGGGATCTACCAGAAGGAGCAAAAGCACGGCTTGGTAAAGAGACGATATCTCATATCTTTCAGGTAACGTTTTCACCAGACGGCACTAAACTCGCAACCATAGAGGAGTCTGGTGTTTGGTTATACGACGCAAAAACGGGTGTACCTCTCCACACACTTAAGGGGCATACGGATAAAGAACCTACATCGGCTGTCTGGATCGTTGCGTTTAGTCCGGATGGGAAAACCCTCGCCAGTGCCAGTTGGGACGAAACGATACAGTTATGGGACATAAAGACAGGACAACCACTCCGCACGCTCACGGGGCATCTCGTTGCGTATAGTCCGGATGGAAAAATTATCGCAAGCGCAAGTGCTGAATCCCCAAAGGAAATCGTTATCCGGCTGTGGGACGCAAAGACAGGACAACCACTCCACACACTAGAAGAAGGGCATACGGAGGCTGTCTATAGCATTGCGTTTAGTCCAGATGGTAAAATTATCGCAAGCGCAAGTGAGGACAGCACCATCCGGCTTTGGAACGCAAAGACGGGACAACATCAACGCATAATGACAGACCATAGGAAGGCTGTCTACAGCATTGCGTTTAGTCCGGATGGGAAAACCCTCGCCAGTGCAGGTGAGGACAGCACCATCCGGCTTCGGGACGCAAAGACAGGAAAATATCAACGCATAATGACAGACCATAGGAAGGCTGTCTACAGCATTGCATTTAGTCCGGATGGGAAAACCCTCGCCAGTGCAAGTGGGGACAGCACTATTAGGTTATGGGACGCAAAGACAGGTGAACATCAATACACTCTCACAGGGCATACGTCGCCGATCATGAACGCTGCATTTAGTCCGGATGGGAAAACCCTCGCCAGTGCCAGTGCAGACATTGAAATATTTAACAGACCAGACGGCACCGTTCGGTTGTGGGACGTAAAAACAGGACAACATCAACGCACATTCACATGGCACACGGATGATGTCAACAGCGTTGCGTTCAGTCCGGATGGGAAAACCCTCGCCAGTGTCAGTAAGAACCAATGGATAATACGACTGTGGGACATAAAAACGGGACAACTACTCCGCACACTTGAAGAACATACAACGTCGGTCTGGAGCGTTTCGTTTAGCCCGGATGGGAAAACTCTCGCCAGCACCAGTTCTGACAAGACGATACGGTTATGGAACATAAAAACGGGCCAACCCCTCCGCACATTTATAGGACATACGAGCGGTGTCACCAGCGTTGCGTTCAGTCCGAATGGAAAAAAGCTTGCCAGTGCCAGTCGGGACGACACGATACAGCTCTGGGACATAAAAACGGGCCAACCTCTCCGCACACTTGAAGAACATACGGATGGTGTCAACAGCGTTGCGTTTAGTCCAGATGGAAAAACACTCGCCAGTGCCAGTGAAGATCACACCGTGCTGCTGTGGTAACATCATCCATCACACATTGATTCTGCTTTTTAGTCTGAACAAGGATTACCAAGATATAAGGATATCCAGGATTACCTCATCACATCCTATTTCTAAAGTTCACCCAAACGCATATTAAAAGTAATTGATGGGGAGTATCTTGGAAATCCCAGTATCTTGTCTATCCTGATTCAGGAAATAATTACCTCAAAACCCTGAAAAAGTGGGTAATTACGGGAATAATCACACAATCAACAATAATTACCCTAACGAAACCGTTTTACCCTTACCTCATCACCTGTCTTTAATCCATAACGAGCACTTGCATTCCCTAAGTTTACAGAAATCTCTAACAGGCCGAAACTGCTGATGATCGCCAGAGGTTCTCCCGGTTCGGATTCTGAATATGAACTGTTTAGTCTATTGAGATGTACAGAACCTGCAGTAATTTTGTAGTGGATAATGTCCTGTTGCTTATGGAGTTTTTCTGCGGTAGTTTTATTTGACTGATCCGATAAGAGAAATTGTGTAAGGATATCTTCTGAGATATTTGTAATCAAATTTCCAAAACTATCGACTTTAATGACTTGACCAGTCAAAGTGTTCTCATCTCTTTTTACCAAAGGTACAGAAAATCGGACAAATTCCTGTAAAGGTGTTCCAAAATCTGTAAGTGGAACACCCAGGGATAGATGTGCTGCAATAGGTGCAAAAATATCTCTACCGTGGAAGGTATTACTGACTTTTGGCAATAAGTAGTCAGCGTTTTCTATCAGAACCGCATTTGGTATGTGAGTATCTTCAGTCTCAGTCTTGTGCAGTAGATAACTTAGCACGCCATTGTTGGGACAAACAAAGAATGCGTTATCTGTTTGGCATACGATTGCTTGCCGACTACTACCAACACCCGGGTCCACTACAATTACATGTATGGCATCTTTTGGGAAAAAACGGTATGAGGAATAGATTGATAATGCGGCTTGGTGTATATCGTGCGGTGGAATCGCATGTGTCAGATCAACAACTTGGACATTCGGGTTTATGTTTAGGATGACTCCTTTCATGACACCGACATACACATCGCTCGTACCGAAGTCGGTTGTTAGTGTAATGACACTGGGAGATTTATTCATGCTAATATGCTATACCATCATTGTCTTACAGGTTTTCCTGCATCCATGTGAAACTCTTGCGTTGACCAATGCCATCATTCTCTCTGCCTTCATATTCACAGCACCAGACTCCACCATAACCAGCATTGCGTAGACATTGGATTGCTTTTTTGAGATCGATTTCACCTTCGCCCAATGCCTCGCCACGATAGTTACCACGAGAACCTGTTCCATCTTTGAGATGTGTGTGTATTGTATAAGGCGCGATGATTTCGCAGAATCTACCGACAGTCTCTAACTCATGACCCGCCCAACGGTAGTTCATTGTGTCCATATTTGCACCGACATGTTTGGAACCCACCCGTTCAAAGAGCTCAACTTGTAGATCACCATCGTTTGTAACCAAACCGTGGTTGTCCACTGCCAAATAGACATCGTCCTGTTCAGCGAATTCAAGGCAGCGTGTTAAGCATCCTGCCATTGCCTCAACCCATCGGCTTTCTGGAACAGAATCCTTCATAGAACCGCCTTCAGTGCGCAGAACAGAAGTACCAAGTATTTTTGCGATCTTTGCAATGCGTTCCATCCGTTCAACCTGTGCCCGGATAGTGTCTTCCTCTAACACAACAAAATCATTTCCTGCACCGAGAGCGGATACCTGCAATCCATAAGATTCAACCTGTTTTCGTACTGCTTCAGCATTAGCTTCTGGTTCGGAAGTATCCGCATTCCAAACAGTACCTATTGCAAGTTCAACGTAACCAAATCCTGTATCACTACAAAATTTTAGAAACTCGTCAAGTGATTTTCCCGCATAGTTATAATGAATGAGACCAAGTTTTGACATGTTTTTGTTTCCTATTCTATAAAAGTTTTTTGGAATTATATGAGTAAATATGATATAATACATTTATAAAGGAGAAGAGTCAAGCAGTTTATATTTATTGAATAAACTTTAGGGAAAAAAAATGGAAAAACACAAACCTCTTACTGATCCGAAATTACATGCAATATATGAAAAAGTGAAAGCAAAAGAACGTTTATCGTTTGAGGAGGGGATAACACTTTACGAGAGTTCTGATATAAACGGTATCGGTATTATAGCGAACCATGTCCGAGAACGATTAAACGGAAATGTTGCATATTACAACATCAATCAACATATAGATTATTCCAATGTGTGTATCCTTCATGCGCGATGTCATTTTTGTGCGTTTGCACGAAAGAATATGCAGACAGAAGGTGCGTGGGAGATGAGCGTAGATGAGTTTTTGGATAAAGCCATGTATTCTATAGAAAATGGTTGTACCGAAATTCATAGCGTTGGGGGGTTACATCCGAAATTACCTTTTGACTACTATCTGCAGATAATTCGTGGCCTCAAAGAACGTATGCCTGATGTGCATCTGAAGTTCTTTACTGCGGTTGAAATTCATCACTTTTCTCGTATCTTTAAGATGTCAATAGAGGAAGTTTTAAAACAACTTCGTGAAGCAGGTTTGGATTCATTGCCTGGTGGTGGGGCAGAGATTTTTGCTGAAGAAACACGAGAAAAAATATGCCCAGGAAAACTCAGTGCAGAAGGATGGTTGGAGATTCACGATATTGCACATAGGCTTGGTATTCCAACAAACGCAACCATGCTTTACGGACACCTTGAAACAAATGCGGATCGTGTTGACCACCTCATCAGATTGCGGGAGCAACAGGATAAATCTGGTGGATTTGTTACATTTATTCCGCTTGCATTTCATCCAGCAAACACGCGTATGGCTTATTTACTATCAACCACAGGCTTAACGGATTTACGAAACATTGCTGTTTCTCGTTTGATGCTGGACAACATACCACACATTAAAGTATATTGGATCATGACAGGATTGAAGACCGCACAGATTGCACTCTGTTTTGGTTCGGATGACATTGACGGTACGGTGACTGAAGAGAAGATTACTCACATGGCAGGAGCAGATACACCTGAAGCCGTTTCAGTTGATGCACTCACTCGCCTGATTGCAGAAGCAGGATATGTTCCCGTTGAACGCGACACGCTTTACAATGAAATCATTCGAGAGGGGAATCAGTGGCACAGAAAAGCCGCATAAGCGTTGGGGCAGTATCATTTCTAAATACGAAACCATTGATTTATCCTATCTTGAATTGTGAACTTCCATCAAAAGAAATTTCACTTAGTTTGCATGTGCCGAGTCGGCTTGCCACCTTGTTAAGTCAAAATGAAATAGATGTCGGTTTGATCCCTATAGTCGAATACTTTCGTGCAAATGAACGTGAAGATTCTTATCGTATTTTACCTGACATTTCAATTTCATCACGCGGTAGTGTTCTTAGCATTCAATTATTTAGTCGTGTTCCAATTCATGACATTAAGAAGATAGCCTTGGATTCAAGTTCGCGTTCATCAATTACACTGTTGAAAATCTTGCTTGCAGAAAAATATCAATTGTCTCCGACTTTTATATCTTGTGAACCATCAGTTAATCCTAACTCTATTGAAACTGATGCGGTTTTACTCATAGGTGATGCAGCACTGAAGAATCTTGGTGCAACAGAATATAGTTATGACCTCGGAAAAGAATGGCATGATCTTACAGAATTACCTTTTGTCTACGCCTGTTGGGTAGCGAGAGGAGATGTAAACCTTGGAAACGCACCCAAGTTGCTGACAGACTCAAGGTATCTTGGCATTAAGCAGATACCTGAAATAGCAAAAATTGAATCAGTAAAACTGGGGTTACCAGAACAGTTATGTAAAAGATATTTGCAGGAGCATATACACTTTGACTTGGATGAATCAGCAATAGCAGGTCTTGAAAGTTTTTACGAGCTTGCTGTGAAAAACAAACTTGTCAAACCGTCTGGGAACTTGCATTTTGTATAGTTTGAATTGTTCCCATGAAATTACAAAAATTCAATAATGGACAAAACAATGAATTCTGTTGAAGAAACTAACAGTGCAGACGACTTTACTCAAAAGTTTTTGGATTTTTTAAAAGATTCAGGACTCCGTTTAACACAAAAGCGTATGGATGTGGTGAATCAAGTTTTTGCGTTTCCTGGGCATTTCCAAACCGAAGACCTTTTGGTGCAGATGCGTCAAAATGGTTATAATGTTTCGCGCCCGACTATCTACCGCACCTTGCCATTGCTTGTTGAAAGTGGTTTACTTACTGAGTTCATTGATGCCCATAAGAATACACGGTATGAGACTATCCATTTTCTGCAAGAACACGCTCATCTTATCTGTTTACGGTGTGGACAGATAGCAGAATTCAAAGAACCACAAATAGACGCACTACAAAAAGCAGTATGTGAAGCACATCAATTCAGAGCCGTTCGCTTCAGAAACGAGATCATTGGTTATTGTGCTGAATGTCAAGAAGAAATAGATAAGCAAGATTCTGCTGAAACTTGATACTACTCCCTCCAAATGAACTTAAGTTGCCTACCTGTCACACTCTATGACGATATCTTCTCAGGAAAAAGCACGGTTACTGATTGGATCCAATTCGGTGCTGAATTGGGTTTAGATGCTGTTGACTTTAGCATTAAGTTTTTCCCACGTCGTGATTCTGAAAAGGTTAAGCAGATACGATCAGCACTTGAAAAGCGCAATATACGTGTTTGTATGTTGGCGTGTTATTCCGATTTCACGCATCCAAATAAGACACAACGGGATCAAGAACTATCTCATCTCAAGGCTGACATATCCCTTGCAAAGGCATTGGGAGCAGAGTTTGTTAGGGTGACTGCTGGGCAAAACCATCCGGGTATTGAACGGAAAAAGGGGGTTCAATGGGTAACCGCCAGATTTAGACATGCCCTTGATGTTGCCGAAGATTGTGGCATCACGCTTGCTTATGAGAATCATACTAAAGGTGCGCCGTGGCAATATTGGGACTTTTCACAGCAGTCTGAGGTATTTTTGGAAATCCTTGACGGTCTATCCGATACGCCGTTGGGTGTCTGTTTTGACACTGCAAACCCACTTGTCCTGAAGGAGAATGTGCTTGAACTTTTGGACAAAGTGATTGATCGTGTTGTTGTGTTACATGTTTTTGACCTACGCGAGATAGGATCTTTTGAACCTGTTTGTGTTGGGACTGGAGCAGCTCCTATACCGGAAGTTTTTAGCCGAATGCGTGAAACCAATTTTGACGGTTGGGTGAGTATTGAAGAAGCAAGTCGTCAAGGTCGGCAAGGTTTTGAGCAAGCAATTAGGTTTGTTAGACAAGCATGGAAAGGTGCTGCAACTACCTGAATCAGTACTTTGATCAACAATTGAACTGTTATTGTTCTTCAGAGATTTCAGCATCTTTTGCGAAGTCACTGAGGACAGTAGGAGTAGCAGTATCAAATCCGATAAAGTCTATCATGCCAGCATCGTTTGGGTCTGCGATAGAAAAGTTATTTGCCACCATCCCTACCACTGCACACTTTGCGGGTCTTCCCATTTCATCCCGATACATATCTAATGCAGTTTTAGGGTGAATTTCACCGTGCCACGTTTCGTTGTCGGTGTAAATCACGAACACATCTACTTCAAGTTCGTTTTTCATTGCATACTGCATTGGTAACGAGCAATCAGTTTTACCTTGCGGAAGTCCAGATACAGCTTCAACCGCACTTGCTAACCTGTCAGTAGCAGTAATGGGTACACGCACAAAATTTTCCGAAAAGCCGTAGACGTGATAATGTGGTTCGGTGCGTGCAGTAACCATAGCCATTGCTGCGGAGGCATTTCGTGGCGTAAGACCTTGGCAACCAGCGACCATTCCAGATGCCATAGAACTGGAAACATCAAGTGCCAAGAAAGTGTTCTTATGGCTCGGTTCAATGTTATCAAATGCCATATAAAAGGCAGAGTCCAACGCGTCAATAATCTGTGGTACTGGTTCCCATGATAAACTTCCTCTCATACCACTACCAGAACGATATGTAGTCAACGCCATAAGAATCTGGATGGGGTGAATGAGCGATTTTTTAATTGCATCTGCGTTGAGTCTGTTAAGAACCGTCTGAATTTCAGGAGCGAAAGGTTTTAACAAACCAACCTGGGTCATTTTTCCAAGATTACGTACTGTTGCCATGACAGGCATGTTTTGTAACAACGCAGCCCAGACCTCAACATCGTCTTTCCATTGATTCGGCACCATTTCATGAGTGAATTGATGGGTTTCAATGATTTCAATTACATCCGGACTTTTTTTAGCAAGTTTTAGTTCTTCATAAGCAGCAAGCAATTCAGGAAAATCATCTGTCGCGTCGTAAACAGTTGCTATCTTTTCACCTTCCTCTACGCCGCGATGCACAATGCGTTTCCCTGTATCAAGACCTTTGATCCAGCGATATACACCTTTGTTCTCACCGTAGTGGCACTTTGCAAGGACATCAGCATGACTCCACTTGTTGCGTGTCTGGTATTTCAGCACTTGAAACGCTAATGAGTCAGTGCCTTTTGAACGGTACCATTCTCCGATTAATCTTCGGACAGAACGTCCCCATCCGCGCATTCCATCAAGAAACGAAACAAATGTGAAAAGGTGTGTTCCAATACGTGCCACGTCACAGAAAACTTCTTGAACCTTCTGTTTAGTGGCTTTATTTCCATGAGTGAATGCAAGAGTCAATGCATATAATGCGGGATCGTTCTTAGGGGCGCGACCGGAGACTGATATCTCACGTATTTTTTCAACAACTTGTACCCCATCCTCTGCGATGCATTTTAGTACAGAATCTACATTAACCTTTGTCAGATCCTGTTCTGCGGCATAATAGGAACCCCCTTCGGTACCCAGAAGAAGGAACCTATCTAAGTTTGTCCAGATAGAGACGGGATAGACATAACCACCAGCAGTATTTTCTACCTGCTTTTCGTCTAAAGGTTGTCGTTGGTGTGGATGCAAAGGGGCATATTTTCGCAAATAACTCATGGAATCACCCAATTAATATGGGGCGGGCAAGGTGTGTATTACACAAGAATCATTGTTAAGATAACGCAATACTTCGGCCCGCCAAAGAAGACTCTGGATAAAAATCAGAATACATCTACTCTACCGCTGAGTTACCGTGGGTTTTACATTACATTCCGCCCTCAGGCAGGAGTCGAACCTGCGACCTGATAACGCATTCACACGACCCAGAGTCGATAAATAAAGACTGTGGTATACCTTGCTGAATGTAGAAATGATGCGTTCATGCAAGATTTCTCTTAGCAGAGTAATTATTATACAACAGTTTTCTATACTTTGTCAAATAAAATTTTCATAAAGACAGAGGCATTTAATTGTTGATTAAGCGCAAATTCTAACATAAGTTTCTTAAAGGTAGGAGCGACCTCCCGATAAGTTTCTTAAGGTAGGAGCGACCTCCTGGTCGCGACCAAAGGTCGCTCCTACAGAAGATAGGGGAATCGGGGTTTCTAACCCCGCTTTGAGATACACAGCAACAGAAATCGGGGTTAGAAATCCCGCCTACTATTTATGAGATAGGTTGTATCTGGAAGAAAAAGAAATATCTGCGGACAGATGCTAAGATCTGTCCGCAGACATGTGAATATGAATTGGAATTTCTATTCAGTTGCTTCAGTATCAACTTCAACATCAGCAGGCAGAACTTCTAATTCAATTTCTGTTTCACCTGTCACGATAAAGCGGTTGATGATCAACGCTGTTCCTGTAATAGGTATTGGTTGTGGTGTTGGAGTTAATTCTTCCATCATTTCTTCTTCATCAACGATGTCAATTACTTCTCCATCTTCAGGTGGCGTTTCACCATCACCTGGTGGTGTTTCATCATCACCTGGAGGTGTTTCACCATCTTCAGGTGGTATAAATCCATCAGCAATACTCTCAAATATTGCTTCAAAGAATTTTGCGAAGAACTCTTCAAATAATCCTTCTATAGAAGGGTCTGCATCTTCAGTTTCTTCTTCTAAAGTGGCAAGCGTTGCGAGAACTAACCCTCTATCAAACTGCAGATCTTTTAGTTGTCCGATGAGTTGATCCAAATTCTCTGGAGATGGAGCAAAAGGATTACCGAAAGGATTGAATCCGTATTCGGTTGCAGCAGCCATTGATAGACTTGCTGGTCCAATTACAAAATTCTCCGGAATATGAAGTTTCACTTCCCTGTACATTTTTCGGTTTTGTCCCGCAGCACTCCAGTGTGGCAGTGTTTCAAGGACAAACGTTGCAGTTTCACCTTGCTTGACATCGCCGATGACATGGATGTCTTTTATCTCCGTATGGAGGATATGATGTCTTTTATCTCCGTATGGAGGATATAAGGTAGGTCTGCAATGTAGATATTTACTTCATCTATAGTCGCCCTTCCTGCACCATTTGCAAGGATGTTCGTAAATGACTGTACAATTATCCCCATATTAGCCAATACCGTCTCATAGGGGTCTGGCGTAATTGAACGGAAAGACTGTGTATAGACTTCATCAGTCTCTTTGAAACTGATTTCCACATGTGCTTCAATTGTTCCGGCACTAACTTCACTGCGTATTGCGTCTAATGTTGCAGCAGCGACAAGTTGTTGACTGTTTACAGGGTGATAAGCGACTTTTACCGGTATCATTGGTGGTAATTTACCGAGTTCACCCACAATTCCAGCTCTCAGGTCTTTGGTAATTGTTCCTATTGGATTACCGTAAGCGGTAGTAGATTTGTATGCTACCCTGACGACTTGTGCCAGTTAATTACATTCGTGTAATATTCTATTTTACTTAGTTTATTAATTTGCAGATTTCTCTTTACTTTAAACCATCCTTATGCTTTTCTTTATTGTATATTCCATCAAAAAGGAAGCAAAA
>JAAXHO010000139.1 GCA_012270795.1 Candidatus Poribacteria bacterium
TGTAATTAACTGGCACAAGTCGTTATGTAGGAATATTCTACCTACAAAAGGAAATTAACTATGAACAACAACGGAAATGCAGAAAGTAATTTTAGGCTTCTCATTGGTATAGTTATCGCTATTGTTGTCGGTACACTTGTTGGTGGGTTTGCCCCAGGAATTGCTGTTTACACAGAAGTATTAGGTGACATATTCTTGACCTTACTGAAGATGGTTGTAGTACCCCTTGTGATCTTCTCAATGGTCGTAGGAATTACAAACCTGGGGGATATACGCAACCTCGGTTCCATTGGGGGACGCACCGTCCTTTATTATATGGCAACGACTGCCATTTCTGTCATCATTGGAATGATTCTCGTTAACATTATCGCACCTGGAAAAGGGATAGAGTTATCAAAAGAGGGTGACCAATATCCCCAACTCTCTTATACGCTGGGTGGGGAGAATAACCTCACGGTAACATTACCCGAGGGCGAAATTGAAAAAGACTATTCCAATAAATTTATAATCACACTCGTTGATCAAAATTTGGTTGGGGAAATTGAATCTATTGAAGGCAACGAAGTAACTGTAGAAAACTGGCAAGACTTGTCTGGTGAAATTGATTACATAATAACAGAGAATGGTAAAACGTTGTTGATCGCAAAAAACCAATTTACCGATCTAAAAGTTGACCCATCAGGGACTGGTATTGAAATTGCGCTACCGAAAGTTTCCGAGGTAAAAGGGAAAGAAAACCGCACGATGGGGCAGACCATCATGGAAGTGTTCTTAGGTAACAAGGAAACTGATAAACAGGGCATGATTCCAGAAAACATCTTTATGGCGATGGCGAATATGGATATCTTGCCGCTTATCTTTTTCTCACTCATCATGGGGGCTGCTTTGTCAGTAATTGGGGATGTCGGCAAACCAGCGATTGGCATCTTTAACGCCTTTAATGAAGCCGTAATGAGGATCGTCAACTGGATTATGATCCTTGCACCTGTAGGCATTTTCGGGTTAATTGCAGGCAGAATAGGGGAAGCAGGAGGTTTCGCTGAATTCCTACCAGAATTAGCAGCCGTCGGTAAATACAGTATGACAGTGATTATAGCACTTGGATTCCATGGTTTCGTTGTACTACCAACATTGCTATTCCTTTTAGGACGACGGAACCCAGTTGAATATGCAAAAGGAATGGGAACAGCGTTACTTAATGCTTTCTCTACTGCAAGTTCAAGTGCCACACTACCGTTAACTATGGAAAATGTTGAGGAACAAAATGGCATCTCTAATCGGACAGCAAGTTTTGTGTTACCGTTAGGGGCTACTATTAATATGGATGGTACTGCACTTTACGAGGCAGTTGCTGTAATGTTCATTGCACAAGTGTATGGCATTACAATGGGACCAGCAGAACAACTCATCATCGTCCTGACTGCGACACTCGCAGCAATCGGTGCTGCGGGAATACCTGAAGCAGGACTCGTTACGATGGTTATCGTCCTAAAGGCTGTCGGACTACCCATAGAAGGTGTCGCATTGATACTTTCAATTGACTGGCTACTCGACAGATTCCGTACAACCGTCAACGTTTGGGGCGACAGTGTCGGTGCTGGTATCATTGAAACTTTTGAGACAAATGATGCCACAGAAGCTCCAGCAGCAACTTAGGTATATGCAAAAAAGTGATATTATTGGACAAGTTGAACATTGCGAAACCCATAGGCGTAAACTTAAGAGCCTTATACATTATTGACATTGTTGGCGGGGTTTCTAACCCCGATTTCTTGAGCCAAAACCTGTCCAATCGGGGTTAGAAACCCCGCCAACAGTGTATAAGGTTCTTAAGTTTACACTTAATGGATTTGAATATTGCGAAACCCTACTAACGCCTTATACGTATCTATTAACATAGATTCACTACGTGTTTTTTGTAAACGTATTCACTCACCTTGTCAAAAGTGATTCTTCAGGGAAGGAATCAACCTCTCCAAACACAATATGAACTCTCAGCACAATATGAATTCTCAGAACGATACAACCCCTCAACAATCTGGTATCACTGGTGAAACTTCACTGGCAATCATAAGTGTTGCACTCGCTGCGTTATGGATCGCATTTGCTTTCTACCACGGTGCAACCACCGAGGTAGATGGCAATCGAATACTCTTATTACATCCACTCGTCCCGATTGCACTCATTGCGATGCTCATCCGTATTTACAGATGGGTCGGTATCAAATTTATCGTTCATCTTGAAATCATCATGATCGGTCTCTGGATATTTGTCAGAATGCTAGGCGTTTTCATGCCCTTCATTCTCGGTTTTGGATTTGCATATCTCTTTAGGTTCCTTTGGCGTGCCCTACCATTCAAGAAATATTATCAACGCGCAATCGCAACAGTTCTGATTGTAGTTGTTTGTGGTGTAGGGTTAACTTATACTGGATTCAGAGTTGGTGACCAAGTTAGGCAAATGGCAAGGGGATTACACAAATTCTATCATGAAAGGTTACTCCCTTTAGTTGAAGGGGATGAGTATACGGCTTTTGCGGTTGATCAAACCGGTGACACTGAAACCCTCATTCTCGGCACGAAACACGGAATCTATTTCTTAAAAAACGAAAAGAAAAGTAAAGATAATCAACCGAAAAATGAACCGGCTCAAATTGGTATCACAAACGGTGAACTGGTCGGAAAACCGATTGATCAGGTTACAGTAGGTAATAAATATATCTATGCAATCGCTGAAAATGAAATATATCGTTGTAACAAAGCCGTTATTCCTACGGCTCCAGGCAAGACCAAAAGATCTTTAATCGCACCTCCCGAAGAATTGGAATGGCGTAAATTAAGGACCACATATTTTGTAAATCATACCCTTCAGACAATCCATGCCCCTGCTTGGGATCCTAACTTGATCTATGTTGGAACCCCAAAAGGACTCCACCGAAGTAACGATGCAGGGGATAATTGGTCTGAAGAAGATATTGCCGAAGAGAAAGGTAGGTCTATTCTTAGCATTGATACTATTGAAATATCTGAAGAACCAAGAGAAGCAATTGATGTGCCTCGTAAAAATAGATTTATTTATGTTGTAAGTGCAGCTTCAACGAACGGTCAGGAAAACGAAACAAACTCCGATAAGGAACTTGAAACACCAAGTAATATTTCTACTAAAATCCATTCGCGACAATTGAATACGATTAACAAATGGGACGATCCTCCTCTTAAAACTAAAGATCGTTCTGGAGTTGATATCCACGCATTATTTATTGCAACAAATAGAGCAACCAAAAAAGATAAACTTAGGCTCTATGCAGGAACAAAAAATGATATATATGAAAAGATTAATCCAATTGAGGGCACTTTGAATTGGGAACAAATGGAGGAATCAGACCTTTTACCACAGTCAGTTACTCTATTAGTTGCTACTACCGATGGGCTATATGCCGGCGACAAAAACGTCATCCATTTTCGTCCTGAAGGAGGGACATCTACATGGAAACCTTTTATGGTTCCGAACGATGGTTTACTTGAACTGAGAAATCAACCATTTGTACAACAATTTCAGGATTATTTGACAGAAAAAATTCCCGGATGGACTGCTAGTGGTGGAGCTGCAGTCAGATGGTTGTCCGGATTAGCTGGCACTATTGCTTTTCAGTTCGGTGGATTCCTCGCAACTGTTTCTCTTGCATTCATCGTCTTTGTCTATGCAAGCCAAGGGTTTGATAAGTATATCCGTAGTTTCATAAACTTAGTTCCTGAAAAACACCGTGATACAACTATGGCATATTTGCGTGAGATTGATACAAATATGCACCAGTTTCTCAAAGGACAGTTCACTGTCATCGTAATCGTCTCTATCATCTCTTGTATCGTCTACCGGCTTGTGGGTGTCCCTTTCGCGCTGCTTGTCGGCATTTTAGCCGGATTCTGCAATGCTATACCAACATTCGGTCCTTTTATCGGTGGTGGTTTCGCGTATATTGCGATGTTGATGGGACTTGCTGCAGGTGAATTTAGCAGCACTATCGGCTTTCTCATCCGTTGTATATTCGTGTTAGGGGCAGTACTCGGTATTCAAGCGATTGACAACTCGCTCATCTCTCCAAAAGTGATGAGCAATGCTGTTGATGTTGACCCGCTCCTCATTATGTTCTCGGTGATTGTCGGTGCTTCCATCCTCGGATTTTGGGGTGTATTACTTGCTATTCCGATCATAGTTGTGATAAAATCTATCATCGCTGTTTCTCGTTCTGAATTCAATGAGTCGGAAGAACCAGTTGTACAGGAGTAACCCCAATGCAAAACCAACTTCCTATTGTTGCTATTGTCGGCAGGCCCAATGTTGGGAAATCCTCAATTTTCAATCGTATCGCTGCAGATGCGCGACTAAATTCAACGCACAGAAAACAAATCGCAGTTGTCAACGATACCCCCGGTGTCACCCGAGATCGAAACTATGCAACTGTAGGGTGGAATGATAAGCACTTTACGATTGTGGATACCGGTGGCATTGATGTCGACCCGGATGACCCGCTCATTGACAACGTTCAGTTACAGGTTGACCAAGCATTAGCAGAAGCATCCCTGATTCTGTTTGTAGTTGATTCCCGCACTGGCATTATGCCACACGATAACGTCGTAGCAGACAAACTCCGCGCATCAGGAAAACAGATCCTACTTGTCGCAAATAAAGCGGATAGTGTCAAAATTGAGATGGACACTGCCGAATTCTATGCCCTCGGATTGGAAGCACCGGTCTTGACTTCATGTGTTCAAAACATCGGTATCCATCAACTCCTTGACGAAGTGGCTGAAATTCTCCCTGATACCGAGGAGACTCAAGAAACGTCCACCGCACCAATCAAAATCGCTATTGTGGGTCGTCCAAATGTTGGTAAATCTTCACTCCTCAACAACTTACTCGGTGAAGAGCGGATGATTGTTGACAACCGTCCCGGTACAACGCGGGACGCAATCAATATCCGCTTTGAATATCAGAACATCCCATTTGAACTTGTTGATACTGCTGGTATGCGAAGAAAATCCGCTATTAAGGATAAGCTGGAATCTGCAACTGTTCAAAGTGCAATCCATAGCATCAGACAAAGTGATATTGCAGCGTTAGTGTTAGATGTTACACAGGAAGTGGCACAGCAAGATAAGACAATCGCAAATTTCATTGCACGCCACGGTAAAGCATCTGTGCTGGTGTTAAATAAATGGGATTTAGTGGAAAAGGACAATACGACCCACGGTGAATTTATACAGCATATAGAAGCACAAGTACCACAAATAGACTATGTCCCAAAAATATTCGTTTCTGCTATCACTGGACAACGTGTTACTAAAATACTTGATGTGGCACTTGAGGTCTACCGCGAGTATTGCACCCGTATTCCAACTCCGGCACTCAACGATCTGCTTTTGGAATTGCGTAATGCACACCCACCACCACGTGTTAAAGGGACGCGCCCTGCTCTAAAATATATTACACAGGTAGAGACAAAACCACCGACTTTCCTGATTTTCGGGCGTAATACACAAAGGATACGTCCGCCCTATACCGCTTATTTGGTAAACAATATACGAAGCGTCTTTGGGTTTAACGGAACACCCATCCGTATATTCTATAGAAGAAATTGACAATATCGTAACCTTTATCACTGAGGCATTCCATGGCAAACCCTAAAGTCTTTATCACACGTCCCATTCCCGATTCTGTTCTCGCTCAAATTCAAGATGAATGTGATGCTGAGATGTGGCATACAAGTGCAATACTACCCCCAATTGCTGAAAAAATACCGCCCCTTGACGGGTTGGTGACCTACGGACATGAACCCGTCACCGACGAGATGTTTGACACCTCACCTAACCTGAAAGTCGTCTCTGTGGTCGGTGTTGGTTATGACCATATTGACGTAGATGCAGCACGGGAACGTGGCATTGCACTTGGACATACCCCCGGAGTTCTCAGTGACACAACAGCTGATATGACATGGGCACTGCTGCTGGCTGCTGCACGCAATGTTGTCCCAGCATACAACCATGTGCAAGTTGACAAGCAGTGGCACTACTACGACCCGAACATCCTTTGGGGGTATGACGTACATCACGCAACGATTGGAATTGTCGGTATGGGACGGATAGGATATTCAGTGGCAAAGCGTGCTCTGGGTTTTAATATGAAAGTCCTTTACAACAAACGTAATCGCAGACGTGATTGGGAAGCGGAACTCGGTATTGAATATGCTGAGTTGGAACATCTCTTGAAGGTTTCCGATTTCGTGACGCTCCATGTCCCGCTTACAGAAGAAACAACACACATGATTAGCAAGGCAGAATTGGAATTGATGAAACCCACGGCTATCCTTGTCAACATAGCAAGAGGTCCCGTTGTTGACCATGATGCTTTGTATGAAGCACTTACGGAAGGACAGATTGCGGGTGCCGCACTTGACGTAACGGAACCTGAACCAATCAATACTGATCATCCGCTGCTCGGTTTAAACAATCTACTCATTGCCCCACATCTCGGCAGTACCACAATTCAAACCCGCATGAAAATGGCAACCATGGCAATGGAGAATCTGTTTGCTGGGTTGAAGGGGGAACGGCTACCTTACGGTGTGCTACATCCAGGTGGTGTTTCATAGGATTAGAAGGAGCAGATCCACATGATGAAAGAAAATATATCAGGTATTACCAAGATAGCCGTAAAAGGTTTCAAGTCAATAGCGGAGGGGTGTGAAATTGACATCCGCCCGTTGACGATCCTTGCTGGTGCAAACAGTTCTGGGAAATCCAGCATCATGCAACCACTACTGATGTTGAAACAAACTCTTGAAGCACCGTACGATCCGGGTCCCCTCAAGATTGACGGGCCGAATGTTCATTTTACTGCAGCGTGTGCGTGTCGTAGCTGAAACACACAGTTCACTATTACTTTTGGGGATTCAAACACTCGTTGCAGAAGGAAAACTCTCTCCTGAGTTGGTAAAATTGCACTGGTTTCACGGAACGAAGATGGTATTACTGAAGTTGATAGCGTGGATTTGGACGAAGCAGGTACTTACGGGGAATGGTCTGTAGATTTTGACGATGTGAGTCTCAACATACAGAGTCGCTTTCTTGATGCTGTTGATAACGTTAGATTCAGTAAATTGGAGTCCTTGTGAGATCAAGAAATACAAAAAGGTTGGTGATTGACACAGATGTTGCCCAAGCATCTGGCGATGAGAAAGCAACTGATCCAAGCAGCATTGGAGACTGATAAGACTATCATTTCACTTGATGAAACTGTTCGTGGATTATTTGCATTAGCAGCTAAGCACGTGGGTGAAATTCAAGGCATCATCTGGGTAAACCCTGAACGAACAACAGAAGAACAACCAATTTCTTGGCTCAGAAATGGTGCTCCAGCTGAAGCACATCGTCAACTCTCTGCGTATCCCACAGAATAAAAACACTTAACCACGCCAAGTTGTATCAATACTGGTATACCCGTGTGTATATTTGTGCAGATGTGGCGGTAAATCCGTTAAAAACTGCTTACCTATATCTGGCATCTCCCACGGAATATCAATGTGGTGATCTCGACTCCGAAAACCGATAGCACACGACAACCGAATTTCGTCTATCTGGTTGGGGAAGGCAGCGTGATATGTGTGGTGTGCAAACACAATCATATCACCGGGATTCGTAAAGAGCGGTACACACTCTGGAACATCAAAATCTGTGTATGCCTTCTCATCTCCACCCACTTTGTAAAATGAGCGTTTGTCTGTTGTTAGGTTAAACCCTTCTGGTCCCTCCCAATTTTCCACATGAGAATCCGCAATCACACATAAACCACCGTGTTCCGGACGCGAACCTGTTATGTAAAACCATTTGCCTGATGGCCACATGCCGCGGTTCAGCACATCACCGGAATTTTTCGGTGCCTCCGTCGAAAATCCACACCAATCGGTATGCCAGGCAACAGGGTGTGATCCGGGCATCCGAATAATAGCAGCGGACCGATGCACGGTCAATTCATCGGTGCCAATTAGGTGTCGATGAATTTTCATAAACGGTTCATATTCCAGTAGTTGCCACGCTCCTGAACCAGCTTCTATCCAAGCGTGTCGGGTGCGACTCTGCCCATGCCCTAATTCTCTGTTTGGATCTGTGCCATTGAAAACCGCTTGTTTTAGGCTATCAACCAATTCATCAGGTAGCACGTCTTTGATAATCGCAAAGCCATGCGCCTCTAAACATTTAGACATGTCAGAAAGTTGATCAATTTCAAACTCGTAAATGTATCCCAATTCAGGTTTTTGGATTTTTAAATAGTGTTCCATAATGAATATCCTGAAAGTATTTATGCGGTATTCTATTATATGTTTACTATCATGTCAACACAATTTCTGGTGCACTGGTGCACGGGTGTGTAAAGTTATTGGCATGTGTCTGAACCAGGATTTTCAGGATTTACAGATTACCAGGATTATGAGTTTGAGGTAGGACGCACCATTCATAAGTTGGCATAAAGAGGTAGGACGCACCATTCATAAGTTGGCATAAATCTGTGTAAAAAACTCATAAATCTGTGTAAAAAACTATTGATGAGGTAATCCTGAAAATCTGGAAATCCTGAAAATCCTGGTTCAGACAAGTGAAAACAACTTTACTCACAATTCATGCCAAAAACTTTACACACCCCTGGTGCACTAAATTTTGGGGTTGATTAAAAATTCAATCAATTGTATACTAATTTACGTTGAGATTTCGCAATCAAGAATTCTTTTACCATTTCTAAAATATAATTTCTCATTAGCTGCGGAAAACTGGCAGGAACGATCTCCTTGTCGCGACCAGGAGATCGCTCTTACCGAAGAGATACGCCTCAACCCGCAATAACAGCGGAATTCCTTAATGAGACAATATTTTTTAGAATTGGTATCATCATGCATATTTTGTAAAGTATAAAAGCTTGGATGTCGTTTTGTACCACATCTATAAAAAATACGAATTTTGAGTTAATAAATAACATAAAATAGGTATGTGCATAATTGTTTAGCAATGCATCAATTTGAGCGGTGCTTTGTAGGCAGATTTTGGTTTGTAGTCGCGCTATTCATAACCAGAATACATTTCAAAATATGTTGATGGTGTTGAAACTCCTGATGATTGTGTTCAATAGGTTAGGTGTTTCTAATACGATTATGTATTTTAAAGTGATGCAACTTATGCACATTCTTAAAAAAACAATAGGAAAAATATAAGATGAAATAATAGATATTAGGCACTATGTATGTGCCAATTGGTTGTAAGTGCGCCTGTCCCTCTCCCCTTAAGGGCGTGCTTACAACAGATCGTGATTTGGGTAGGCGCGCTTACCAAATCGCGATTCATAGGTAGTGGTCTTCGGATCGCTACCTTCGTTTTTTAACTATTAAATGACTTCAACAGTTGCAAGCATTTACGGGACATATTCCAGCTGTACAAAGTTCTGGCATTGAGACAACAATTTTGGGGAGGGAGGTATCAACTGCTGGATGGCGTAGTTCTTTATATGATGCTTTTAAAATAGAGATCGCGGACTTAAGAAAAATCGCTGTGATGAGCAAGCCTACAATGATGTCAGGTAGTTTGGATTGTGTGACAGCAACAAGGGCAGCAGCCAACAAGACGCTTGTATTTGCTACGATGTCATTGCGTGAACACACCCAAGTTGAATGCATATTTATATCGTCTGTTTTATGTCTGGATAGGAGAAGCAGACAACTTGCATTTGCGATCAGTGCGATAACACTCATTATAAACATGAAGTGAGACTCTGGGATTCCACCAGTGAGAAACCTATATATACTCTGGATCAAGACACCGATCCCAAAGATAGCCATAATACTACCTTTGAGCATTGCAGAACCTGCACGCCAACGATGGCTCTTGCCAATAGCATAAAGACTGAATCCATAGACCAGCGTATCACTTAGCATGTCAAGCGAATCGGCTTGCAGCGCAACGGAACCTGCCATTATACCAACGATTAATTCCAAGCAGAACATTGCTCCGTTGATTCCAAGTACAATCCAGAGCATCTTGGATTGTTTTTCTCGGAGTTTTTGAAGTTCATCTGTTTTATCGTGACAGCAGTTATCCATAACAATCTCGTAATCTAACATCACATTTTGTAATGGTCTATTTTGGTGTTATATGATAACATTTTCTGTTATAAAAATGCCAATTAACTTTAAAAATATATCCAAAATGAGGAAAAGAAAAGGTTGGGATATGCCCCAAATTCTGACTGGTACTGAGTTGTGTCATCCTCTTTTAGAGGTATTCCGATACTGAATAAACCGCCAACAGATATGTGAATATCCTCTGCGATGTTATATCCAATCTGAGAGACAAACCATGCAGATGTGTCATTTAGATTGAACAGCATTTGTCCACTGCAACTGATAAGCGGTGTGAATTGGTGTGTGACACCAGGGGCAAGATAGTGAACGCCAAGTAGATAAACGGAACCCCGATAATATGCGGGTTGTTCAATATTTTCCAGAAAATCTTCAGGTTTGGTTACTCCTGCTCCATTAAAGTGATATTCAATAAATGCATAAGTCTCACCATTGAAACTATAATCAAAACCGATTGAGGATCGTAGATAGTTGTCTGATTCTTTTGTCTCGTCAGCAAAAACTTCCGGGAACACATAAGCAGTTTCCAACCAAAAACCTGCCCCACCAATTCCACGTGTTACATCCAGACCTATTAGCAGATCCCTCTGATATTCCAATAGTAAGATAGAATAATCGGTTTCAGCTGCATTTAATTGGGTTCGCAGAAAAACTGCGCTTTTGTCAAAATTGAAATTGCTTCCGATGACATATCCAGTGTCTATCTCACCGAGGACACCGACCGGAATTCGTATTCGGATCGCATCTACACCAACTCTGTCCTCTGTATCAAGTTGGTCGTACGTATAAGGTGCTATAACATCCGTTGGATTTATTGTCCTTGCGCTACCCCAAGCAATTGCGTCTCGACCGATAGTGATGTCAGCAAAACTTGTGCTAAACTGCATAGAGGCACGGTCAAGGTTATGATATATGCCAACATTACCAACTAGTTCGCTTTCACTTGGATATAGTTGTGAATCAAAGTCTGAAATGCGATATTTTGATGAGGCAACACCAACAGCAAAAGAGGATTGAGAAAAGAGGGATGGATCTTGTACACGGGGTGCAAAATCGTAAGCTAAGTTTAGAGAAAATGTGTTTGTTGGTGCATAAGATAGGTTGAGACGTAGTCGATTGACCACAGCACTCATTAAAGGTTCGTTTGTGTATTTGGATTTATATGCGGTAAAGAAGTTTTTGTAGTAACCCCCAGCGTTTAATTCCGCTTCAGCAGTATAAAATAGATGTGTAATAAGTATGCAGAAAAGTAGTGAATAGATTTTTTTCATCTGTTGAAGGTGTTATTTTGTCTCGTCAGTGTCAACCTGACCGTCTCTGAGTGTGATCAAACGTCTTGCCCTATCCATGACCATAGGGTCATGCGTTGAAAAGATGAATGTCATACCTGTTTCATCATTGAGTCGACGCATCATTTCAAGGAGATCGTTGCCAGTTTTTGAATCAAGGTTTGCGGTCGGTTCATCTGCAAGGATGATTGTAGGTTCAGAGACCATTGCTCGTGCAATTGCTACACGTTGTTGCTGTCCGCCCGATAGCTGCGTAGGGAGTCTATCCTCCACCCCCTCAAGTCCAACAGCTTTCAACATTTTCTTGACTCTCTCGTGTCGTTCTGCCTTTGAAACACCAGCTAAAAGCATAATGTATTCAACATTTTCTTCAACTGTCAAGACAGGAATTAGGTTGTACGCTTGGAAGATAAATCCGATGTTATCGCGGCGAAAATCGGACAATTCATTACCGTTCATTTCAGAAATTATTTTTCCTGAAAGCCAAACTTTGCCTTCTGTGGGTGTATCTAACCCTGAGATGATATTTAGGAATGTCGTTTTGCCAGAACCGGATGGACCAACAATTGCAGTAAATTCGCCTGATGTGATAGTGAGATCGATACCGTTTAGGGCATTAACGGGAATGCCATCCGGATCAAATATTTTCGTTACTTTATCAGTAACAATAACTTCATGATTTTGTGTTTGTTCCATGGTGTTTTCCTAAAAACTGCGCCGCATAGCGTCAACAGGTGTCATCTTTGCTACATGCCATGCAGGATATAAACCTGCGATGATAGTAAATAGAAAGACCGCTGCGGGATAAAGTATAAATTGTTGAATGTTGAGAACAGGAAAAATGTACTCCTGTATTGTAACCCCCATCATCTCAATACCGGTATAGTTCAATCCAAGATGTGCAAACAGTGCGGTTATTCCGAAACCGATGATACTTCCTATGGCTATGCTAACTATTGCTAAAGTCCCTGCTTCAAATAAGATGATACGTGCCATGCCAACAGGTCGTGTTCCGACTGCGCGTAACACGCCAAACTCAAACATACGTTCATAGAGTGACATAAAAAGTGTGTTGATAATACCAAAGATAACGACTCCGAATAACACGACTCCCATAATGTATTTGCTATATTTGGACATGTCCAATATAATCTTCAATTGTGGCAGTATTTCAGCCCAACTTAACACTTCATTGCCATATTGGGAATATGTTTTCCAAAAAGGTAATTCTCGTTCCTGCGTATATGCAGTTGATGTGAATTTGATTGCAATTTCATGAACATTGTCTCCAATTGCGAACATCTGTTGTGCTTTTTTGATTCGCACAAATGCCATGCCACTGTTCATTGCTTCGTCAACAAAGTGGAATATACCTGAAACACGAAACCCCTCTTGTGAAAGTTCACCACTTCCCGATTGTGCTACCGTTACGACCACACGGTCCTCAATACCAATTTCCAAGTTTTCTGCAAGTTTCGTTCCGATGATGATATCACGACTATCATTGTCTTTGAAATAGACACCTTTCGTAATTGCATCGTCAATTTGGGATAAGTATCTTTCTGTAGATGGTTGAACTCCAATGAGGTTAACCGCACTCACATTTGCTGGAGATGTAATCATACCTAAGGAAAATGTTCTACGTGTAAAATAGTGTACGATTGCTTCTTTTGCCAATTTTGCAGTGACTTTATCAAGTTCCTGAATCGTCAATGATAGCTCTTGTTCGTCTTGATAACCTTTGCGATGTATTTGTGCATCTCCGAGGAAAGACGCGGTAGCTGTTTTAATCATATTCTGTGTCATTCCAATCATGAGTGCGTCAACAAAGATGAGCGCAGCCAGACCGATTCCAATTGCTATTGAGGCAATGATGGTGCGGCGTTTGTTTCGTAAGAGATTTCGCCAAGCGAGCTTAAAGAGGATGAAGAACATATTTATCACCTATCAGTGTGTACGCATTGCTTTTGCGGGTAATATACGTGCTGCTTTTATCGCTGGAAAAAGACTTACTATGATTGCTGACAACATTACTGTAACTGCTGGAATGATTAGACTTCGCATGTTCACTTCTGTATACATAGTACCAAATTTCATGCCACCATAAGTGAATTCTTGTGGTAGTTTTATTCCGTTAATAGAGAGCAGATAATTGATTAAAATTCCGAGTATCGCACCGACACAGATGCTTGCAATAGCAATGATTATCACCTCAGTCACGACCAACGAGAAGATTTGCCGTGGCTTTGTGCCAAGTGCCTTCAGTACACCGTATTCCCGTGTTCTTTCCAACACTGACATAAGGACTGTATTGAGAACCCCGATAGCGACGATCAGCATGATAATTACGCGACCGATTGCATCCCCTTGCTGATCAGCCTTCATAGCCTTGTAGAAGGATTTTGCTACTACTTGCCATGGGGACACCTCAAGCAAAGGATCATTTATACGAGTTCTGATGTTCTCTGTTACCATAGCAACTTTATTAATTTTTGACACGGTAATAACAATCTCGTGTACACGTCCCTCCAATACAAAAAGTTGCTGTGCATCTTCTATGTGCAAGTAGCATGCGACCCGATCTGTTATGGCATTCCCACTCTCCATAATGCCGACAACTTCGTACAGGTCATTTGCGATAGAACCGTCTGCAGCTTGTGAAAAAATAACAAGCTCACTCCCAACCGTTGCAGCAAGTATTTTGGCAAGACCTTTTCCTATGACGGCTTGACCTGAAGCTGTTTCGGCTAAAGTTGTTCCTTCTATTACCTTCTTGTCAAATTGGGTTGCTTTGGTTTCACGTGCCACATCAATTCCGATGATCTGAACAGCGGTACTTTTCTCGTTTACTGAACCGATTCCTGATGTGAACAAACGTGGTGACCATGCTTCAACCTCTGGAATACTTTGTATCGCCTCACCGACGGTAGAAACATTATCTATAGTTTTGTAAAGCGAAGGTTTATCAAGATATCCCTTACTATGCACCTGAATGTGTCCGATTCGATTGCCAGTAAATGTTGTAATTATGTTGGAATATGTGCCATCAGACCAGCCGATGAAGACTGAGGAGAGTGTAAAGCCAACAATCATCGCGAGTGCGGTTAAGATGGTCCGACGCTTTTGTCGGAATATGTTTCGAAATGCGATTTTTAGTATCATAACTCAAGTTGCTACATAGGTAGCACGAACTTTATGAAGATTAACTTATTCTTTCGGTAATTCTAATACCATTTCTAAAAAATAAGATGCCATTTGTCAAAATGTTCTGGTAGGAGCGACCTCAAGGTCGCGACCAGAAAATCAAGAAATCAACGGTATGAATGCTATATAGCATTCCCCCAAATCAACGCTACAAATGCCATTTAGGCATTTGGCGGGTATGAATGCCTTATGGCATTCCCCGGGTCGCGACCTGGAGGTCGCTCCTACCGAAAAGAGGTAACCCAACCAGCAATAAAAGTGGAATTCCTTAATGGGACAATATTAATTTGAATTGGTATTACATTATTTCGTAGGTCGGGTAGAGCTTGCGAAACCCGACAGGCACTAGACGTGTCGGGTTTCGCAAGCTCTACCCGACCTACGATAGGTTATGACAATTTGTCAATTAGAAATGGTATTATTTTTAAACTTCACCGTATAAACAAAAAGAAGTACTGCTTATTTTGAAATCAACATTGTTACCTGATGTGGTTCAGTATTAGAACGGTGATAGATGAGAATGTCTTTTTTGTTGTCCCTATTGATGTCAACTAACCTGATATTTCGCTCGTCTTCAGGCATAGTGATTTTCATTTTTTGTGGTTGCTTCATAAAAAGATGTTCTCCTTGAATACCAAGAAAGACGTGCATTTCATTCCAGTTTTTCCCTGTAAGTAAGTCCAAACGACCATCCCCGTTTACATCTCCTATCAGTACCGCTGGGAAAAAGACTCTTTCTGTTTCAAAGATGTCAAGTTTAGGTCTAATTTTACGTATCGTCGCGGGTTGGTCTGGATATGTTCCATCTTTCATACGATAAAGCTCAATGTCTATTGCTATGGACTTGCCGACCATTGCGCGCGTCATCCCACCGATAGCGGTTTTCACATCATTGAACATAACATCAATTTCACCATTACCATCAAAATCCTGCATTACCACAGATGAATAGCCCCATGGCATCAACGCGCCTGCTTGACCTCGCGGTTTGATTGTCATACCAATATCTTTTTCAAATGCTATTCCATTTGCCGTAGCTGCACCGAGATGTATCTCGTATATGCTGCGATGTTTTCCGATACTACGTCCCTGTAATGAGTGAATTACCATATCCACTACACCATCACCGTTTATATCGCGGAAAGTGTGTAATACTTTGCGTTCGGTATTTTCTCTGAAACCGAAGATAAGTGAGAACATGTTCTCATCACTGAATCCAAATGCGATTGAATATGCACCGTCAGTGTCAAATGGTACGTCTGTGGTGAAAGTAACAGGCGTAGTAGAAAACCCTCCCTCACTGTTTTGGAGATAAACATCAAAGTGATCTCTGTTCCAGAATACAATATCGCTTCGTCCATCTTGGTTGTAGTCCATTTGATGCACACGACTGAGATACCATTGAACAGTCATTCGGTTAATCCCAACTTCTCGGTAAATAATTCCATCTTCCAATGAGATAGCATCAAGGAATGCATCAGGAGGACCAACTTTTATTGGTGTTGTGAAGGTGCCATTGTTCAATTGTGTAGAAATCCAATAACCATCAACATCTGGTAAAATGAGGTCTTCAAGTCCGTCACTATTCAAGTCACGGGTGATGTCAACATGAGGTATTTCATTTACGTTGATAGGATTGAAATTGGTTGTGATGCTCATCAGTTCGCGTTCCATCAAAGAATCAGTATCGAACCAACTTATACGCCCGGGTTGATATGTGATGAGTCTGTCACGTCCATCAATCGGGACAATATCAACGAACAACACTTTTTCGTTTAATTTATTGTCAACACTCAGGCCCCATTGATTGTCTCTGAAAGTATAGATATGTAAATTGGGTATTTTGTTCTTGTCAACACTCACTACGACAAGATCCGCGAAATCACCTCCCAGAAGAAAACCGGTCAGGACGGTTTTCTGGTGTTTGTTAGTTCCGATGCTAACTTTATGCTGTTCAAAAGAGAACGGTTTGCCGGTATCTGGTTTTGCCTCTTCTCGGATGGTCTTTGCACAACCCAAGAAGCACACGTAGAGAACCGTTATAGAAAACATGTGAAGAGAAAGCGAACTAAAAATATGCATGTATACCTGCACTCACATAAACGCCAGCGAGTCCTTTTGATTGAGAATTACTATTTTCCCTACCAATACCTTGACCAATACCCACGTTCAAGCCGAGTGGAATCCCTCCAAGTGAAAACACAAGTTCACCACCAAAAGCAATTCCAGCTGCCAGTGTTGAGGTATTAACAGTTTCATTCTGCATATTCATCTCGGATTGATATCGCCACCCACCTTCCAATGTGAAGTATAACCGTGCTTGGTTCCACTTTCCGTGATGCTCATATATTGCATAGGAAACCCCGGTGCCTAACATGTGGTCACCAACCTGATCGTTCAGGATAAAACGTCCTACAGCTTGAAGGTATACAGGTTTAAGTCCATTATATTTGAAACTAATGCCGCCAAATGCGGGGGTAGCACCTTGAGAACCGATACCGAAGTTCTTGGTTAGGTTCGATGTTTGTGCTTGAGCTGAGAAAATAAGAAACAGGCTCATTAAGAATATGAATCTTGAAACGGCAACTATCTGTTTTTTTCGTTTTGTATTGTAATTCATTGGAATCTATATTGAATACAGAGGAATTCAATTGTCAAAATGTACTCTTGGAGTAGGTTTTTCAAACTGGATTTTCCTTGTCTACAGAAGCATCCTATTGTTACCGGGTGATTTCTCGGCAATTGATTGCTTCCGGTTTTTGTATTTTGTCCTCATCGTAGAATTTTTTAGTTGTTTTTTGTCGTGTTTTTCGCGTTTTTTTATAAGTGTTCTCGATCGTGTCGTAGTATGGGTTTATGAAGGTTTTGTGAATTTACGAAATTTTGAAAAAAACAACTAAATGGCTTTTTTTCGTTTTTTGTGTTGTGTTTTCTGTTTTTGAGAACAATAGATATCATGTATAATCTATTGGGGTTCTATTGTTGTAATGTTTTCCAGCAAAGATACTTCGTGACGATTGAATACCTCTGATATTGGATAATCTGATGTGGGAAATTGTCATCTTCGTTTTTGCAGATTTCGGCGTGTGAAGATATTATCGTCGACCTTTGAATTGAACGTAGCTTTGGACCAGCGAATGACTGTTTTATGTCCTTTCTTGTTTTGTGGTATCATCTCCATGACCGAAGGAATCGTTTTTGTACCAAAAGTTTTTATCTCTTTATAATTGAGAACACGCATTAATACATCTTTTTCGTCGTAAAAATGCTGCCATACCGGTAAGTAGTCGTTTTTTTTGACAGCCGTGATTATTCTGCCCCATACGATTGCGGTGTCCTCTTTTGGAATAAGTTCGACATATTGCAAATTGGGGACTGCCTCTTCAGGTGTTATCATTTGGTAGGTGTAGTCGTCAAGCATAGACGATTCTTTGACTAAATCATCATTGGTGAAATCGGACCCCATCCAAGATCCCATCATCATGGATGGTGAAATCTTTATGACCTTATTGACTTTGGGTAGATAATTCCACATCTGTTTTCCGATGCGTAATGTAGCGACATTTTCCTCTTTTTTTGGTGCGGTAATTCGGATAAAAGTTTTGTCCATCCCCTTTGTCCAAATCAACATCTTCAATGTACGTTCGTAATTTGGTGTGACAATACGCATCTCCATGTCAGCATGACTTGTATTACTGCGGTAAAGTTGATCTATATGTTTGATTATTTCTTCAACTTTGGTATCGGCTGCTGCGTTTGAATGCGTTAAAAAGCAGGAAGTAGCAAATGACACAATAAAAAGTATTAACAATGTAAAGTGCTTTGGCTGCATTGTTATAATTGTGGAATTTTTGGACCGCACAGTTATTTCCTCCATCTACATAAGATTTGACTTCAGATATGATTATACAATTATATTAACCTAAGTTGCAACCTACTTTAGAATACTCTTGTTGGAGGGGTTTCTAACCCCGATTTATGACAATTCGCATCAAAATTCGTTGTTTTTCTGTTTATTGTTATCAATCGGGGTTAGAAACCCCTCCAACAAATAATCTGTTTATTGTTATCAATCGGGGTTAGAAACCCCTCCAACAAATAATAGGTAGCAACTTGGGTTATATTACTCTAAAATGATTTACAGTGCAATGTTAATTAGGTGTGTAAAGTTTTTGTCATTATATATTCTGAGTGTGTGTAAATTTCTTGTTCAATATAAAATTCTATTTCGTTTTTTTGGTAGTGTAATACCAATTCTAAAAAATAATGTCTCATTAAGGAATTCCACTGTTATTGTTGGTTTAGGGGCATCTCTTCGGTAGGAGCGACCTCCCGGTCGCGACCGGGAGGTCGCTCCTACCGTATTTCTGCAACTAATGAGACATTATCAATTAGAAACGGTATAAATATCGTTTTGTCTGCAATTTTTCGTTAGCTCAGATTCTCCAAAACATACCACGTGGTATGAAATAACATACCGTGGTATGTTTTGGAAATTGACTTTCAATCCAGTCTGAGTAAGGTCTGAAAGGCTTTTTTTTCAAAAACAAGTATTTTTTCTGAGTATTTTAGTTTGTCTGTTTTTTATTTGGTTTCGTTGCTTTATGTTTTACTCCTTTTTGTGTGAGGAATAACTGCAAAATTTTTGTGTATTTTTTTAGATTTCATAAGAATTTTCTACTTTTAAAACCGTACCGTATGGTACGGTTTTTTCGGTTTACGGTACGGTTTTGTTAATTCGTTATGCGTCCAGTTTTCATAAAGCTTCATGGGAGTTTTTGTAGTGTTTTTTTGGTAAAATTTTTGTCGGTTTTTGGTACGGTTTTTTGTGTTAGGATTTTGGTTTTGCATAGTGTTCTTGTTGTGTGCTTATTTTTGTATATATTATACGTGATTTTTAGTGCATTTTGTAGTTTTTTGGGTGTCTGTTTATTGGGATTTCCAATATATGGTGAATTATTGAAATAATTATACACCTCTTCTGTAGGAGCGACCTTTGGTCGCGACCGTGCGGGCTCTTCTGTAGGAACGGACCCCGGGCGCGACCAAAGGTCGCTCCTACAACTCAAAATGTAGAATTAATTGTATAATCTACCATATATCCAATGGGTTTCAGTAGTCGGTTATCAGCTGATAGCGCGGATTTGGGTACAGAATCGTGGAAGGCTCGGTGTGTGCGGAATCACGCCGCGTCCTCCGCGAAATCCGTGATTCAGACAAAAAGAGTGACACAAACTTTACACCCCCATGTTAATTCGTCTTGAAAATTATCATCTGATATGATAATATATTCAACGGAAATAGCAAAAATATTATTAACAGGACCTACGCATTTTTTCTTAAAGTCCCACTGATAAGGGGGATTTAGGGGGTTAATTCACTGAAATAACGGTTTTTTAACCCCCCTAACCCCCCTTATCAAGGGGGGATGCGTAAGTCCTGATTAAATCAAGGCATCTGTTATCCAAAAAAATACATAAATGAACGAAATTATGAATATTTTTATGAACCCTTATAAAACCCTTACATTGCATTCGCTTATAATTGTCATCCTTATCCTAATTTCCACACATGTATATGCAGACAGTACAGATATTCATGAAAACGCAGGCACACGCGCTATGACCTTTCTGAAAATAGGCGTTGGAGCAAAAGCCATGGGTATGGGAGAGGCACAAGTCGCAGCAACGAATGACCTCTATGCATCATTCTGGAATCCTGCTGGTTTAGGCGCGCTACAAAAACCTCAAATTGCCCTTATGCATAATGAATGGTTTGCAGAAATAAATCACGAGTTTGTTGGATTTGCTTTTCCTATAGGAAATAATACTGTCGGAGCAAGCGCAAATTTTTTGTCATTTGGAGATATACAAGGACGCGATCAAGAAGGTAATGAAACAATGATATTCCGTCCTTACGATCTTGCGGTTGCTGTTTCGTATGCACGCAGAATCGGTGAACCGTTAGCATTAGGCGTGAACGCAAAAGTTTTGCGCGAACAGATTGCTGACGACAGTGGGAGTGGAATTGCTTTTGATCTTGGTGGATTATATAATTTTTCGAATATTCCGCTCTCATTCGGTATCAACGCACAACATATAGGACCGCGTGTACAGTACGTTGAGGACGCATTTGAACTGCCTTTCACATTGAGAATCGGTGCCGCGTATAGACTTTGGAAAGAGGCAGCAATTCTAACGATGGATTTTATACGTCCTACAGATAACGACAATTCTATCGCGGTCGGTGCAGGATATACAATAGCAAATATCTTACAACTTCGGACAGGATATATCTATAAATTTGGTGGAAACGATTTAGGTGCAACTTCGGGGCTCAGAGGGGGGTTCGGATTGACGTTGCGAAGATTCCAAGTTGACTATGCAGTTGTGCCTTTCGGGGATTTGGGTTTGACACACCGTTTCTCTTTGCTTGCGAATTTTTAATTTTTTTCATAAATCTTGTAGCTTAAAGGTCTGGTAGAGTTTTGTGCTGCCAGACCTTTATTGTAGTTATTGATGGTCTTATCTTTTTGCTGCCTTTATGAATGCTTCAAAGAGTTTGCGTCTGTGTTCAAGGAATTCTTTATTTTTTCTCATTCGTTCAGGATGGTATTGCACCCCTATCACAAACCTTTTTGATGGCTTCTCAATTGCCTCTATTACACCGTCTTCTGACCTTGCAGTAATGATAAAACCATTAGCAATTAAGTCAATTGATTGATGATGTGACGAATTGACGACATCATGATTTGTCCCAACGATTTCGCTCAGTCTACTATTAGCATCTATCTCAATTGTATGTTGTGTATCTTTGTCTTTCTCAACGTGTTTGTGCGGTAATGGATTTTGAACCTGTAAAGGCGTATCTTGATATAAGTTCCCTCCCATTGCAACATTCATAGTTTGTATGCCTCGACATATTCCGAATACAGGTATATCCGTTTTCAAAGCCTCTTGACATAATCTTAATTCTAATGCATCACGTGATCTGCTAACACCTTGGTTAACCTTCATATCTATCTCTGTACCATCCCAACCCTTGAATTTATCCCGCTCTTGAAAATAAATACATGGGTTGATGTCACCGCCGCCTGGTAATAGTAGTCCATCTATGTTTTTTAAGTATTCAGGAATTGCAATTAGATGTTCGGGGATTGTTCTTTCTAAAGAGCCGATGACATAAGGTTTTCCTCCAAATTCGTTGACAGCATCAATATAGTTTTGCATCGCTGAAGGGTATTTACATGTAATTGCTATAACAGGTTTCATAAATTCCATCTCCTAACAAAATTGTATTTATGGTAGATCATACAATTATAGTAAAATCTAAAATTATCTTTACACGGTTGTAGCACAACCTGTTAGGTTGTGCAGAAGCGGAGCACAACCTAACAGGTTGTGCTACAACACACGCAGTCCGCTAGGTTCGTTAAACGCACAGATCAAAGTGTTCAGGTAATTCTAAAATCTACTATAATTCTACATTCTGAGTTGTAGGAGCGACCTTTGGTCGTGACCAAAGGTCGCTCCTACAGAAGAGACCGCACGGTCGCGACCGGGATGTCGCTCCTACCGAAGAGGTGTATAATTATTTCAATAATTCACTATAAAAAGGATACCATAATTTAGTATGGATTCCCAATTCAATATGAGTGCAAAGTTTTTGGTAGAACAAAGTGTCCAAAATTATTTGACAGAAAAAGGTTAATTATGGTATCATAAGGAAGATATGTGAAAGACTTCATCACCTGAATATTGTTTTGACCAAATTACAAACGGGCATTCAAAGTTCAAGAATTCTCATTAAAAATGTAGCGAACAACATGGATAATTTTCACTTCAACTACCGAGATATTTTCAAAATTAGCCGTTTAGGTTTTAGTGGGCGTAAGATAAGTGTACACCTAATAGGACTATTACTCGGCTACCTAATCTATGAAACTTTAGTATATCTAAGTCTCTTGATTTCAGGAGGCGCAGGAGTGAAAACATATTGGGAATCTTATGGACTATTGCCTGTTGCACCATTTCTTAGTTTGGAAGGTTTGGAAGTTCCTCTAATCACATCAATTGCAATGTGGTTGGGTTTTGTAACACTCGCCGCAATCTTTTTCCTAACAAGTACTATGACATCTAAGATCACCATTGAGCAATTACGTGGTGATGTTTTCTTTTCAGTTGGAAAATCCCTCAGTTTCATCAAAGAGAAATGGAAAACTGTCTTAGGAGCATTTATCGGTTTACCTTTTCTCATACTGCTACTCTTGCTTATCCCGGTTACCATTGCATTGCTTGGAAAAATTCCGATGATCGGTCAACCGATTCTGGTCTTTACTTCCCTATTTACGCCTTTTGGATTTTTACTCGGCTTACTTATTGCCTTTTTGGGAGTTGCTTGTTTTTGCAGTTTGTTTTTTGTTCCAGCAATTGTTGCGACTACAGGTGCTGATGCGTTTGAAACAGTCTATCAGGTATTTGCGATTCTTTGGAATCAACCCTGGCGGTTGATAGGTTATGGTATTCTTTTATTTGTATTGAAACTAATTCTTTTGCCGTTTTGGATAATTTTTTGCTTTGCTGGTTTTTCAATTGCAATATTGCCCATACAGGGCTTACATCCTGAAATTATTCAAAGTTCTATAGGAATTACAAATAAGTGGTTAGGTGATGCCCTAAAAGGGTTAAGTGACTCGGTTCAAAAAATCGCTGGTATTTTTTTTGAAAATGGCATTCCTTTCATTAGCACTGATATTCCTTTACCTATTATTCCCTCTTATCCAGCAACCATCAGTGCGATCTTTATAACAATTACGTTGATATTTGTAATAGGTAGTGTAGTGGCTTATCTTTTCTCTCTGGCATCAGTCGGAACAACTATCATATATTCAATAGTGCGAAAACATGTTGAAGGAGACAATGTATTAGAGGTAGGAGAAACAACTGCATTGGAAGAGTCGCAACCGCAAGATACAGGAGATGAATGATATTAAACTGGTACATCATTTCAGCATAGATGTAATATGGACACACATATAAATCGTATCTATGAAATGACAGTATCGGTGTTTGACATATTCATAATAAATAATGTTTGAAAAAGTAATGACAAAAGTTTTTGGTAGCAAGGAAGATCGTGATGTCAAACGTTTCCGTGATGTCGTTGAAGCAGTCAACCAACGTGAAGCGGAGATTAAGAAACTTTCTGACGCACAGTTGCAAGCCAAAACCCCTTACTTTCGTCAACAATTGGATGCGGGAGCTCCGCTTGATGGTCTGCTACCCGAAGCGTTTGCTGTTGTACGCGAAACAGCAATACGCACATTGAATCAAAGGCATTACGATGTTCAAATCATCGGTGGTGCTGCACTTCATCAGGGGTGTATTGCCGAGATGAGAACAGGTGAAGGTAAAACGTTAACATCTACACTTGCAGTCTATCTGAACGCGCTCACTGGCAAAGGTGTTCACCTTGCAACCGTAAATGACTATCTGGCACGTCGCGATGCGGAATGGATGGGACAGATATACAATTTTCTTGGCATGTCTGTCGGTTTGACATTGAACCGCATGCCCCACGAACAGAAAAAACTGTCCTACAAAATGGACATCATCTATGGAGTTCACAGTCAGTTCGGGTTTGATTATCTGAATGACAACCGCGCCCATACAATGGAAACAAAATTGCAACGCGGACATCCTTATGCTATTCTTGACGAAGTTGATAGTATCCTCATTGACGAAGCCCGTACACCATTGATTATCTCCGACCCTTCTGATAAACCTGCAGAACTCTATCGTAGAATTAACAGCGTTGTGACGCAACTCAAAAACGAAGAACATTATGAAATTGACCATAAAGGAAAATCACGTGGCACCGTCCATTTAACAGATGAGGGTATAGAAGAGGTACAGCAGCGTCTCGGTATAGAAAATTTGTATGATCACAATAATGTCATGATGGTGCATCATATTCAGCAATCATTGGTTGCACACCATCTTTACAAACGGGACATAGACTACCTTGTTGAGAATGGCGAGGTTTTACTCATAGATGAATTTACCGGTAGAAAACTGGTGGGTCGTCGCTTAACAGAAGGGTTGCATCAAGCTATTGAAGCGAAAGAACGGGTTAGAATTGCGCAAGAAGATGAAACATTTGCCAAAATCACTTACCAAAACTATTTCAGAATGTACGATAAACTTGCTGGAATGACAGGTACGGCTGCAACTGAAGCAGAAGAATTTGCACACATCTATGGGTTAGATGTTGTCGTCGTACCAACCAATGAACCAATGATACGGCTTGATCATCCTGACCAAATCTATAGGTCTGAAGAGGCAAAGTATAACGCGGTTTTAGATGACATCGTTGAACAGACCGAAAACGGACGACCTGTTCTTGTAGGTACAATTTCTATTGAAAACTCAGAGAGGTTAAGCAAACTCCTCAGATCGAAACATAGAAATATCAAGCACCAAATCCTGAATGCCAAGGAACACGCCCGTGAAGCAGACATCATCGCACAGGCAGGAACACCAGGGTCAGTTACGATTGCTACCAACATGGCAGGTAGAGGCGTTGATATTCTACTTGGCGGTAATCCTGAGGGCTTAGCAAAGGAGGCACTCCAAAAGAAAAAAGTAGATATAAATGAGTTGACGACAGAATCTGAGGAGTACGCTGCAGCATTTGCTGAAGCTGAAGCAATCTGTAATGCGAATCGTGAGAAAGTACTAAAAGTGGGTGGGCTGCACATCGTTGGAACAGAACGGCATGATTCCCGACGGATTGATAACCAATTACGTGGTCGTGCAGGAAGACAAGGTGATCCCGGTTCATCACGGTTCTACCTATCCCTTGAAGATGACCTGATGAAAAAATTCGGTTCGGAAAGACTGCACGGGTTTATGGGACGGGTGGCAAAGGACGATACCATACCACTTGAACATCCTTGGATTACAAAGTCAATTGAGAAAGCACAAACACGCGTGGAACAGATGAACTTTGATATTCGGAAGAATATCCTCAAATATGACGATGTCATGGACGCACAACGCAGTACGATCTATTCATTGAGAGACTCAATTATTGCTGAAGAAAATCCAAAAGAAACTGTATGGGAAATGATTGATAATGTTGTATATGATAGAATTAGCGAGATTATACCTGAGAAGGGACCGAGAGAGGAAGAAGAATTAGAACAATTTACAAAATGGATGACAACGACATTTTCTATCACACCTTCTTATGAAACGCCACTAAATGAAATTGATCCCGATGATCTTCATGCACAAATCTTGTCTGAACTCAAAATATTATATGAAAATCGTGAAACAGAAATGAGTTCAGAGACAATGCGGTTACTTGAACGGTTACTGCTATTAGATAGAATTGATCATCACTGGAAAGACCATTTGTATAACATTGAGTTTATTGAGCAGGAGATGAGGTTGTCCGGTTATGGTGGGAAAGACCCCATCGTTGCTTTCAAAAGCGAAGCACTCGGTATCTTTGAATCCATGTATCAAACCATTGAAAGAGAGGTAAGTGAGTATATCTTCAAATCGCGTGTTAATGTAGAAGCACCGCGCCGCATGCCAAATAGACAACCCGCGCGATCACGACGAACCCCTCCGCAAAGAACGAGGCCTCAAGATAGTAGAAGTGCAGCAGCGTTTGCATCGCAAGAAGCTATGGGAAACATGCCGAAAGTTGGAAGAAATGCACCTTGTCCATGTGGAAGTGGGAAAAAGTTCAAAAAATGTCACGGACGCTAATCAATGAAAATAAATTATTGAAGATATTTTAAATTTCTTTCGTTTATATCTATGGAGTAATTTCTTGAAATCTGATAGACCTTCTACTATATCACAAACATTGCTTGATATTCTTGCATGTCCCGCCTGTAGAGGCAAAATTGAACTTATAGAAGAAGGACAAAAACTGGTATGTCGGGGTGAATGCCAACGCCGCTATCCGATTCGTGATGGGATACCTGTCATGTTAATTGATGAAGCAGAATTACCTTCAAAATAATAAGTGCAAACAGCTAATGCGTATTCTATTCTTGAGTTTAAGATGTCCATATCCACCACAACGTGGCGATCGAATTCGTTCATACAATTTTATAAAACAACTATCTAAACGGCACGAAATTACTTTAGTCTTTTTTGCTGAATCAGATTCGGACATTGCGTCTGTTAAACACCTTGAACCTTTCTGCAAGCGGATTGAGTGGGTAAGGTTTCATCGCTATTATGCAACATTAAACACAGCAATACACTGTTTGTCACGTACGCCTATGCAGGTGCATTATTGGTATTCTCCTCAAATGCAAAACAAAATTAACACGCTTTTAGATGAGGAGGATTTTCAACTTATCCATGCACAGCTTTTTCGGATGGGACAGTATGTAACAAAAGCAAAGGGAATAAAAAAGGTTTTGGATTTGTGTGATTCGTTAGCACTCAATTTGAAACGTCGAGCAGAATTAGATTGCACACCAAAACGGTTTTTGGTAAAATTGGAGGAAAAACGGGTTAGACGTTATGAAGTTGAGATTATGAAAGAGTTTGACTGTGGAACTGTTGTCGCGCAGTTTGATCATGACTATCTATTAAAACAGGACGACAGTTTGAATTTATCAGTTGTTCCTATGGGAGTAGACCTCACTTATTTCAAACCACAACCCCTAAATAGTGGAAGTGATGCAGATACGGAGCACCAGGCATCAACATGTAAAAAAGAACTCACACAGGAGAGGGCAAAAAACTTGCTGTTTACGGGGACAATGAACTATTTTCCGAACTCTGACGCAGTTATCTATTTCTGCAAAAGCATTTTCCCATTGATACAAAAACGTCATCCCGACACAACATTTTATATTGTAGGTAATCATCCAACAGAACAGGTTCGCCGTCTCGCGGATCAGAAAGGTGTCGTTGTCACAGGTTATGTTCCCGACATTCGTCCATATTTTGAGAAGGCATCCGTTTTTGTAGCACCTTTACGCGCAGGTTCAGGTATTCAAACAAAGAACTTAGAAGCAATGGCTATGACATTGCCAGTTGTTACAACTTCAATCGGGGCAATGGGGATTGCGGCTGAGACAAACACTGAATTACTAATCGCTGATACACCTGAAACTTTCGCTGAACGTGTAATGCACCTCATTGAAAATCCTGACTCACGGCAAAAACTTGCTAATGCTGGGCGAAAACGTGTTGAAGCGAGTTATGATTGGCAAGTACTTGGTGAAAAATTAGAACAGGTTTATGCACAGATATAATTATCAGAACAAAAAACCAAAAGAATAATAATATTAAGAAAATTTCTTATATCAAAAACAGGATGCAAACAAGCAAAGGAGATAATATGGAAAAAACCAAGAAAAAATGGAGTTCTTCAATAATAATAGATATTTTTCTCGTTAATCTTGCATTCATATTAACTTATCTTACATGTAAACAACTCAATTTTGATGTAATAACACAGTTTCAAAAGATCACATTTTTGTCAGAAACCTCATCTACACAGATATTAGCATGTGTGGCATTGGTTGTAACATTAGCACGTATCACTACTTTCTTTTGCTTTAAGATATATAAACCGATATGGCGATATGCTGGCGTAAAGGAATTTCGCACCTTTGCTGCAGCAATTTGCGTATCAATTTTAGTCATTATATGTATAGCAGCATTTCTGAAACGGTTTGATACCTGGGGTTTCTTTTTAGTTGACGGCATATATAGCGCGATCTTTGTTGGAATTGTTAAGTTCTCCTACAGCATTTTTCGAGAAGGCAGACTCAAAGAGGTGGCACCCCCACGCACCAAAATACTGATTGTCGGTGCAGGAACTGCTGGAATCGGTGTATTAAGAGAATTACGAAGTCATCCCGAAAAGGGATACCTACCGATAGGTTTTATTGACGATAACACACAAAAAGTTGGTAAAACAATTGCGGGACTTGAAGTCCTTGGAACTACCAGAGACCTAACTTATATCGCACGGAAACGTGAAATAGAAGAAGTTATTATCGCAATGCCATCGGCACCGGGTGGAAAAATACGTGATATTATCCGTCAGTGTGAGTACCGAAGGTGTCAATTCAAAATTGTACCAAATATACATGCTATACTTGATGGACGCGTCAGCATCAGTCATATACGTGAGGTTAAATTAGAAGACCTACTTAACCGATCCACTTCTCCAATAGATTTAGCCGAGGAGATTTCAAAATACCTCTCTGGTAAGCGCGTGATGGTAACTGGGGCAGGCGGTTCTATCGGTTCTGAATTATGCAGGCAGGTGGCAAAACTTGCCCCTGAACTTCTAATCCTCTTTGGACGCGGAGAAAATAGCATATATCACATTGACTTGGAACTGCGTGAATCTGACCCACAACTTAACCGTGAATTGATTATCGGGGATATACGGGATAACTCAAAAGTCTATCAGATTATTGAAAAGTACCGGCCACATATTATCTTCCATGCAGCTGCACATAAACATGTAAAGTTTATGGAAAATCACCCCGATGAAGCAGTGAAGAATAACATTATTGGAACAAAAAACCTTATTGATGCAGCGATAAAGCATCATGTGGAAGCGTTCATACTTGTATCATCAGATAAATCTGTCAATCCTACAAGTGTCTATGGAGCATCAAAACGCGTCACCGAAAAACTTATCCAATGCAAAGCAAATCGGAATGGCACAAAATTCATCGCGGTTCGGTTCGGCAACGTCATCGGGAGTCGCGCGAGCGTCTTACCAAACTTCAAAAGACAAATTGCTAAAGGCGGTCCAGTGACTGTCACACACCGTGAAGCAACACGCTACTTTATGACGATACCGGAAGCGGTTCAACTGCTCATTCAAGCTGGTGCTATGGGAAATGGTGGAGAAATACTGATGCTGGATATGGGAGATCCTATAAAAATCCTTGACCTTGCACGCGACCTTATTAGACTTTCTGGATTAGAATTGGATAGAGACATAAAAATTGATTTCACGGGGTTAGACCCGGGTGAAAAACTTTATGAAGAACTGCTTACACCACAGGAAGGCGTGACTGCAACCAAACACCAACGCATCTTTGTCGCACAAATGGAAAACATTGAGGAGGAGCAGCTACTATCGCAAATCAGAGTCCTTTCTGAATTGGCAGACGCACTTGATTCTGAAGGTATAGTTAAAAAATTCCAAGAAATCGTTTCAGCTTACGAACCCAATCGTCCATTTGCCTCCGATACCGGAGAAGACAAACACGCTGATATTAGAAGACACCTCATCGCTTCCACCAATGAAATGGAAAATGAAGAATCTGAAGCAACAGATACTGCAATATAGTGGGTTTTCATTTTGATTTATTAACGTATTGAAAACGCATTATCGGTTTGGTATGGGAAATGGAAAAAGAAACTGCTTCCTTAGAAGTTGGAGTGCCTCATCGTTCAAATTGGACAAAACGCACCTTTGACCTACTTTTCTCAACGACTGCTTTCCTAATATTATCTCCCCTTTTCTTACTCGGTAGTATGCTTGCGAAAATCCAATCACGGGGGCCTGTGTATTATCGTGCAAAACGCGTTGGAATGGGGGGAAAAGTTTTTGAGATGTATAAGTTCAGAACAATGGTCGTCAACGCAGACCAAATCGGAATAGGACTCACTACGCATAAAGACCCACGCGTAACCTCTATAGGAAAATTACTAAGGATTACAAAACTGGATGAACTGCCAAACCTCATCAATGTCATCAAAGGGGATATGAGTCTCATAGGACCGCGTCCAGAAGCACCGAATTATGTCAAATACTATACCGATGAGCAAAAACGGGTGCTTCAAGTAAAACCCGGTATTTCAGGCCCCTCACAGATAGCCAACCGCAACGAGGAGAAAAAACTACAAGCACAGAAAGACCCAGAACAATATTATATCACTGAACTAATGCCACAAAAATTAGCACTTGACCTTCAATATGTTGCCACACAGTGCTTCTTTTCCGATATGGTGTGGTTATTCAAAACCTTTTGGGTAATCTTTTTCCCACAAACAGAAAAACAGAATTCTTCTGAATTAACGAAACCAAAACAGACTAACAATTAATGAGGCAGATACCCAAAAAGGATACCTGCCTACAAAATGAAATCGGTGAAACTTATTTTACCTGAATACTTGGATAGAGCACCGTCGGCGTGCCATACGTATTGCCATCCCACGGATAGACATAGAGTGTCCAACTACACCACAGCCCCGATGTCACCGCAGGAATAGTATGGCTTATTTCTAAGGTCGTTGTGGTCCGACTGCCACTCACCCAGCCGCTCACATTCGTCCCCCATAATAGAGATACGCCCCATAGATCGGCAAACCACCCGTTGTCACGGTAAAGGTAATCGGATCGCCAGCACGAAACTGAGATGTCATCCCCGACACCGTCGGCGAAAAAGATAACGGCAACGAGACCGTGACCGTATAACTCACATCAAACGCCTCACCTGTAGCCGCAATCGTTCCAGAGGCCCTTATCTTATAGTTACCACTCACACCGCTCGGAAACGAATAAGTAAATGCCGATGACAGATTCCCCGAACCATCTATTGACTCTTCAGCACCAAAATCGGATTCACCCGGATCCTGAACGTACCAAAACACATAACTCGGATAATCACTCAATGACAAATCCGCCCTGTGACTATCCCCTGCTATCGCCTCATACTCATTCGGAGACGGAAGCAGCGTCACTGAAACCGGTGTCGTGGGTGTTGTCGTCGGTGTCGTGGGTGTTGTCGGGGTCGTAGGGGTCGTTGACGTGCTACGATCCACAGATACCGTATACGAAGCCTCCGCAGCCACACTTGCATCTGACCAATCATAGACAACAGCCGTTATCACATATTCTCCACTCGCGTCCGTAGGGAAGGTATAGGCCGCACTTGCAGTCGTGAGACTGCCATCGCCATAACTCACATCAAATGCCTCACCACGCCCAGAGACACCCAGCGATGCCACAAACCAATCTATCCAACTATACGCGACATCCGAAGAGACCTCCGAAGTATGACTATCCCCCGACAAAATATTGTAAATGCCGCCCAAAGGCCCAATGATCAGCTTTCCCGAAAACTCCTTGTGGTTCTTGTCCAACACATCCCGCCACGTGTTATGATTACAACGAAAATTCAGACATCTTCTAAAAGGCACCTTACACAAAACACCGTTCTTTGTCTTGCCACAGATACGCACCCGATGCTCCTCTCTATCCGCCGAATCACAAATATAATACACGCCACCGCAGCCAGTCGGCGACAACTTGCCTTTCGGTATAGTTTTGTCTATCGGCAGGTTCGTCAACCTTTTTGTCCCAACCTGCAGGGTGGAAGATGTCAAAGCATGCGGACATATAACCAAATGCTCTACAGGTGTCCTGTGTTTCTGACCACACTGCCCACCGCACGCATATTTATTCTCCGGTAAAACGGAGCAGTCTTCCAGTGAGGGCTTTTATTTTGAAAAGCTTCAATCATCTTTGAAGATGCTTCAGAATCGTTCTTCAAGTCATTGACGTGATACCAGTACTTCAGCATGTTCTTCTTGTCCTCGTCATGATACGCGTCTGCGGCTTTCACAATGTCTTTGATTTCTTGAAGAGACAATGCTGTGACACTGTTATAATCACCTTCATCGCTATAGTCCGGCACACGGACTAAGCCGCCCCTATGATTTTGCATCTTGTCCAGATAAATATCATACTTAGACTCATAAGTTTTAAAGGCTTTCTCATTCTCCGATATGACCTGGTCCAGAGCAGCAACGGCAGAATGGAGTGCCAGCACATAGGCAGCACGCTTACTCAAACCATCTGACACGTTCCAAATTTTCTTGCCTGCGTTGATTCCCGAAAGAACAGTAGGTAAGTGCTCAACAAGCTCTTTCAACCACTCCTCCTTCGTGGCACCGCCATCGTCAGGATCTTTCGTCAGAACCGCTTCCATGATAAGGGAGATAGCAGTCGCTGCCGCAGCATTTCCAATATCCCAATAGTTGTCTCTAATAGACGTTTCATTCTGATTCCACTCTTTAAAAAGCTCATCTACAGCGGCTTTCGCTCCGTTATACTTTTCATTCAATGGCTCTTGACGTTTTTCGATCACGTTCTTGAGGTCAATCTCCGCTTCTTTTAATGCGTCTATCTCAGCTTGTGTGCCACCGTGAGCCGCTACAAAAGGCACCGCGACGAAAAGCGACACAATAGAAAATATAATCACACATAAAGCAATTTTTCTCATCATCATTGAAAAAATCCTCCTTAATATTTCCAGTCACCGTTCTGTTTCAAGTATGCTCTTCTTTTTGGATCCCCAAAATATTCTGACGGATACGATTCTATATTGCCGCGGCTGTCACTAACAGCAGACGCATCACGCAATGCGGGCCACGTAAGATTCATTAAATCCGACTTTCGCGCACCATACGGATATGAGTCAATAGTATCCAGCATTTGACTATAGATATCGCGAGCCTTAAGGTATTCCTTTGTTTCCATTTCATATTCAGGTGTATCTAACTTTTCATACCCGTAGGTCTGTATATAGTATCTCCACAGATAGACTGCCCTGGCGAATTCTTGTGCTTCTGTGTCATCGGGCGGGAATGGGGGTATCCATGCCGCGCTCCAATGTCCACGTTCCTCCTGTTGTAAGCGAAGTGCCTTCACGGGATTCGTTTTCAGCAGCTCTGCGTGAAATGTCAAGGGACCGGTATACAACGCTTTTTTCGGTTTCGGTTTCGGCTCTGCCTTGGGAGGCAGGGGCGGTTTCACGACAACCGGATGATGAACATGTGCATTCGGTTGACCTATCGGCACTTTGTCCCAGTGGTCGTTATGCCACACCCACTTGAACCCGGGTTCTGTGGGCGGTGGGTTGTCCTGACTCGGTTTTTGTGCATCCTTTTGTGCTGCTTGTTGTTTTTCCATTCTTTCTATTTTTTGCCGATATGCTTTCCCTTCTTCTTCGATCTGCTCAATATCTTGATATTGTTGATAGATCACATAAGAAAAAGCAGCGACAAGTAGGATGAGGGCACCAAGGACCCAATACATTTTTTTACTCATGAGTTACACTCCTTTCACTTTATACGAAGTTAGAGGTTGATGCTTTTGCTACACTTAACGTATTGCGTAGCGTTCTAGTTCAGGTGGCACTTCTCCAAATGCAAAAAGCCCATTCAGTATCAGAATATCCGTGAGCATCACAGAAAAAGATAAGAGAAAAGTACAACGGACCAAAGAATACACAGAAACATTATATAATGTTTTTTAGATACAAAATGACGAATGAATGGTGCAAGGAGAGCTGCTATCATAGTTATTATAGCGGCGATAAGAACAACAATTATAGAGATCTCCACTCTCCCTAGCTTCAGTATCATTATGAAGCTCTTAATCGCGACCGCACACACAATGCCAAGGATAAGGGTTCGTAATGCTTTCTTTAAGGGATGTTATATAACTTTTGAAATGAGAAAGATTTTGTAGTGCTGTCTCCTGTTGTGCTTCAATTATATCATGAAGCGGGTTTTATTTATTTAGACAGACTACAGAGCAGCTCCCCTTTATATCCCCTTGCTTGCGGGGGGATATAAAAGGGGGTGAACAATATCAATCCCTGTAAAGGTTGCTGATCTCTACATTCCACATGACATAAAAGTCAATTCGTGATATGAAAGTCATCAGCTCTGTCGTAATCACACTACGGCAGTACTACGCATCGATAGTGTAGCTGTTCTAAACACTGTAGGTGCATTTTTTAAGCACCTCCGACTTAATCCACGCGAACCGTGAATTTTCAATATCTTTGAGTATTATAGCAAAATGTGCAAAAAAAATCAACAAAAAAGTTAGTATTGTACGTTTGTCCAGTATCCGTAGTATAAAGGGTTATCAAAATTACACCTGTTAATTAATGTGAGGGGTGTGCATAAATATTTTGATGTAAAAAATTAGATCGTAGGTCGGGTAGAGCGCAGCGAAACCCGACAATACCACTGTTTCGGCATAAATGTCGGGTGTCGCAAGCTCTACCCGACCTACGATATAAACTATTAGTAGCACAAATAAACGGAAAACTCTTAAAACTGAATAACCCTGTGTTATAACGAAAAAAATATTGACAAATTACGATAATTTTGATAGCATTTTCGAAATCAAGTGTTGGAGCACTTGCATCATCCAAGACTATTTATAGTAGAATCCATAATTAAGTTTACACACGAAAGACTACCCCCCTTTATCCCGACCCCCCAACCCCCGCAAGCGGGGGGCTAAGAATAGCAAGCGAGGGGAGATCAGACAGGTGCAAAATGTATAAGTAATTATGATTTCCACTATAAAGGTTTGGCATTACTGCAAAGATGAATAAAAAATAACGAAAAAATGAAAAAAAAGATCATAATCATAATCATATCTGTTATCGTAGGATTCTTCTTTCTCTCAATCATCATCAACCTTTTGTTTGGCGGAATGTCCTTTGGACCAAAGGTGGCTGTCCTTGATATATCAGGAATCATCACAAAATCAGATGCAACCATACAACGTCTCCATATCTATCGGGATGACCCAAATGTAAAGGCAATTGTTCTTCGCATCAACACACCGGGAGGAAGTGTCGCCCCTGTTCAGGAGGTATTTGCCGAATTGAACAAGTTGGATAAACCTATTGTTGCATCAATGGGGAGTACAGCCGCATCGGGCGGTTATTATATCGCTTGTGCTGCCGACACAATAGTCGCAAATCCCGGAACGCTAACGGGCAGCATCGGTGTAATAATGCAGTTTACGAAGATGAAAGGGCTCTACGACAAAGTGGGATTAGAACAACAGATTATCAAAAGTGGGCAATTCAAAGATGCTGGTTCTGCATTTCGCGACCTCACCGATGAGGAAAAAGCAGCTCTGCAAGAGACCGTAGATGATGTCTATAATCAGTTTGTTGATGCCATCTCACAATCTCGTGTGGATCATCTCACACGAGACGAGATCGTCCAACTTGCTGACGGTCGCATCTTCTCCGGAAAACAAGCACAGTCACATAAATTGATTGACGAATTAGGGAACTTGCAGGACGCAATCAAAATTGCTGGTAAACTGGGAAATATAGATGGAACTCCCAAAGTTCTCAGAACACAGAGAAAAAAGTCACTTCTTGAAACTATACTCGGAATTGAACAGAACCAGCAATTAGATGATATTATTAACTTCTCCGGTGTCTCATTCAGATATGAACTCAGCCTCGGAAATTAGCGGTTATCCTCAATGTATCGCAAATACCACATTAACTCAGATTGGATGAGAATTGCCAAACAAATTGTATCACCTAACCAGAGAATTTTCGTTCTCGGTGCACCCGATGCGGGAAAAACAACCTTCTGTAAATTCCTCGTTGATTATGCTTGTGCGTCATCGCTAAAAGTTGCACTTGTTGACGCGGATATTGGACAATCTCAAATCGGGCCTCCCACCACAATAGGCATGAAACTGTTTGAAGCTTTCAAAGTAGAGGGAACGCTTCAATTACCTTTCGGTGGTTATCAAACTACCCAACAAAACCTTGCCCCAGTTAACAAATCAGATAAAGATGTTCTAACAACTTCACATGCAAAATTAACGCAAAATGCCGACAGGCTATACTTCATTGGAGCATTGTCCCCTATCCGCAATCTGCTGACGGTTTTATCTGGCACTCGTCTAATGGTAGATGCCGTACTTGACACAGATGCTGATGTGACTATAATTGATACAACCGGTTACATCCATGAACGCGCTGCTATATACCTAAAGCAGAGCAAAATAGACCTTATCCAACCACACCATATCGTTTGTATCGGCCGGTCCAATGAATTTGAGCAAATCGTCGGCTGCTACAGGAACCTCAGTTGGGCAACAATACACTATCTTTCGCCACATAAATCAATCCGTACAAAAAGTCGTCCTTTACGAAAACGTAATAGAAAAAATCTGTTTAAGCAATATTTCTCAGACAGTCAACTCCAAACGATTCCTTTTGAACAAATTCGGGGTGCGCGAACACCTTTCTTTAATGGTAGAATAGCAAACCAAAAGGAATTAGAGATACTTTCTGGACTGACTGAAATCGAAATTCTACATGCTGAATGGGGACACCGCTCCTTATGTCTAATTGCACGAAGAAAAATACCTTATACTACATCTAATTACCTAAAAAACTATCTCAGTTTATCCACCGTTTCTTATGAGCGATCAACATATTTTGAACAACGACTTGTGGGTATGCTTGACGAAACTGGAAATACAGTAGCAATCGGTATAATTGAAAATATTGACTTTGACAAAAAAGAATTTAACATCCGCTGCAAATCGGAAATTGCTGCTAATATAAAAGTACTGCAGTTCGGTGACTATCAGTTTGTAGATAAAATTAGTTAAGTTATCATATAATCAAGGCGATGATTCTTGCAACAAAAAAACATCCTTAGACGGTTTCTCCGTTATCTTACACCATTCACAGTTTCTATTCTCTTAGCGATGGGTTTCGCACTGGTCTTTTCTTTATGCGATTTGGGACGCATGCAGATTTTAGCCAATACGCTTGATTCCCTCAAAGAATTAGAAAACTTAAATCAATCCACGGAACCTATCTCTATCCGTTTTTTCGAATTAGACAATATATTTGATGGTTTTGAATTTACACTAACAAATACTGGAGACGCTATCCGTTTCTATATTTGGCTCTTGCTTGGGGTCATCGGTTTGGTATTTGTTATGGGATTGTTCGTCTTTGGAACTGATTTTCTGATGGAGCGTGTTGGTAATAAACTGAGTTTAGGTTTAAGAAATGATTTATATGCGAAAATAGTTGCAGCACCACTTGGTGTGTTATCAGAAAGCCGAAGCGGTGATGTCATGTCACGCATCACCGATGATGTGAGAACCTTGCAACAGGCAGTCGCTGCAACCTCATCTATCATGCAAGCTGTTATCAAAGTCATCGTCTTTATTGCGTTTATGCTATACAAAAATATTGAAATGACCATTTACTCCCTGCTTGTTCTACCGTTAATAGCGTATATTATCTCAAGGATCGGGGCGCGCGTTCGCGAAGCCAGTTCAGAAATCCAACAACGTAGTTCGGACATCTTCTCTCAACTCAAAGAAACATTGACCGGTATCAATATTATCAAGAGTTTCACGACTGAAATGACTGAAATGGACAAGTTTCAATCGGTCACATCCAGTCAATATAGAGCGGCAATTCGACGTGCGCTCTATGCTGTACTACTCCCACCCGTAATTGACTGGATGGCTGCACTTGGAAGTGCAATCGTCTTCGGCCTCGGATGTTGGCAGGTAATAGAAGGAAAGTTGACTATTGGTTGGTTCACAACGTTTGTCGTCATGGTCGGACTTTTGTACAAACCTATTAAGACCATTGGGACTCTAAATAATGTCTTACAACAAAGTCTCGCTTCTGCAGAACGCATTTTTGTCATTCAGGATATGAAAGATGAACGGACAAGTTTGTCTGAAGGAAAAACGAAACTTACAGATTTACAAGGTACAGTTGAATTCATGAATGTAACTTTTGCCTACAATAAGCATCCTGTTATCAAGAATGTCAGTTTTAAAGCAGAAGCAGGACAGATGATCGCACTTGTAGGACCGAGTGGCAGCGGAAAAACAACTCTTCTCAATCTGCTGCAACGTTTTTATGCAATTGATTCCGGGGCAATACTAATAGATAATGTGTCAACCGATGATGTCACGTTGAACTCATTAAGACGAAATATCGCGCTTGTACCACAAGATACTTTTCTTTTTGACGGTACTGTTCTGGAGAATATTGGATACGGTTCACCCAATGCAAGCAGGCAGCAGATCGTTGATGCAGCAATAAAGGCAAACGCACATGACTTTATCACGAAAATGCCAAATGATTACGATACACATATTGAGGAAGCGGGGAGTAACCTATCAGGAGGGGAAAAACAACGTATCTCAATTGCTCAGGCGATCCTCAAAAATGCACCAATTCTCGTACTGGATGAGGCAACCTCCGCACTTGACACGCAATCCGAGGCTATCATTCAGGCATCTTTAAAAAACTTGATGAAAGGTAGAACAAGTTTCATTATCGCTCATCGCCTTTCAACTGTTCAACAGGCAGATAAAATTTTAGTTATCAGTGATGGGCAAATCGTGGAAAGGGGTGACCATGCAACCTTATTAGAAAAGGGGGGACTCTATAATAAAATGTGCCAACAGCAACTATTCAGTTAAGGATTTAGGACAAATCATAAGAAAAATGTGACTTCTAAACAAATAAATTTGACAAAACCGTTTACTTGTGTTATAATCATGTTTACTTGGCTTGGTATGTGTACACTATTTTTCTTATATGCCAATCGGGAGATACGGTTGCCTAAACACATCTACGCCTGTAATAGTTTCCATTTAACGTTAAAGGCATAATACATTTTTAAGAAAAATGCATATTTGTAAACTATTTGGTGTTTATAACGTCATAATACAATGCAAACCGCTTTAGCATTTCTTCATTACATACTCTTTTTTAGCAAGCCCAGATCGTTACTGTGGTAAGTTTGTCAATTAAAAACACAACCCCGAACTGAAGATAGTCAGGGTTGTGACAGAATGTTCTTGTTTAGTAACTTTAGCAAATGATCATATAAAATTAGTTTCGTCCCTGTTTAGTAATTGCACCTTCAAGGTCGCTTTCTCGGTAAATAGCTTCAGACAAATCAACTTCGTAGAGGTATGCCCCTTTGAAATTAGCACCCAATAACACGATACCATCTAATTTGATTTCACCAAAGATTGCTTCTTCTAAGTTTGCATTTTCAAAGGTAGTTAGACTCCCAAACTTTTCGGTTGGCACACATGTTGGACAACCCAGTGTAGCCCGACATAAATCTGCACCACGAAAGTTTGTACCAGAGAGAAGACTCCCACTCAAAAATGCACCAAATAGATTGGCATTCTCAAGAGTCGCCTCCTTAAGATTAGCACCTACAAGGTAAGTCCGTAACAACACGGCTTCAGAGAGATCAGCACCTTCAAGATTAGCATCGTTTAGGTTTGCATCAGTTAAATCTGCATTTTTCAAATTCGCACCACTTAAATTCGCAGCAGAAAAATCTGCACCGACAAGAGATTGGTTCGCTAAATCTATATTTTCTAAGTTTTCATTCGCAAAAGATTCACCAGCAGAAATACGTTCTACAACATTACTTTGGCTTTTTTCTTGCATAAAATACCTCCATTATTGATGTTTGTTTAGTATAAAATTCATAAAGTCCTTGACAAAGTTCTATATGCACTTTTGAAACGATAATTTAGCACATTTCTTACACAAATTCAAGTTTCTTTTAATACAACCCATCTCATAAATCGTAGGAGGGGTTTCTAACCCCGATTTACCATACACGCGATGCTGTGAATTTGGACAAAATTGCATTTATGAAATACGCCTATCTCATAAATCGTAGGAGGGGTTTCTAACCCCGATTTATCATACACGCGATGCTGTGAATTTGGACAAAATTGCATTTATGAAATACGCTGTAGTTATATGGTGAAGTAAAGAAAAAAGTATAGAGTTCTTTTAAAAGCATTGAGATTGCTTGAAGGCTATGAAAAAACCATCGATTCTGTGATGCAAAAATATTTGCGTTGACATGAGGAATAAAAAATGAATAACATTTACCCCTCTGATTCAGTCGAATTGGATATGTTCCCAGCAGAGGAGAAAAAAGCGGAGAACAACGCCCCTATAAAGGATGAAACCTTCGCTTATCTGCAGACTATAGCTAAAACCCCGTTGTTGGGGCCCGAACAGGAAAAAGCCCTTTTTGTGGAATACCAAAAGGGGATACAGGCATTTGCATCAAGCTTTGAATTGCTTCCAAAATGGGTATACACATCATTAGAATACCCAACTAAAAACCAACATAACGGAGCAGAAAAAGTACTACCACTACAAAAGGAACATGGACAGGTTGTAACGCAGATTACAGCTCAGATACAATCAATTCATGACTTATTTAATAGATTAGAAAATAAACGAGATAAATTAGTTCGGTTAAAGACTAAGATTCTCATGGGAAACCTATATCTATTAAAAAAATATGCAAATGAAGCAGATGCCGATATATCCCATGAATTAATGCAAGTAGGTTATCTCAGTCTGATAAAAGCCATAGAAACTTGGATGCCAGAAAATGGGAAGAAGTTCAAAACTCATGCAAGAAAAACCATCCGTGAAGGCATCAATGCTGGCAGAAAATCGCAAGAAATGAACGGTGTAACTCTTTCTGAACAGGAACAGAACCACTTTTCACGAAGCATAGAACGAGAATCAATCAACCAGGCAGAACCACTTGAGGAAACGGAGGAAACACTTTTACTTGACACTTTTGCTTACACACAGTATGAATTTGTCCAACTAATGAATAAAATTCCTGCTGAACTTTTGGAAGAAACAGTGTATTCAAATATGGGTACAACACACGACGTGCAGTGGACTACACGCACCATAGATCCTCTGTTAGAAACGCTTCGCTCCGAATTGGACTACGTACAGAACCTTCTGACAAAACTCAAAGAGGCGGATAAACTTGCACACGGCACAAAAATGAAAATCGTTGAAGCAAACTTGCGATTAGTAGCAAGCATCGCAAAACAACACCACTTCAACAAAACAGCTTTGACATTTCTTGACCTAATGCAAGAAGGCAGCATCGGATTGATGAAAGCTGTTGAGAAATTTGACCATACACTACGGTTTAGGTTCAGCACTTATGCAACTTGGTGGGTGATGCAATCCATAAAACGCGCCATCGATCAGCAAGGACAGATCATTCGTGTGCCATGCTATATCGGAGAAACCCGACGATTGATAAAACAGGTTCAATCCAATCTCACTACAAAACTCGGACGGGAACCGACTACCAAAGAAATTGCAAGCGAAGTGAAACTCACTGAGAAAAAGGTAGATGAAATCTTACAAGCAACAAGAGACCCAATTTCGTTGGACGCACCGATAAATGAAGCATCACCAGAAGTACCAATCCGAGATATGATACCAGACAACTCACAAATCACGCCTGAAACTGAATTAGTCAATTATTCCAAGGTTGAAGTCTTGGAAGAGGTGCTAAACAGGACGCTCAATCCGCGTGAAACGCATGTCATAGTACTACGCTACGGGTTGATCGATGGCATTGAATATACGCTCGCTGATATCGGCACAAAACTTGAAATCAGCCGTGAACGGGTCAGACAAATTGAAGTTGAAGCTCTCAATAAACTCCGTAGACATGAACCGAAAGAATTGTTGATGGATCTATTTCAAAAGTCCTAACACAATCACAATCTCATCTTATGAAGGTGTTTTCTCGCCTTCATAAGATTGTAATTTCTGATACTTACCAGACAATAAAACCCGCAACCACTTAGGGGTTTTTTAATTTCACCACCTACCATCCATTCAAAGGACATTCACAATTGAAAGTCGCATATTTTGATTGCTTCTCTGGTATTAGTGGCGACATGGTACTCGGTGCCATTGTAGATGCGGGAGTTGATGCAGAAATTATCACAACTGAATTAGAGAAACTAAATCTCAACGATGAATTCAGTATCCATTTTCAGAAAACTTCTAAACACAATATCAGTGGAACACAAGCAATAGTTGAGACCGCACACGAACCAGAAAACCATAAGCATTCCCACGGTCCCAGTAGACACCTTTCTGACATTTTTTCAATATTAGATTGTAGTCAATTTGAAACAGACATTAGAGATACGGCAAAACAGATTTTTGATAAACTTGCATCAGCAGAAGCGAAAGTCCACGACACTGACAAACATAAGGTACACCTACACGAAGTTAGCGGAATTGATTCAATAGTGGATATAGTCGGTTCTGTTATCGGTTTAAAGCAACTTGGTATTGAAGAAATTTATGCCTCTCCCCTTTCCCTGGGGCGCGGTTTTGTTCGTTGTGCACACGGCATGATGCCAGTGCCTGTACCTGGAACAATGGAACTTCTAAACGGTGTCCCAATTCGTCAAACTGATATACCCCATGAATTAGTCACGCCTACGGGGGCAGCAATCATCACGACACTGGCTAAAGGCTATGGTGTTATGCCCAATATGACTGTTGACAAGATCGGCTACGGTGCTGGCACCAGAGATTTGGATACACAACCGAATCTATTGCGTGTATGCATCGGTGAAAAAAATACTATTGATACTAAATCCGTCGGACACGATTCCAGTTTCGGCATGAGGGAACAGATAGAAATTATAGAAACTAATATAGACGACATGACCCCTGAAATCTCTGGTTATGTCATGGAAAAACTTTTTGAAAATGGGGCATTAGATGTCCTTTTTGTTTCAACACTTATGAAAAAAGGTAGACCCGGTATGCAGATAAACGTTCTCTGTTCTTCTGACAACAGAGCCCCGTTGATCAAAGTTCTTCTCACAGAAACAACAACATTCGGGGTTCGTTATTATACTGCAAACCGTGTCATTCTCAACAGAGATTTTACTGAAATGGACACACAATGGGGCGCCATCCGTGTCAAACATGGTTATTTGAACGGTGTTCTCATTAAATCAACACCCGAATATGAAGACTGCAAGTCAATCGCAGAAAAAAACAATATCCCAATCCAAACCGTATACCAAACAGCACTAAAAATGATATAATACATATCATTATACACTATTCTGGCAACACCTATCACACGTGCCACATCTGTAATCATCTAAAACATCCTCACCAAAATAACTACGTATGACTCTCATTCTGCATTGATCAGAACCGGCATAACGCACTATTTTATCAATTCTACTCTGTTTGTATTTGACATAATCAGAGAATCCCATCTGGTCTTCGGAGAGCGTGTCAAAGAATTCACTATCCTGAAGCAACTCAATCAGCATAAGGTCGTCCTTGCCCCAGTATTGAAGGCAGCCGTCGTTCTGAAGTTCTGCAAGCTGCTCCATCACGATACGCGGACTCAGGTCAAACTCTTGGCAGAACGTGATAATGTCCGTAACTTTACGTTGTCCCAGCTGCCTGAGCAATTCAGAATGTGTCGGTGTTGTGGTGGCGTTTGTTGATGTGCGCAAACTCACCGAAATACGTGCAGGAACATTGTGCCACCTTTTCAAAAAACCGAGCTTTTCCAAATATGTAAGGGCGACCTGAAGTTTTGCCTCCTTAAAACCGACTTTCATTATCAATTCTTCCAGTGCAACCATCCGAAATTGTCCAGCACCTTTTAGATTTTCAATTTCTCGCAGAAGTTTTAACAGTGATGGTTTATCCGGCGCACTCTCTTTGATAAAGTATTCATGCAAACCCCGGTCATCATGAAAATAGATCAAAATACATTCAGAGTCTTTTTCATCTCTACCAGCACGACCGATTTCTTGGCAATATTCCTCAAGTGTACCCGTCATCGTCCAATGAATAATAAACCTTATATTTGGCTTATCAATCCCCATACCAAAAGCATTTGTCGCAACAACGATATCTATTCCATCGCCGCTATCATCAAAAAACGCTTCTTGTATCCGTTTCCGTTCATACAATTCACGCCCCGCATGGTAATAATCTGCTTTATAACCTTGTTCCCTTAGATATTTGGCAATATCCTCAGTTTCACTGCGTCTGCCAGCATAGATAATTCCGTTGCCTTGAAGTGATAACAGGCTCTCATCAAGCAATGTATACTTGTGTTCTTTATTTTTGCTTTCAAGAACAGATAACTTCAAATTGGGTCTTTCAATGCCTTCAACGAGTACACGTGGGTTGGGAATATCAAGGATGTTGAGAATATCCCTACGAATATCGGGTGGAGCAGTCGCTGTGAAAAGTGCAATGGTTCTCGGATATAGTGTGTTAAAGGCATCACAGATACTAAGGTAGGCAGGACGGAAATCGCGCCCCCATTGCGAGATGCAGTGTGCTTCATCAATAACGAATAGAGAAATGAGAATAGAATTGAGTAAATCTAAGAACCTTCTGCTACGCAAACGTTCTGGTGAGATATATAGTAGTTTTGTCTTTCCCTGTTTTAACCGATTGATTTCATACAGATAATCTTCCCAAGACAAAGTACTGTTAATCAATGATACCGATTTAACACCACGTGCTTTTAATGCGTCTACCTGGTCCTTCATCAATGAAATCAGTGGTGAAACGACAACCGTTGTCCCTTGCAGCATCAATGCGGGTAACTGATAACATAATGATTTACCGTGTCCCGTTGGGAAAACGGCAAATACATTCTCTCCATCTAATATCGCCTCAATAATTTCTCGCTGACCATTTCGAAAAGTATCGTGATCAAAATGTTGTCTCAATGCCTTAAGTAGTTCATCATCTTGGTCTTCAGGTCGTTCTTCGGGGGGTTGTGTTTCAGACATTTGAGATGAATTAAGGATACCATCTACCTCTTTTAGTAACTCCTTTAAATGTCCCATAAGCATATAAGTAATGAAGAAAATCTATGAAAAAAATCTGAACCGAAAGATATGAAAAATCGCCGCGATACCATCTTTCCAACTAACCGTTTTTCCTTCATGGTAATCCCTACCACGATAACTAATAGGCACATCAACGATTTTGCATTTACGTCTTGCAAGTTTTGCAGTGATCTCAGGTTCAAAACCGAATCTATCAGAACGAAGGGTAATATCCTTCAAAATGTCCGTTTTAATAACCTTATAGCAGGTTTCCATATCAGTCAATTTAGTACCATTGACGAGATTTGAAAGAGTGGTGAGAAATCGATTCGCAAGGTAACTACGTAACAAGCCTTCTTGGCGTCCCTTCATGAAACGAGACCCATAGACAACATTTGCTTGATTTGTTAGAATCGGTTCAAGCAATTTCGGGTAATCTTTTGGATCGTATTCAAGGTCTGCGTCCTGAATCAAAGTGATGTCACCGGTGACATGTTGAAAACCTGTTCGTAGTGTAGCCCCTTTGCCCCGATTGATTTCGTGGTAGAAAACTTTTGCTGTATTGTCAGCAGCGTTCTGTAGTTTCTGAAGGATTTCACGAGTACCATCTGTTGAACAATCATCGACCAGAATCAATTCTTTTTCCATGCCGATATCAACATCTTCAATTTGGCATAGAATTTCTTCTAAATGTTCTGCCTCGTTGTATATCGGAATCACAATGGATAGTTTTTGTGCCATCCAGATTCCTCCCCAATCTTCATGAATTCTGATTTATCTTCATATCTCTCTGTATACGCGACGAGTTAAACCGTATTAATAAAGGATACATCATTATGTTTTATTATGCAAGTTTTTTTGGTGTGAACCCAATTCCACAATCTGTTTGTAATTTTAGAGTTTATTTGCTATACTATACCCATCAATTCATCAATAGTCGTTATGTAGCAATTTTCATTGTCAGAACTTTTGAAAAGGTATTGTTTCAATAAAAAATCAGGTTTAAACAGATGCGAAGTTGGTTGATAATATTTATCATATTCTGTTTTGGTTGTTCATTAAATGGACTTTATGCCCAAGGCACAGACCATAGTACTTACGTGCAAAACGTAGAAAAAGGATTTATTTCTCTCTTCAAAGGAGAAAATGCAAATGCTGTTAAGGCATTTGAAGCAGCCCTCGCTATTGAACCTAATCATTATGAAATACTACACTATTTGGGTATGGCGTACGCAGAAAACGAGTCCTGGAATAAAGCAGTTGAAGTTTTTCAACGTTCTATAGACATAAAACCAGATAATATTGAAGTTCTCTATTCTTTGAGTGTTGTCTATTTCAAACTTAATCAATGGGAGAATGCAGTTGAACCATTGCAAAAAGTCACCGAATTATCACCACGGCATGCACGCGGATTCGAGTTGTTGGGTAAGTCTTATGTCAAGCTTAGACAGTATGCAAAAGCGATCGATGTTTTGAAAGAAGCAATAAAACTTAGACCTAACGCTGCGCAGAATTATAATGAAATTGGCACTGCATACCTAAACCTTAAACAGTATACTGATGCTATAGAGAACTTTACAAAAGCAGTTAAGTTTGGAACTCCTGACTTTGCCGATCCTCATTTCGGTCTCGGTACAGCATACATGCGTATCGGTGAAAGAGAAAAGAGCAAAGCAGAAATGCAAATATACCAACGACTACAACAAAACAATGTTGATTATGAAAGATTTACACGACTAACACGTGTAGACCCAAACAATCTTGAAGGGTGGTCAGGTTTAGCGAAAGTACTTATGCGACAGAAAAAGTATAACCGCGCAATTCTAACCTTACAGACATGCATTGAACTTAGCAAGAAGCAAAAAGCACCACCGCAAACACTTGCAGGATTCTACCACGCACTGGGACAAGCATTTATTAACATGAGATATCCTAAATTAGCATTAGAACCTGTATCCAAAGCAGCACAACTTATGCCAAAAAATGCTCTGTTTTTTAACACACTCGGTAGTGCTTATGCAATGATAGGTGATATAAATAATGCAATTGCAATGTTTGAAAAAGCAGTTGAATTAGATCAAGAACAACCCTATTATCATCTGAACCTTTCAAAGCTCTATCAAAGCATTGGCAGACATCAACTTGCTAAGGAACATCAACAACTGTACCAAGACTTATTAGCAAAACAGAACAAAACAAAATAAATCCTATTACATGTAATTGGGAATAAACCTATTGAAAGTTAGATTATTTGGTATAACATTTCTTCTACTTCTGTTAACTCTTGCATTTCACATAGAGGGAGATGCTGAGCCCAAAGAGAATAAGATGCTACTGGTTTCCGCAGGTACTTTTACTATGGGAAGTGGCAACCGCGCTTTAGACGAAAGACCTGTGCATAAAGTATATCTTGACTCGTTTTATATCAGCAAATATGAGGTGACAAACTCCGAATACTACGAATTCTGGAAAAGTCTGCAAGAAAAAAATGAAAAAACCGCAGAAGTAAAACCCCAACATACCCCCGAAAATTTTACGCACCTTCCCCATATCGGCAACTGGCCTGAACGTGCCAAAAAGTTTCCCGATCATCCAGTCGTCGGTGTGTCGTGGCACGATGCAAAAGCTTATGCTCAATGGAAAGGGATGCGGCTGCCAACTGAAGCGGAATGGGAAAAGGCAGCTCGCGGCTACAGCAATAATTTATGGCCCTGGGGTAATGCATTGAAACCAAACGCAAATACTGCTGAGGATAACGACGGCTTTGATAATCGGTTAGCACCCGTTGGAAGTTACCCACAAGGAAAGAGTTTTTTTGGGGCTATGGATATGGCGGGAAATGTCTGGGAATGGACTGCAGATTGGTACAGTGATGTCTACTATTTTCACAGTCCAAAACAGAACCCAACTGGACCTACTGAAGGGAGTTGGCGTGTCGTGAGAGGCGGTTCTTGGATTGACAAACTCACCAGATGCGGTACAACCTTCCGATTCTATCTCTATCCAACATTAAAAACCTCATTTGTCGGTTTCCGTCTGGCGAAATCGGTTGAAAAAGACAAAAAATAAGTATGCGCTCACCGCGGAGTCCTAATGCCTAAATACCTTTTTATCCTTATATTATCCGTTCAATGCATTATATACAGTTCTGCTGCACAACAACCTATCTATGTAGATGTCACCGAAGAAGCTGGCATTGACTTCAAACACCACAACGGCAAGACCGAACATAAACATATCATTGAGACCATGGGATCCGGTGGTGTCTTTTTTGATTATGACGGGGATGGAGACGCTGACCTATATTTCGTTAATAGCGGTGTAGTTCCTGTTGATGGTGTTTCTGATAGCACTATTCAAGAGACCGCAAAAAATATCCTCTACCGAAACGATGGAAACGGACGTTTTACTGATGTCACAGACATTTCTGGTACTGGAGATATTGGATTCGGTATGGCTGCATCCGCAGCGGATATTGATAACGACGGTGATGCCGACTTATATATCGCAAACTACAAACAAGATCGGCTTTACCAAAATAATGGGGATGGTACTTTCACTGACATCACTAAGGAGGCAGGTATAGACAACACACACTGGAGTATTGCTGCCGTATACCTTGACTATGACATAGATGGAGACTTAGATATTTTTGTCGTCAACTATCTGATTTATGACACATCTATGCCTATCACAAAATATAAAGGCATTATAGGTTATGGACATCCGAGAAGTTATGCAGGAACACCAGATGTACTTTATAAAAACAAAGGGGACGGTACCTTTACAAATGTTGCCGATACTGCCGGATTGGTAAATCCATCTGAAGGGAGAGGTATGGCTGCCATCGTCTGTGATTATGACAACGACGGTTACCCAGACATATATGTGGCAAATGACACCTGCCGCAATTTCCTATATCATAACAACCGGGATGGCACTTTTACTGACGAAGCACTGTTCCTCGGTGTCGGTTATGACGAAAACGGCATAGCAGAAGGATCTATGGGGGTAGACGCTGGTGACTACAATCGAGATGGATGGTTCGACTTTATTGTCGCTAATTCGGAAAAAGCAACACTCTACAAAAATCAAAATCTCGGAGAAGGTAATCATATCTTTTCTGAAGCAACAGCAGAGAGTAAATTACAACACCCAACGTTACCCTATGTCGGCTTTAGTCCTCTGTTTATAGACTATGATAATGATGGTTACCTTGACATTTTCTGTGCAAATGGACACCCACAAGCAATCATTGAACAACTCTTAGATTACGAAACTTATGCACAACGGGATCAGCTTTTTCATAACAACGGGGATGGTACTTATACAGAAGTCTCTCAAACTTCAGGTGCATATTTTGCTGAAGAACTTGTGGGCAGAGCAGCTGCTTCTGCAGACTATGACAATGATGGCGATGTTGACATTGTGGTCATGAATTCCAATCAACGGGCAGTCCTGCTCAGAAATGATGGCGGGAACAACAATAACTGGATTGGCATCCAACTCATCGGAACAAAAAGCAACCGCGACGGAATCGGTTCAAAAGTTGAGCTCAAGGTAGGTGAAAACACACAAATTGCAGAAGCAAAAAGCGGTTCAAGTTATGCATCAGGAAGCGAAATACGGTTGTTGTTCGGTTTAGGTAAATCCCCGCAAATTGATAGTATCGTGGTAAAATGGCAAAGCGGAAATAAACAAAAACTGGAAAATATTCCTGTCAATCAAATATTGAAAATAAAAGAATCTGAGTAAATTCTCTCTTAATAACTTTTAGGAACACCAGCAACTGTTTTCGTTTACTATACATCTATCGCTTCTCCGAATACCGACATAATTTTTAAGTTGACATTTTTTTACAAATATTATAATATAGAGACGTTAGTTAAATAATACAACATTCGGTTTGACACAAATATCAGGGATTTTTATGCCTTGTAAGGTTTTTAATCCTAAAAACACAAACCGAATTCCAAATACGAAGGATCTGCGCAACGGCAAAATGCACGGATCTGACATTTTCATTTATAGGTTAGTTGAATAGATTCCTACCGAACTCTGAATCTGTTCCACATTTACATCAAATTACTGTTGGGTATGAACGTGCAATAAATTATGTGCGTTTTTAGCCAAAAATTGACATTCGTTGTGTTTACCAAGGCATGATATTGAAATGCCGTCGATTTTTAATGTTCAGACTTGGGGTTTTTAGGACAATGAAAAACCGACA